>JBKBUP010000228.1:0-4040 GCA_046289795.1 Dietzia sp. | reverse complement strand
CCGGGGCGTGATCGCCGCCGGCAACACCAACTTCGGTTCGGACTACGCGGTCTCCGGCGACGTGATCGCACGCAAGCTCGAGGTCCCGTACCTCTACCGGTTCGAACTGATGGGCACACAAGAGGACGTCATCTGCGTCCGCGAGGGATTGGAAGAGTTTTGGCAGCACCAACCGTGACCCCCGAAGGCACCATCGCCGGAGAGGCGGGCGAGGGGCAGCGCATGGATTACCACGCGCTCAACGCCATGCTCAACCTCTACGACGCGGACGGGAGGATCCAGTTCGACAAGGACCGTGAGGCGGCGAGGGAGTACTTCCTGCAGCACGTCAACCAGAACACGGTCTTCTTCCACAACCTGGACGAGAAGCTGGACTACCTGGTCGACAAGAACTACTACGAGCGCGAGGTGCTCGACCGGTACACGCGCAACTACGTGCGCGAGCTGTTCGACCACGCCTACGCCAAGAAGTTCCGATTCCCCACGTTCCTCGGCGCGTTCAAGTACTACACCTCGTACACGCTCAAGACGTTCGACGGCAAGCGCTACCTCGAGCGCTACGAGGACCGCGTCTGCATGGTCGCCCTCACCCTCGCGGACGGTGACGAGGACCTCGCACGCCGCCTGGTCGACGAGATCATCGACGGTCGATTCCAGCCGGCCACGCCCACGTTCCTGAACTCGGGCAAGAAGCAGCGCGGCGAGCCCGTCTCCTGTTTCCTGCTGCGTATCGAGGACAACATGGAGTCCATCGGCCGCAACATCAACTCCGCGTTGCAGCTGTCCAAGCGCGGTGGCGGGGTGGCACTGCTGCTGTCGAACCTCCGCGAGCACGGCGCGCCGATCAAGCACATCGAGAACCAGTCCTCCGGCGTCATCCCCGTGATGAAGCTGCTGGAGGACTCCTTCTCCTACGCCAACCAGCTCGGTGCCCGCCAGGGTGCCGGTGCGGTGTACCTGCACGCCCACCACCCGGACATCTTCAAGTTCCTCGACACCAAGCGGGAGAACGCGGACGAGAAGATCCGCATCAAGACCCTGTCGCTGGGTGTCGTGATCCCGGACGTCACGTTCGAGCTGGCCAAGCGCAACGACGACATGTACCTGTTCTCGCCGTACGACGTCGAGCGGATCTACGGCAGGCCCTTCGCGGACGTCAACATCTCGGAGCACTACACCGAGATGGTCGAGGACAGCCGGATCAAGAAGACCAAGATCAACGCCCGGCACTTCTTCCAGACCCTCGCGGAGCTGCAGTTCGAGTCCGGCTACCCGTACATCATGTACGAGGACACGGTGAACCGGGCCAACCCGATCGCCGGCAAGATCACGCACTCGAACCTGTGCTCGGAGATCCTCCAGGTCTCCACGCCGTCGACGTACAACGAGGACCTCACCTACTCCCACGTGGGCAAGGACATCTCCTGCAACCTCGGCTCCCTCAACATCGCCAAGGCCATGGACTCACCGGACTTCGGACGGACCATCGAGACGGCCATCAGAGGCCTGACCGCGGTGTCCGACCAGACCCACATCGACTCGGTCCCGTCCATCGAGCGGGGCAACGCGGAGTCGCACGCGATCGGCCTGGGGCAGATGAACCTCCACGGCTACCTCGCCCGCGAGCGGATCCACTACGGGTCCGAGGAGGGCGTCGACTTCACGAACATCTACTTCTACACCGTGCTCTACCACGCGGTCCGGTCGTCGAACCTCCTCGCGCGGGAGCGGGGGACGTGGTTCGCCGGGTTCCCGGAGTCCACGTACGCGTCCGGCGAGTTCTTCGACAAGTACACCGACCGGACGTGGGAGCCGGCCACCGAGAAGGTGCGCCAGCTGTTCACCGAGGCGGACGTCACGGTGCCCACCCAGGACGACTGGCGTGCGCTCAAGGCCGATGTGCAGCAGTACGGCATCTACAACCAGAATCTCCAGGCCGTGCCGCCCACGGGATCGATCAGCTACATCAACAACTCGACCTCGTCGATCCACCCCGTCGCCTCCCGGATCGAGATCCGTAAGGAGGGCAAGATCGGGCGCGTCTACTACCCGGCGCCCTACCTGACCAACGACAACCTGGACTACTACCAGGACGCGTACGAGATCGGCTACGAGAAGATCATCGACACCTACGCGGCGGCCACCCAGCACGTGGACCAGGGACTCTCGCTGACGCTGTTCTTCAAGGACACGGCCAGCACCCGCGACGTCAACCGCGCCCAGATCTACGCGTGGCGCAAGGGGATCAAGACCCTGTACTACATCCGCGTGCGTCAGCTCGCGCTCGAGGGCACCGAGGTCGAGGGCTGCGTCTCGTGCATGCTCTGACCCCCCGGCCGCAGGCCTGCGCCCCGAACCGCCCCCGCCATCACGAGGAGATCCGATGACCATCGAACAGCACGCCCCCGGATCCCACAGTCCCGCCGCCGGGGTCGCCCCCCGGCTCGTCGACCGGGTGTCGGCGATCAACTGGAACCGCGTCACCGACGAGGTCGACGATCAGGTCTGGGGACGGCTCACCAGCAACTTCTGGCTGCCGGAGAAGGTCCCGGTGTCCAACGACATCCCGTCGTGGCAGACCCTGACGGACTCGGAGCAGCAGCTCACCACGCGGGTCTTCACCGGCCTCACGCTGCTGGACACCCTCCAGGGGACGGTCGGCGCCGTGAGCATGATCCCCGACGCGGCGACCCCGCACGAGGAGGCGGTGCTCACCAACATCGCGTTCATGGAGTCGGTCCACGCCAAGAGCTACTCCACCATCTTCTCGACCCTCTGCTCCACGCCGCAGATCGACGACGCCTTCCGCTGGGCGGAGGAGAACACCTACCTGCAGCGCAAGGCGCACATCATCCTCGGGTACTACTCGGGGGAGGACCCCCTCAAGCGCAAGATCGCCTCGACCCTCCTCGAGTCGTTCCTCTTCTACTCGGGCTTCTACCTGCCCATGCGCTGGTCGTCGCGCGCCAAGCTCACCAACACGGCCGACATCATCCGGCTGATCATCCGGGACGAGGCGGTGCACGGCTACTACATCGGCTACAAGTACCAGCGCGCCCTCGAGCAGATCGGTCAGGCCGAGCGCGACGAGCTGAAGGACTACACCTTCGAGTTGCTCTTCGAGTTGTACGACAACGAGGCGGACTACACCGAGGACCTCTACGACACCGTGGGGTGGACCGAGGACGTCAAGAAGTTCCTGCGCTACAACGCCAACAAGGCGCTGATGAACCTCGGCTACGAGGGGATGTTCCCCAAGGACGAGACCAACGTCGACCCCGCGATCCTCTCGGCGCTCAGCCCGAACGCGGACGAGAACCACGACTTCTTCTCGGGCTCCGGTAGCTCGTATGTCATGGGCAACGCCGTGGCCACGGAGGACGAGGACTGGGACTTCTGACGCATCGCCCGTCAACGGGATCACCCCGGCGCCTGATCAGGCGCCGGGGTGATGTCGTCCGTCGGCCGGAACGGCCGGTCCGCGCCTAGCCGTCCGGAGCGATGCCGTTGATGGAGCCCCGGATGTCGTCGAGGACCGCGCGTGCGGCCACGGGACCGGCACCCTCCCACACCGCCCGGTCCACCACGAACATGCGGCGGGCGCCCACCGCGGCGAGGTCCGTCCACCGGCCGGAGGCGAAGGCCTCGCGCGCGGCCTGCTCCGAGCGGTCACTGCCGCCCACCACGGCGAAGATCACGTCACCGTCGAGTTCGTCGCCCACGGGAGGGGACTCGGGGGCGGGCTCGATCCGCTGACCGTCCCTGGTGCGCTGGGCCGGGGGTCGGCCGGCGCCGACCGCCTCGAGCATGAGGCTCCCGAGGGTGTCAGGCTGCTGGACCACTATCCCGTCGGACTCGGTGACGGAGACGAGTGAGACCCAGGTGTCGCTCGGGGTGGTGGCGTCGGCGGTGAACCGCGCGCGGTCGATCACGTCCAGCAGGAGGTCCCCGCCCGCCCGGGGACGGCCGTAGGCGTCGGCGATCGCCTCGGTGGCGTCCGTCCACCTCAGGGGGTCCGGGTCGTAGACCACGGTCGGTGC
>JBKBUP010000227.1:0-4071 GCA_046289795.1 Dietzia sp. | reverse complement strand
CGCCCGTTGCCGTTCCTCCCGACCTGCGTCGGGCTGGTAACCGGTCGCGCGAGTGCGGCCGAGCGCGACGTGGTCGAGGTGGCCCGGGGTCGGTGGCCCGATGTGCGGTTCGCGGTCCGCAACACCGCGGTCCAGGGCCCGACGGCCGTGCCGCAGATCCTGGAGGCGTTGGCGGAGCTCGACGCCGACCCGGTCGTCGACGTGATCATCCTCGCCCGCGGCGGGGGCTCGGTCGAGGATCTCCTCCCGTTCTCCGACGAGGCACTGGTGCGGGCGATCTCGCGGTGCCGGACGCCGGTGGTCAGCGCGATCGGGCACGAACCTGACTCCCCGCTCTCCGATCTCGTCGCCGACCTGCGCGCGGCCACCCCCACTGACGCCGCCAAGCGGGTGGTCCCGGACGTCGCCGAGGAACGCCGCCGGATCGTCGAGGCCCGCGCCCGCACCGCTCGCGCCCTGCGGGGATGGGTGGAGCGGGAGCGCAACCAGCTCGCGGCCATCCGCTCCCGCCCCGTGATGGCCAATCCGTACGGGATCGTCGACTCACGGGCCGAGGTGGTGGCCGAGGCGCTCCGGGCGGCTCGCCGGGACATCACCCGGATCATCCAGACCGAGTCCACGTCGCTGGGCCACCTCGCGGCGCGACTGACCACGCTCGGTCCGGCGGCCACCCTGGCGCGTGGCTACGCGGTGGTCCAGTCCGTCGCCGGGGACAACGACGGCAGGGTGGTCTCCTCGATCGCCCACGCCCCGCCCGGTTCGCAGCTGCGCATCCGGGTGTCGGACGGGGCCCTGTCCGCCGCCGTTCTCGGCTCCACCCCCGCCGCGGGACGGACGGCCGCCACCCGCCCCGTCACGTCAAGTCCCACCACAACCGAGCCCACCACAACCGAGCCCACCACGACCGAGGAGCAGTCCTGATGTCCGACGAGCAGACCCCCGTCTCCGAGCTCGGTTACGAGCAGGCCCGCGACGAGCTGATCGAGGTGGTCCGCATCCTCGAGGCCGGCGGCCAGGACCTGGACGCGTCCCTGGCGCTCTGGGAGCGGGGCGAGGAGCTCGCGGCGCGGTGCACCGAGCACCTCGACGGTGCACGCGACCGGATCGACGCGGTGTTGGGCGACGACGACGAGGGTGGCGACCGCACTCGGTAGGCCGCAGCCCGGTTCGCCGGGTTACCGGCGACACCCAGCTCGGCGGCTACCGCTGGCTGGGGAGCGGTTCGGCGTCCTGGACGGCTGCGGCGAGTGCCTCGAAGTCCGAGGTCGTGGCCGATCCGGTCACGGCCACCCGGACGTCGTCCAGGTCCAGCACCCACACCGGACGGACGTCGTCACCGGTGAACACGGTCCACTCCTGCCCCGTCACCGGCACGATCGTCCGGTCGGGTCGCGGCCCCCCGCTCAGTGACCGGAACGCCTCCTCGGGGGCGTCGGACTGGACCAGTTCGACGAAGCTGCGCTCCCCCGTCACCCAGCCGACGTGGCTCGAGGTGGTGTCGGCGAAGCTCTCGACGCGCCCGGAGTTGGAGGTCCACCCCTCGGGCACCTCCGGCGAACGGATGGGAAAGCCGAGGCTTCGCGCGTCCTGGCGCAGGGAGGCCTCGGCGTCGAACTCGGGGATCGCCCCCTGCTGCGGTCCGGACGGACTGAAGGTGCACTGGCCGGCGACACCGGCGAAGATCCCGACGATCGCCATGAGCACCACCACCGACCAGAACATGTCGCGGTTGCCCTGCAGGATTCTCGGTTTCGGCTCGGCCACGGCTGCGAGTATCCCACCCACCCGGGGCATGTCGGGCGCCTGGCCCCCGGCGGGGGCCGCGAGGTGCAACAATGAGCGCCGACACCCCATCGTGACGCGAGTGGCCACGTCTACTCGCGCGCAGCTATCCGAGGAGCCAGACGCCACATGTCAGACGCCCTACGCCCCGACCGTAACCTCGCCATGGAGCTCGTCCGAGTCACCGAGGCCGCCGCGCTCGCGGCCGGCCGATGGGTGGGCCGGGGCGACAAACTCGGGGGCGACGGAGCGGCCGTGGACGCCATGCGCGAGCTCATCGGCACCGTCGACATGGACGGCGTCGTGGTGATCGGCGAGGGCGAGAAGGACGAGGCGCCGATGCTGTTCAACGGCGAGAAGGTCGGCACCGGTCACGGCCCCGCGGTCGACGTGGCCGTGGATCCGATCGACGGGACCCGCCTCATGGCCGAGGGACGGCCCAACTCGATCGCCGTCATCGCGGTCGCGGAGCGGGGCTCGATGTTCGACCCCTCGGCGGTGTTCTACATGCGCAAGATCGCGGTGGGCCCCGAGGCCGTCGGGAAGATCGACCTCTCCAAGTCCACGGAATGGAACGTCCGGTCCGTCGCCGAGGCCAAGAACATCGACGTCGGGGACATGACCGTGTGCGTCCTCGACCGCCCCCGGCACGCCGAGCTCATCGCGGAGATCCGCGCGGCGGGCGCCAAGGTCCGGTTGATCATGGACGGGGACGTCGCCGGTGGCGTGGCCGCCGCCTCCGACGAGAGTTCGGTGGACATGCTCATGGGGATCGGCGGCACCCCGGAGGGGATCATCACCGCCTGTGCCATGAAGTGCATGGGAGGCGAGATCCAGGGTCAGCTCTGGCCCCAGGACGAGGCCGAGCGCAAGAAGGCCGTCGAGGCCGGGCTGGACGTCGACGCGATCCTCGGCACCGACGACCTGGTCCGCGGCGACAACTGCTTCTTCGCCGCGACCGGCATCACCAACGGCGACATGGTCCGTGGCGTGAGCTACCGCGCGAACGGCGCCGTCACCAGGTCGCTGGTCATGCGGTCGAAGTCCGGCACCGTCCGGCACGTCGAGGCCCGCCACCGGATGGAGAAGCTCCGCGAGTTCTCGGCGGTCGACTACGGCCAGGGGGCCCGGAACCAGTAACCCCCGCAGGCAACGGGTTTGGGGCCCGGGGCGCCGGACGTCAGCACGGCGCGGCGGGCCCGCCTACTCTGGCCGTATGGCCGACCAGAGTGAGTTCCGTATCGAGCACGACACCATGGGTGAGGTCCGGGTTCCCGTCGACGCGCTCTGGCGGGCACAGACGCAGCGTGCCGTGGAGAACTTCCCCGTCTCGGGTAGCGGCCTCGAGCGCGCACAGATCCGTGCGCTCGGCCTCCTCAAGTCCGCCTGCGCGACCGTCAACGGTCGCCTCGGACTGCTCGACGGGGCCAAGGTCGACGCCATCGTGGCCGCGGCCGGTCGCATCGCCGAGGGCGAGGTCGACGAGCACTTCCCCGTCGACGTCTTCCAGACCGGATCCGGTACCAGCTCGAACATGAACGCCAACGAGGTCATCGCCTCGCTGTGCGCGGCCGAGGGCGTCACCGTCCACCCGAACGACGACGTCAACATGTCGCAGTCCTCCAACGACACCTTCCCCACCGCCACGCACGTCGCCGCGACGGAGATGGCGCTGACCGAGCTCGTCCCCGCACTGGGTGTGCTGGCCGGGTCGTTCGAGAGAAAGTCCGTCGAGTGGCGGGACGTGGTCAAGTCGGGTCGGACCCACCTCATGGACGCGGTCCCTGTGACCCTGGGCCAGGAGTTCGGCGGGTACGCGCGCCAGATCCGGGCCGGGGCCGAGCGCGTGTGCGCCACCCTGCCCCGGGTGGGCGAGCTCCCGATCGGCGGCACGGCTGCGGGTACCGGACTCAACGCGCCGGACGGTTTCGGCTCCGCGGTGGTCGAGGAGCTGCGATCCCTCACCGGGCTCGAGGAGCTGCGTCTGGCCGAGGACCCGTTCGAGGCTCAGTCCGCCCGTGACGGCCTCGTGGAACTCTCCGGGGCGCTGCGCACGGTCGCCGTCTCGCTGACCAAGATCGCCAACGACGTCCGCTGGATGGGTTCCGGTCCGATGACCGGGTTGTCCGAGATCCACCTCCCGGATCTGCAGCCCGGGTCGTCGATCATGCCCGGCAAGGTCAACCCCGTGCTCTGCGAGACCGTCTCGCAGGTCGCGGCCCAGGTCGTGGGAAACGACGCCGCCGTCGCCTGGGCCGGCGCGACCGGGGCCTTCGAGCTCAACACCGC
>JBKBUP010000226.1:0-4083 GCA_046289795.1 Dietzia sp. | reverse complement strand
CGTAGCCGGCGATTCCGCGGCGACATCCCGCCGGACCGTCTCGCGCTACCCGACATCGCCCTGGCGACAGCGCGCCTGGCCCGCGCGAGCAGCGAGGTCCCGGTGGCCGCCCCGTGGGAACACCCCGAGGCGGACCGGCTGGACGCGCAGAGCCTCGCGACCTGGCTGCGGCGCGGCGCGGTCGGTGCCGGCGGAGTGGAGTTGATCGACACCCTCCTCGGCTCGGCGTTCGGGGCGCCGGCGTCAGAGGCCTCGGCGCTGTTCGGCCTGGCGTACGTCGCGGGTGCCGGCGACGAGACGTTCCCGGGTGCACTGGACCGCATGATCGGCGTGACCGGCGGGGCCCAGGAATCACGTGTCGTGGGCGGCTCCCAGGTGATCTCCCAGCGCATGGCCGAGACGCTGGGCGACGCGGTCACCCTCGGCGCCCCCGTCCGGCGGATCGAGCACCATGCCACCGGGGCCACCGTCACCACCGATGCGGGATCCTGGGACGCCGACCAGGTGATCGTGACCGCACCACCCCACCTGGCGGCCGAGATCGAGTGGAACCCGCTGTTGCCCGCCCACCAGGACGCGCTGTTCCGGCGGATGACCTTCGGCACCCTCATGAAGTGTGAGGCGATCTACGAGCGCCCGTTCTGGCGGGAGGACGGCCTCTCCGGCCAGGGCGTCTTCCGTGGCGACACCTCCCCGGTGTGTTCGATGTTCGACAACACCCCGCCGAGCGGCGCGCCCGGGATCCTCATGGGCTTCGTCGGGGGCGCGGGATGGCGCAGGTGGGCGCCACGCCCCGCGCGTGAGCGCGGCGGAGCCGTCCTGCAGAGCTTCGCCCGGGTGGTCGGGCCAGCGGCGCTGACGCCCGTCGGCTACTTCGAGAAGGACTGGACCGCGGAACGCTGGACCAGGGGTGGCCCGACCGCGGTACTGGGCCCCGGCGTCCTGACCTCTCTCGGGCGCTGGCGCGACCGCCCGTTCGGCCGCGTGCACTGGGCCGGAGCCGAACACTCCGACTACTGGAACGGCTACATGGACGGAGCCGTCCGCTCCGGGGAGACCGCCGCCCGAGCCGTGATCGCACAATCAGGAGGAACCTCGTGACACGTCTGACCGTTTCCGTACAGCACCGACTCTCGGCACCGCTCGAGGACATCTGGGCCGTCATCGACGACACCTCCCGCTACGCCGAGTGGGTCGACGGGGCTCTCGAGGTCACCGCCCATCACGGTCCCGCGACCGTGGGCGGGACCTACTCCGAGCGCAACCGGACCGTCGGGCCGCTCACGACGCGATCTGAGTGGACTGTCCGGAAGATCGAACCGCGGTCCCTCAGGGTCGATTCCGGGACCGGCTTCGCGCCGCTGCACGACATGGTCAACACCTTCCGCTTCGAACCGATCGGGGCCGAGGCCACCCTGATGACCTACCGGGTCGACTGCCGGGTCGGAGCCGGCCCCCTCGGCGCCCTCATCGCGCCGGTTCTCGAGAAGTCGCTGTCCGCCCAGTTCCGTCGGTCCATGGCCGCACTCGAGAACGTCGTGCACGCCGAACGCGGCATCGACCAGGCCGGTGGGAGATGACGACGACGGAGTCGTCACGCGCACGGGAGCAGGTCGCCGCCACCTCCAGGCGACTGGCCACCGAGGGGCTGCTCATCGGCACCGCCGGCAACGTCTCGGCACGGCTCGACGACGGGCGGATCGCGGTGACCGGCACCGGAGTGGTGCTGGCCGACTGCGGTGCCGAGGACGTCACCGTGGTCACCCCGACCGGGGAGCTCCTCGACGGTCACCTCGAACCGACCTCCGAGCTCGGCCTGCACCTGGGCGTCTACGCCCGCACCGGGTCCGGGGCCGTCGTGCACACCCACGCCCCGTTCTCCACGGCCGTCTCCTGTGTGTCCGGGATGGACTCGTTGCCCGTGCTGCACTACCAGCAACTTCTGCTGGGCGGGGAGATCCGGGTGGCGCCCTACGCCACCTTCGGGACCCCGGAACTCGCGGACCTCGTGGTGGACTCCCTCAGCGACCGGCAGGCGGTTCTGATGGCCAACCACGGCTCCGTGGCGGTGGGGTCCTCCCTGGACAAGGCCCTCGACAACGCGCTGCTGTTGGAGTGGCTGGCGGCCCTGCACGTCCGCGCGAGTGGGGTGGGCACGCCGCGACCCCTCACCGATTCTCAGCAACACGACGTCGTGGCCCAGGCGATCACCCGCGAGTACGGAACCACCAAGGAGAGCCCTCGATGACCGACATCACATCCATGACGATCGCTACGGTCGGCGTGCACGTCCTCGACGTCCACGCCATCGGGATCGATTCCATCCCCGAGGGCTCCGCCGGCGCCCTCGTGGACACCATCGCCTTCTCGCCGGCCGGTACCGCCGGGGGCACCGCGGTGGTGCTCAGCCGCCTCGGGGCCGGGGTCCGCAGCCTCGGCGCGGTCGGCGCGGACGCCATCGGACGAACGCTGACGACGTTGCTGAGTGACGAGGGAGTCGACACCGGTGGCCTGGTCACCAAGGCCGAGGCGCAGACGTCCTCCTCGGTCATCCCCGTGCGCCCCAACGGGGATCGCCCCGCGTGGCACTGCATCGGCGCCAACGGCGTGTTCACCCTCGACGACATCGACGACGGTGCCCTCGACGGGCTCACCCATCTGCACCTGGGCGGGCCCGAGTTCCTGGGCGGCCCGGCTGCGGGCGAGTTGCTCGCCCGTGCCCGGGAGAAGGGGATCACCACGTCCGTGGACAACCTCGCCGACGGCGACCCGGGCATGCTCGAGTGGATAGCGGACGCCCTGCCGCACGTGGACTACCTGCTGCCGAACGACGACCAGGTCCGCGGCTTCACCGGGGTCGAGTCGCTGACCGAGGGTGCCCGCGCACTGATCGACCGGGGTGTCTCGTGCGTGGCTCTCACCGCCGGCGCCGACGGCGCCGTGGTCGTCACGGCGGACGAGACCATCTCGGTGCCCGCGTTCTCGATCGACGTCGTCGACACCACCGGCTGCGGGGACTCGTTCACCGCCGGTTTCCTGGTGGCGCGCCATCTCGGCCACGACCTGCGGGGGGCCGCCGTCCTCGGCTGCGCGGTGGCGGCCCAGGTGGCGCAGGGACTCGGCACCACCGCCGGCCGCTACGACCTCGACTCTGTCGTCGAGTTCGCCCGATCGGCACCGACCGGCTGATCGGCACCGACCGAGCTCAGGCCCGGTGTTGTCTGATCAGGCGACGCCCGTGCCCTCGTCGGCCGCGGGGGAGGTGTTGGTGCCGCCGTCATTGACCTCGAAGCGCGTCCACTTGCCTTCCATGTCGACCTCCATGGCGTAACCGAGCGTGTCCTCGGGGACCTCGACCGTCTTGAACCAGTCGTAGGCCTTGGTGTCGTCGGCGAACTCCTTCTCCTCGATGACGTTCTGCTCGGGGTCGATCACGCGGTAGCGGGGCATGCCACTCCTTAGGTTCGGGTGTTGGGTGTCGTGTCCGCAGTCTGGGGGATCCGGCGCGCACTCGCATCCGGACGCCGGGGGCGTACGGTCGGGAGTCCAGACGACCAGGGAGGCATCCGTGACCACCGATCCGACAGTTCAGCCCTCTGACCAGCCCGAGCACTCCACGCTCGTAGACCCGACGACCAAGTACGAGATCGAGGTGCCGGTGCAGCAGCAGCCGGTGCCGGGGCTGGCCTCCGAGATGGACCCGCCCGCCGACCACGGCGAGGACTCCTACGTGGGCCACGGCCGGCTCACCGGGCGGCGCGCACTGATCACCGGCGGCGACTCCGGGATCGGGCGCGCCGTGGCCATCGCCTACGCGCGCGAGGGCGCCGACGTGGCGATCGGCTACCTGCCCTCGGAGCAGTCCGATGCCGAGGACGTGGCCGCGCTCGTGCGCGAGGCCGGCCAGAACTGTGTACTGCTGCCCGGGGACGTCGGCGACGAGGCCGTCGCGCGCGGGATCGTCCGCGACGCCGTCGCGGGGCTGGGCGGGCTGGACGTGCTCGTGCTCAACGCAGCCCGCCAGACCTTCGTCGAGCACCTGGAGGACCTGTCCTCCGAGCAGTGGGCCGAGACGATGAACGT
>JBKBUP010000225.1:0-4092 GCA_046289795.1 Dietzia sp. | reverse complement strand
GTGACGGGGATCTCCGGCATAACTAAAATCAGCGTCGGTTACCTTTCTACCTGCGCAACTCTTCAAGACGGCACCGCACACTGTTGGGGGAACAACCATTCTGCGGCGCTCGGCGGCGGCGACGCGCTGAACGGAATCGATAGTTCGCCCGAACCGGTCAACGTGCACGGACTAACCGACGTGGTCGACATTAGCGCGAGCCATTCAATGGGGTCTGCGTCTCACGGTTGTGCCGTGCTGGATAGTGGAAGTGCATATTGTTGGGGGGCCAATAACGAAAGGCAAGGCGGATACGACACAAACGTTGGATCAGCCGTTCCGCTGCACGTGGAAAGATTGACTGAGGGACTTGAAATTAGCACCGGCGGGACCCACACCTGTGTACTTCGTCGTGATTCTACCGCACGCTGTTGGGGAGCGGAAAATTACTTCTTGACAAGTGATACATCCCCACTAGGGAGAGAATTCGTTTTCCATCAGGGAGAGACGGGTCGGAGTTGGAACCCGCCAGAGTCAGAACTAATGAAGGGACTTACCGCTATCAGCGCGGGAAGCCTCCATACATGTGCAGCACTGCAGGATGGCGCCGTTATATGTTGGGGACGCAACCGAGAAGGGCAACTCGGCAACGGGACCGAAGACTCATCGAAGTCGCCAGTTCGAGTCTTGCTACCTGGGACCGAGGGCGACACGTAACTCAAACTAGCTCCACTAGATGCGGCTACTTCTCGGAGTCGAACGTCGTCAAGTATTCGTGAAGGTAGAGACCGCCGGCCGGTGTCCGGGATGTTTCGGGGCGATCGGTGTCAAGCGTTAGAGATGTACGACTCGGGTCAGACCCGGGAAACTCGATTCCACAGTTCTGGCCACTAGGAGGTTCGTCGGCCGGAAGCAGTGGGGAATACCCTGGCCGCACTGTCGTACGATTGTATGAATCTGCCCATCAACCCGCGTGACGACGCATACCGAGTTCTAAGGTTCGCGTATGACCCACGCGGATTCAGATTCCTCCGTCCCACGGCCGTCTCCCTCCGATACCGCTGGAGCATCTCCGCTCTCGGTGCCGCAGCCAAGCGGTGGGCAGCCGAAAGTCGAAGAACAGGGCCCCTGGCGGGCCAGTCGCCAGGCAGCGCCCCGTCCCGCGGGGGATCCGTCTCTCGCGTCTGTCGTCGTCCGGGACCTCCGGCGGGGTGCAGACGCGATGGGGACTGCGCTTGACTCCGGTTGGAATCGATACGGCGTCAAGTTCGAGTCCTGGTTGGATTCACGAGTCGAGGCCGCCAACTCGGCCACCCCTCGTGCCGGCGCTACGGACGGAGTCGTAGTTCACCGCCCGGCTGCCCCGATGTCCGCCCACGCCTTCCGTGCCATGACGTGGATCGTGGCACTGTTCATCGGCCTTCCTGCACTCCTCACCCTGGGAATGCTCTTCTACAACTATTGGCTCTGGCACAACACACCCATTCTCCGGACCTTCACCAGTTCCGGCCTGACCTTCTGGACGGTGGTGTGTTTCGGGTTCGTGTCGACGTCGATCGTCGTTGCTTTCTCCACAAGGAGCCCGTACACCAGCCAATCGTGGAGAACCGCATTCGCCGTCTACTACGCCGTCTTGGCGGTCCTGACACTCTCGATGGGCGTAGAGCTGATCAGCCTGCTCTCGACAGCCCCGCCGGAACTGGTCGAGTTCATCTCCGCCGCGAGCATTGCCGCGGCGGCGGCTTTCGCGGCTGTTCTGCTGCTCGTGGTGCTTCCGTTCCTGCCTGACTCGCGCGAGTACTTCACAAGACGTCGCCTCTTTGATCAGTCGATCAGGCGTATCGACCGCGGAGAGCTGACGCGGGATCAGGCTCGGGACATCGCCGACCCTCCCCCGGGTCCGCCCACCGTAGTCACCAGACCCCGGCAGATGCGCCGTCTGTACGTACTGGTGGGCGCCTTGTTCACAGTCCTGCTGATCCGAAACTCGGTGCAGGCCCTGTATGTTCTCAGGGCCGCAGAGGAGGGGGCTGAGGTCAGGACCGCCATGACCCTTCCCGCGACGTCCCCGGACTTCACCATCGCCGTATCTTTCCTGTTCGTACTCATCTGGGCGACTGTCGCCATCAGTGCCCTGGCCGGATCGGTCCTCGGACGTACGTTGTTCACCGTCTACCTCCTCGGAGCCGCGTTCTTCGGCTTCTGGGCGACCCTGGACCCTCGGGCGGGTAGCTACGGACTCGGCCAGATAGTCCTGGGGACCGCGAATCCCGTGTTCACATCCCTATCGGGGCTTGCCATCGGCATCATCAGCTCGGCGTTGCTGTTCACGCTCTATCGCCCCGAGGTCAACCGGTTCTACCGAGAGATGTTCCTAAGGAACCATTCCACCGAGCAGCGTGGGGACGATATCGAGGACGGGATCTCGACACTCCACGCTCACTCCCCGGCCGTCCGGCCTCATGACCCCGGCACACGGACCCAGCCGCCCGCAGCTCAGACGGGCGACCCGACGTGAGGACACCGGTGACTCGCACCGTCAGCGCGGCGCTGGTCGCTCTGTTCGCGGCGGCCCAGATCGGATGCTCCCCCGGCTCAACGGAACCGCCCGACGGCGGGTCCGTTGTCAGTGAATCCGGACTCGACTACTCGTCCGACGTGGTCACCGTCAGCGCACCGCAGGGCGTCGCTCCGCCGGGGACCGAGCTGAAGGTCCGCCCGACCAACTCCCCCCTTCCGGGAGAGTGGGGCGACTTTGCCTCTCCCGTGGGATCCGCAGTCGAGATCACACTCGGCGGCGACCTCCAGCCCGAGCGTCCGTTGACGATCGACTTCGTCACCGTGCCTCGTGAGGAGACGACGTTCGTGCTGACCGAGCATGACGGCGAGGTGGAGATCCTGCCCCGAGGCGACGTTCCCACCCTCGTCACGCAGACATCTCACCTGTCGACCTTCTGGCCGATCACGTTCGACATCGGCACGTTCACCGACAAGGCTGTGGACGCGGTGGCCCAGTCTCTCAAAGTGAGTTCTCCGAAACCCGGCTGCTACCGCCCGGACGGCCTCCACACCGAGGCCGACATTTACATCTCAACGTGGGGTGACGACGCCGCGTGGCCGTGCGTTACGCGAAACGGCTCGAACGCGACACTGTCTCTGCACTCCAACTCGGGTGTCGCCTGGCTGGTGTCGACATCACCCCAGTGGACAACCGCTCTGCCGGACACCCTGGACCTGCCGACCGTGGTGACGGCGTCGGCATGGCAGCGCACCGGTCTCCAGTACGCACAGAACAATGCGCTGCTCCTCCCCGGCAGCACCACGAACCTCACGACGAGCGACTTCGAGGACACCAGGGTCACCATGGAGGTGGACCCGGCGGTTTCTCAACTCAGAGCGGTCACTCTCGCACTGAGCATCTTCCTCCCGGACAAACTCGCCGAGTCCATGACGCGAGCGAGCTGCGCCGCGGATTTGCTGACAGGCGCCTCGACGGGTACGGCCTCCGGGACCGTGACCGCGTCAATCGCGAGTTGTCTCGGATCCGTGGTGCAGGGCGCCGCCGGCGAGATCGTGGGCATTCTCGCCGACGGAGCCGGAGCCCTCTGGGCGCAGATCGACGGCCTGATCAGAACGGCGACGATGAACGACGACGTGGTGTTGGACGTCGCCGGGGTCCCCACCGACGTCGACCCGGGCGACCCCATCGATCTCGCATCGGTAGAGTCGATGGTGGGCACCTGGAGCGGGCCCGTTGTCCAGAACGACTCTGGTCCGTACTCGGTCACCATGACTCTCGGCCACGATGGTCGATCACTTTTCGGAACGGTCGAATACCCGGAACTGCAGTGCAGCGGCTATCTCCATGGCGCTCGTATGGAGGATGGCGTGGTGAAGATCCACGAGACGATCAACCGGAATGGTTCCTGCGTGGTCGAAGTCGATCTAGAGCTCGCCCTTCGGGGCGATAGATTGGCCTACTACTTCGGACCGCGCACCAATACGGTCTCCGAAGGCACTGCGTCACTCACCCGGGTCGACTGACGCGGGGTTTCGGCTCGGCGGTCGCCGATGTCCGACTCGAGTGCCAGAGTGGACTCATGGCGAGCAAGG
>JBKBUP010000224.1:0-4095 GCA_046289795.1 Dietzia sp. | reverse complement strand
AACCGCGATAGGCCACCAGCGCGATGCCGATCGCCACGAGGATTCCCACGAAGAGGCTGCGGGCAGGCGAGTAGTAGAAGGCGCTGAGCGAGCCCATCATCGCCAGATCGGGGTCGACGGCTACCCACACGAGAAGGGCCGTCGGGAGGACGATCGCGCCGGCCGCGATGACCATCCGGAGAACGAAGTAGGTCTCCACGATGTAGGCCGCCGGCGCCTCGCAGAAGGTAGCCGGATCGCTCTGTGCCAGATCGCTCTGTGTCGGATCGCTCTGTGACTGATGCATGCTCACACCTCAACTCTGTCGCCGGTTCACCCTCGCAGTCGAGTACCGGTCTTGGTGTAGATCCGGTTGAGGTGCCCCTCCACGGTCCGCTTGGACAGGTGGAGTTCGGCCGCGATCTCGGCGTTGGTCAGTCCCTGCCCCACCAACTCCGCGACCTGGGATTCGCGGCGGGTCAGCGTGACGCCCGGGGGGACCGAGCCGACGGGGCCCCCGGGTTTGGAGAGGCCGGCCAACGGCCCGCTGATCTCGGTTGTGGCGAGCATTCGCTCGGCCTGGGTGCGATACTGCGACCCCGGGCTGGCCAGGCTGCGGGCGCGGTCGGCGGCCGCCGCGGCGACCATGTTCAAACCGTATCCCCGGGCTCGCTGAGCCGTATCGAGCAGTCGTCGGGGATTCTCGGCCAGGTTGGCGGCGGCCAGGTCCCGCACCAACACGGGCACGTCTCCGCTGACCTCCAGCTCGGCCACTATCCGGCAACTCTCGGGATCTGCCATCAGCACACCGGCCAGTACAGCGCGGACCGCGGCGCCGAGGAGCCCGTCGTCGACGAGCGATCGGACGATGCCGCGCGCCTCGTCGTACTCGCCGAGGCAGAACAAGACCCCTGCTTCCGCTCCGCGGATCTCCGGACCGACCGGCGAGTTGGTGTACCCGGGAATGACGCGCAGGCGCTGCAGCTGAACCCTCGCTGCGGCGGTCTGCCCGGACAGCGCCGAGGTCAGCGCATACAGCGAGATGGCGCGCGGCAGGAAGTCCTCGGGGCCGTCCACCTCGATTGTGTCGAGTGCATCGGCGGCGGCGCTCACGGCGGCCGGCAGGTCTCCGGCGGCCAGGGCGATCTCCGCATCGGCGACCCGGCGCATGCCGTGGTCCAGGCGGACGGAGTCGTCCTGCTCCACGGCCACGAAGGGCGCGAGTTCGGCGAACAGGGCATTGACCCCGAAGCCGTGCAGGACCACGTACAGCAGCGCCGCGAGGTACTCCTCGGATGCCCACACCTGGCGCTCCATCGTGCGGGCCCGGCGGGCCACCCGGCGCAGGACGGCCAGCGCGGCGTCGGACTGCCCGAGGGCGTCCAGCGCCAGGGCGTTGACCGCCTCGAGTCGCCTCTCCCACTCGGCCGGCAGGGACGACGGAAGAGACGGCGAGCCGAGTTCGGCGTATGCCCGGACCGCGTCGCGGTATCGCCCGGAGTAGCTCAGGTGCACCACGGTCAGCGCGTCCAGCACCGGGTGCGCGGGGTGGCCCGGCGCCAGGAGTCCGTGCGATTCCTCGATCAGCGGCAGCGAGTTCTCGGGACCCCGGTCGCGGTAGTGCGCGAGGTCTGCCCGGGCTGTCACGTTGTCGATCAGCACCCTGGTGAAGTCGGGCCCACCCGGCTCGTCGTCGTCGACACGCGGCCCGGCCGATGCGTGCAGGCACTCCAGCGACTGCTCGAACATGCCGGCCGCCTCCTGCAGCCGGTCCAGCAGGCGCAGGCACGAACCCGCGACCAGCGCGAGCTCGGCCTGCTGCAGCGGTGTCATCCCCAGGCCCGCCCGCTGGGCGGCCTCGTACAGCTCGACGCCGGTGAGGTAGTCGTGCCCGTCGAGCGCGGCGCGGGCCGCGGCCAGGACGGCGGGAGCGTCCACGGGCCCGGCGTCAGCAGTGTGTGCGGTGGCCACTGCCCACAGCACGATGTGTGGGTCCGGTCGGGTGGTCCCCGGAAGAGAGAGAACGGCGCCATAGGCCTCCCGGCTGCGCCGGTGATCCGCACCGGCCCGCAGTGCGGAGGCCAGGACGGGCGGCTGCACGATGAGCACCTCCTCGCCGTCGTGGCGGCTCTCCGCCAGGAGTGCGCGAGCCACCAGGTCACTGACCACGCCGCAGCCGTGGAGGTGCTCGATCTGGCTCATGCCGATGCGGCGGGCGAGCGCGACGGTGGTCAGGGTGTCGGCGTCGGTGTCGGCGGGGCCGATCCACAACCGCGGGTCGACGGCCACGCCCGCGATGGCGGTGGCCGGGTCCACTGTCAGTTCCAGCCGGTCACGCGTGCGATGGGTCAGCCCGCGGGTCGCCAGGTCGTCATAGGTGGCGCGCAGCGCGGTGAGGTTGCCGTGCGAGCTGGCCCAGAGCGCTTCGACCAGTCGCGCCGAGAGTGGCATCCCGACGGCCTCCGAGACCGCGGCCTCCGATTCGCCGCGCGTGAGGTTACGCAGCGGAAGCCGCGTGGTGCGGGCGCTCACCTCGTCGTCGAACTCAGGCGGTAGCGCCCCGCCCACCCTCGCCGAGGCCACCAACACCGCTCCGTCGGGCAGCGCCCGGGACGCACGCCGCCGGGAGCTGTCGCCCGGGGGCGACCCGGACGGCGCCGGTCTGTCGAGGTCGTCCCACACGGACACGGGGACTCCGGCGGCGCGCAGTCCGGCCGCGATGTCGCCGGCGCACCGGCTGGCACCCGCGCCCGGCGGCCCCACCACCAGCACACCGCGCCGGGTGTCGACGCACAGCGCGACCGCGCGGGCCACGGTGTCGGCACGCAGGGCCGCACGGGTCTTCTTCCACGCGGGCACCAGTTCCCCCTCCAGTCCGGTCGCATCGGGGCGCTGAAGGGCACCACGTCTGCGCGAGGGCGCCACGGGCACACGGAGCCACCGGTGGAGCCGAGCGCCACCACGGCGCAAAAAAACCAGGTGTGCCGCACTCTATCGACACCTGTCTACCCCGGTGAAGGATATGCGCAACCTGAAAGTTGACGCGTCACCGCGGCGTCACGTGCACTGAACGACCACCTGCCCGAGAGGCCCTTTGATGACCCGACCGCTCTCCGTCTCGATCGCGTCCTGGATCTGGCTGTTCTGTGGCCTGTTCACCACGGTCACCATCGTGAGCGTCCTCACCGCGACAAACGTTCTGGCGTTGTTCGTGGGGATGGGTGTCGACGCGGGCGAACCCGGCGCGGTCGAGGTGATCGGCTGGTTCGGCTGGTCGCTCGCGGTCGGGCTGTTCGCCGCCATGGTGGTGCAGGTGGTGGCCGCCGTGAAGCTCCGCGAAGGGGCGCGCTGGAGCCGGGCGTTGCTGACCACCGCCGCGAGCTTCTCGCTGCTGGCCGTGCTGTACGACCCGACGTTGTGGTCGGCGTGGCTGCTGCTCGTCGCCAACGCCGTGGCGCTGGTCCTCACCTACCACGACACCGCGTTGGACTACCTGGAGGTCCAGCCGCAGCAGCTGGTGTCGGTGTGACGGAGCGCCGCATGGTGGGCGGTGGCCGCGACGGGCGGTGAGGGGGCGGGCGCGGCTCGCCGGGTAGCGGGCAGTTGGGGCGCGGTTCGCCGGGTGCGGTTCGCCGGGCGGCGGGCAAGCGCGCGCGGATGCAGAATCCGTCGACAGGTCAATCCCGTTCACGTTTTCCCAGGTCACCTTCTACTGAAACACGCATTTGCGACCACTCGGCGTGAGTGCTGCAGTCGGCGAGAGTGTGGCAGTCGGCGAGAGCACGGCCGGCGCGGCGAGATCGAGGGATCGAATCAACTCAGCACGGCTCGCAGCTGGGCGGCGAGCTCGTGGGGCCGTCGGTAGAAGAGAGTCGCCGTTACGGTGATCACCGTCCAGCCGGCCGCGCGCAGGCGGTTCCACCGGCGTACGTCGTTTCCGTGCTGGGCGGCGTCCCGGTGGCCGGCTCCGTCGTACTCCACCGCGACCATGTGTTCCGGGAAGGCGAAGTCCAGCCGGTACGGCAGTCCCGGAGTGGGGTACTGAACCCGGAACCCGGTCAGCCCGAGATCGATCAGGAACAGCCGCAGGCGTGTCTCCATAGGCGATTCGGTCAT
>JBKBUP010000223.1:0-4117 GCA_046289795.1 Dietzia sp. | reverse complement strand
CCGTGGGGTTCCTTCATCCTGCTGGGGATGGCGATCGCGGTGCTGGTGTTGCTCCAGCAGTGGTTGTGGAAGATCACCGGGCGGCGGGTCAACCCGGCGTTGGCGCTGGCCTCGCTGCTCATGGTGGCGACCTTCCTGCTCACCATGATCGCCGGGTTCCTGGCCGCCAACAACAACGCGCGCGGCCTGTCCGAGGGTGCGGCGCCGATGAACGAACTCACCCGGCAGCGGATCAACGCCCAGAAGGTGCGCGCGCAGGAGACGCTCAACCTGGTGCGGCGCACCGACCCCGAGGGGTCGGCGGCCGAGCGGGCCGCCACCCTCGGCGACGTCCGCGACACGTTGACCGTCTACCTCGACCCGGACGAGCAGTCCCGCAGCCGCATCAGCCTGGACGGCGACGGTGCCGTCACCAATGCGATCGAGGCCCTGGACGACTGGATGGCCGCCCAGAACCGCGCCGATTCGCTGTACCAGCAGGGCGACTACCAGGGGGCCATCACCATCTCCTCGGGCCAGGAGGAGGGCGATTCCGGTGCCGCGTTCGACGAGTTCGACGAGTCCATGCAGGACGCCATCGAGGAGGCCCGCGACACCCTGCGCACGCGCATCGACAACGCCCGGCGCACATCCTCCAACGGGCCGGACCTGATCATCGCGTTGTCCGCCCTGGCCGCGTTCGCCGTGGTCGTGGGGATCGCGCCCCGGATCAGGGAGTACCTGTGAGCGCGCGGATCAGGTGGGGAGCAGGGCGGCGGCGGGCCGCCCGCGTGGTGACCGGGGGCCTCGTGGTGGCCGCGCTGGCCGTCGGTGGCGCGTGTGGGGTCGACGACGAGGCGCGCGGCGGCGACGGCGGGCCGGACCAGGAGTCCATCTCGGCGGCCACCGAATCCGATCACGTGGGGATCCCGGAGGTGTCCGCCGTGATGCCGCTGCCGGCCGGCGCGGTGATCAGCACGGAGGGCCCGTCCGGTCTTCCCCAGGTGACCCCCGACGAGTCGTGCGACCCACTGCCGAGCCTGCGCCCGGACGACGCCACACCCGAGGAGCGCGTCCCCCGCATCAGACAGCGGGGACGGTTGATCGTGGGGCTGGACCAGGGCTCCAACCTGTTCTCCTTCCGCGACCCGGGCTCCGGGCAGCTCACCGGCTTCGACGTGGACCTGGCCCGCGAGATCGCCCGGGACATCTTCGGCGAACCCGGCCAGGTCGAGTTCCGTTCCCTGACCTCGGTCAACCGGATCGAGGCGTTGGAGAACAACCAGGTCGACGTGGTGATCCGGTCGATGTCCATCACGTGCGCGCGGCGCGAGCGGATCACCTTCTCCGTGCCGTACTACCAGGCCTACCAGCGGGTCCTGGCCGTCCGGGGCTCGGGGATCACCGAGATCGAGCACCTCGAGGGCCGGCGGGTCTGCGTGGCGGCCGGCACCACCTCGGCCTCACGGCTGTGGGAGGAGCTGGACCGGCTCACGGTGCTGTCCGTCAACACGTGGGCCGACTGCCTGGTGGCCATTCAACAGAACCAGGTGGACGCCATCACCACCGACGACGCCATCCTGGTGGGCATCACCGCCCAGGACCCGTACCTGGAGATCGTCGGCCCGCGGCTCAACGAGGAGCCGTACGGGGTGGGGATCGCCAGGTCGACCCCTGGCAACAACACGGACGGTCTGGTGCGGCAGGTCAACTCGACCCTCGAGCGGATCCGGGCCGACGGCACGTGGAACCGCATGTACTCGACGTGGCTCTCCGGGCTCGGCCCGAGTCCCGGGATGCCGGTGCCGACCTACGTGCCGGAGGAATCGCGATGAGCTACCGGAAGTGGGACGACGGGCCCGCGGTCGACGAGCCGACCGCCGGGACACAGGCCACGTTCCGGACGGAGGCGGTACCTGTCACCGGCGCCCTGGAGGTGACGGGGGCTGCGGGGGAGACCGGGTCGACGGAGGCCACCTCGGCCGTCGCGGCCACAGGGGCTGTCTCGGCCACCGGGGCGATCTCGGCAACCGGGGCTGTCTCGGCCACCGGAGCCGTCTCCATGACGGGTTTCCTCGAGGACACCGCGGGGTCCGCGTCGAGCGCCGCCGGCGTCTCGGACACCCGCGCCGCCGAGTCCGTCGCCGTCACCGGGCCCGTGGCCACCGGGGACCACGACACCGACGACGATCCCGAGTCGAGCACCCGGTCCGTCCCCGGGGAACGGCCCTCCGCCCGGACCGGCGAGGTCGCCACCGGTGACCGAGCCGCCTCGGCACCGTTCCGGCTGCGTCAGCCCAAGAAGCCCGAGGACCGGCCGAGTCCCGCGTCCGAGGGGCTGGTGGACCTGCCGTACATCATCCCGGTGGACCCCAACTCGGCCATGCTCTCGCCGGAGGACATCGAGGCGGAATGCGAGGCCTCCGACGGCCGTCTGCCGCGGCCCGAGCTCCGACCCGGCGACGTCGTGGCCGACCAGTACGAGGTCCGCGGCGCGCTCGCCCACGGCGGGATGGGCTGGATCTACCTGGCCGTCGACCACAACGTGTCCGACCGGTGGGTGGTGCTCAAGGGACTGCTCCACGCCGACCAGGCGGAAGCCCAAGAGGTGGCGGTGGCCGAGCGGGAGATCCTGGCCGAGCTCTCCCACCCGTCGATCGTGCGGATCTACAACTTCATCCACGACGACTGGGCCACCTCACCCACGCACGGCGGGTACATCGTCATGGAGTACGTCGGCGGCCCCAGCCTGCGGGATGTGCGGCGGTCGGCGCCCGGCCGGGTGCTGCTGGTGGAGAAGGCGATCGCGTACGTCCTCGAGGCCCTCACAGCCCTCTCCTACCTGCACTCGGTGGGGTTGGTCTACAACGATCTCAAGCCCGAGAACATCATGCTCACCGAGGACCACGTCAAGCTCATCGACATGGGCGCCGTCTCGGGCGTGGGCGACTACGGACACATCTACGGCACCCCGGGCTTCCAGGCGCCGGAGATCCCGAAGACCGGCCCCACCATCGCCTCCGACCTGTACACGGTGGGGCGCACCCTGGCCTCGCTCATCGTCCGACTGCCGGTGGTCGACGGCCGGTACGCCGACGGGATCCCCTCCCCCGTCGAGGAGCCGGTGTTCAGCCGGTACGACTCGCTCTACCGGTTCCTGCTGCGCTCCACCAACGAGGACCCGAGCATGCGGTTCCGTAGCGCCAACGGGATGTCCGGGCAGCTCATGGGCGTGCTGCGCGAGGTGCTGGCGCTGCGCACCGGCATCCCGCACCCCGCGTTCTCCTCGGTGTTCTCGCCCCAACGGTCCACGTTCGGCACGCTGTACACGGTGGAGCCGACCGACTTCCTCGTCGACGGCCACGCCCGCGACACCACCCTCACCGGCGCCGAGCTCGTCGACGCCCTGCCCGTGCCGCTGATGGAGTCCTCCGATCCCGCCGGGCGGATCCTGGCCGCCACCTCGTACACCTCCGTCGAGCAACGGATCGACACGCTCCGCGAGCTGTACTCCGACTCCGAGTCCGAGGCCCACGAGAGCGTGGGCGTGATCATGTCGCTGGCCCGCGCGTACCTGGAGAGCGGCGACCTCGCCTCGGCCGAGGCGCTACTGGAGGAGAACGCCCACCGACTGCGCTCGGAGTGGCGCCTGGTCTGGTACGTCGGGGTGATCGCGCTACTCAAGGGCGACCCCGTGGGCGCGTATCCCAGGTTCCAGCAGGTGTTGTCGGCCATGCCGGGCGAGAACGGCCCCAAGTTGGCGTTGGCCGCGACCGCCGAGCTCATCCTCGACGTGTGCCCCGAGGGGGACCGGACCCGCTGGGCGCGCTCGAGCGAGCACTTCTACCGCACCGTGTGGTCGGTGGACCGGTCGGTGGTGAGTTCCGCGTTCGGCCTGGCTCGCCAGCTGCAGCGACGCGGTGAGGTGTCGGCCGCGATCGAGGAACTGGACCGGGTGCCGCCCAACTCGCGCTACTCCGCACTGGCCAACCTCACCGCGATCCTCCTGCTGTGCCAGGGGCGGCCCCTGAAGGAGACCGAGGAATCCCACCTGCGCGAGGCCGCACGCCGGGTCACCAATCTGTCCGCGGGTGAGCACCGGGCGTTCCAGATCCGCCTGACCGTGCTGACCACCGCG
>JBKBUP010000222.1:0-4140 GCA_046289795.1 Dietzia sp. | reverse complement strand
GTCCACGTCGCGCGGGGACCCGGTGTCGTCGCACGGCACCTCGACCACCGACGCGGCGTGGGCGCGCAGGTAGCCGCGGGCGCCGACGTCGCCGACCGCGGACTCGATCACCCCGGGGTGGTGCCGCCCGCCGAGCAGCACGGGATGGCCCCACCGCCCGCCATAGGTGGCCACCGCCAGCTCCGCGCCGCCGCGCGATCCCGCCTCGCGCAACCGCCGCACCGCGCCCGCTCCGAGCCACGGCATGTCCACGGGGACCACCACCACGTCCTGCCCCGCCGCCACCTCCAGCCCCACCCGCAGCGAGGACCCCATCCCCGAGGCCCACCCCTCGTTGTGCACCACCCGCGCGGCCGCCACCTCGAGCGGGGCGGCTCCGGTGACGACGACGACGAGGTCACACCCGCCCTCACCCAGCAGCCTCACGGCGCAGTCGACCAGGCGAACCCCCCGGTACTCGACCGGCGCCTTGGGCCTGCCGAAGCGTCGCCCCGCACCGGCCGCCAGCACGAGTCCCACCGCCGCGGGCCGTGCGCCGTTCGTGGCTCCCGACACGGCCGTCACCGGTGGATGGCCATGTCCAGGCCGGTCAGGGGCGCGCCCGTCCCGCCGCGGTGGCGCGCGACCAGCTCCGCGGCGATCGACACGGCGGTCTCGGCGGCGGTGCGGGCGCCGAGGTCCAGACCTATCGGCGAGTGGAGTCGCCCCAGCTCGGACTCCCCCACGCCCGCCTCGCGGAGCATCGCCAGTCGCTCGGTGTGGGTGCGCCTGCTGCCCATCGCGCCGATGTACCCGGCGTCGGAGCGCAGGGCCTCGGTGAGCAGCGGGAGGTCGAACCGGGGGTCGTGGGTGAGGACGCAGATCGCGGTGTTCGGGCCCACGCGGGTCCGGCGCAGGAACTCGTGGGGCCAGCACCGCACCACCTCGGCGGCGGCGGGGAACCGCTCGGGCCCGGCGAACACGGGCCGGGCGTCGCACACGGTCACCCGGTAGCCGAGCAGGGCCCCGATCCGCACCAGGGCCTCGGCGAACGCGGTGGCGCCGAACACCAGCAGTCGCGGCGGGGCCAGGGACTGCACGAACACGCGGCCGGCGGGGCTCTCCTGGACGGCTGTCCCGGGCCGACCCAGCATCTCGGTGGCGTCGGTGGGGATCAGCCCGCCGGGTGGCTCACCGAGTGACTCACGGCGAGGCTGACCGTGGTGCTGCGAGTTCTCGTCGTCGTCATTCCCGACCAGCACGGCCCACTCCCCGGCGCGCGGGCCGTCCAGGACGGTGACCGTCACCACGGGCCGGCCCTCGCGCAGGGCGACGGTGACACGGTCGACGGGGTGCCGGCCGTGGGGCGCGACGGATTCGACGAGGACCTCCAGGCTCCCTCCGCAGGTCGGGCCGACCGACAGCAGCTCGTCGCCGTCGGGGCCGAACACCGCGGTGGCCGGCCGACCGTCAGGCATGACCTCCCGGCACAGCGTGTACACCGCCCCGTCCACGCAGCCGCCGGAGACGCCGCCGATCACCTCGCCGGTCGCGGACACGGCCATCGCGGTCCCGGCGGCCAGCGGAGCCGAACCCCCGGTGGCCACGACGCGGGCGAGCGCGCAGGGGATCCCCTCGGCGCGCCACCGGCTCACGGTCTCGGCGACGGTCTCCATGGGCACATCGTGGCGGGGTGAGATTGCGCCGGTGTTTCGCCGGATCGCGCGGCCCGTTACGCGCGGGCGGCGGGGCGGGCGGCGGGGCGGGGCCGGCCGCTCAGTGGTGCCGGGCGCCCATGAGGTGCAGGATGCGGTGGACGGTGTCGTCGGCGAGCGAGTAGCGGACCACCCGGCCGTCGTCGGCGTCGCGGGCCGCGCGCACCCAGCCCTTGTCCCGGAGGATTCGCAGCGCCTGGGAGGCCGCGTTGCGGGTGATCCCGGCGGCCTCGGCCAGGTCGGAGACGGTCGCGACCCCGGGGCCGGCGTGGTGCATGTGCGCGAGGAGTCCCAGGCGGGTGGGGTCGCCGAGCAGCTCGAAGCGCTCGGCCCAGTCGGCCAGGTCCATCGCTCCCCCTCGATTAACAGCAGCGACACATCTGCTCGCTACTCTCGGCGAACTATGTGTCCGGCCGGACACGTACCCTACCCGGGCAGGAGTGGGTCCTTGAGACAGTTGTACGCCGCCGTCTGCACCGGCCTCGCGTTGGCGCTCACCACCTCGGGCTGCGCGTCCCCGGCACCGGCGGCGGAGAACAGCGACCAGATCGTGCTGGCCGACGCCGGCGACCCCGGTGAGTTCAACCCCGTCTCCGGCTACGGATCGACCGGTGTCTCCCCGCTGTACGAGGGGCTCCTGCGCCCGGTCGCCGCCGACGACTCCACGCTGCCCCGGCTCGAGCCCGCCCTGGCCGCGCAGGAGCCGGAGGTCAGCGCGGACGGCCTCAGCTGGACCGTCAGGCTGCGCGAGGAGGTGCGCTTCCACGACGGTTCACTACTGGACTCCGGCGACGTGGCCGCCACCTACCGCGCGGTGGCCGACCCGCGTTCGGCCTCCCCCATCGCCTCGGACTACGCCCCGATCGCGCGAGTGGACACCCCGGACCCGCTCACCGTGCGCTTCCAGCTGCTCGCGCCCGACCCGGGGATGCCGGCCCGACTGTTGCTGGGCATCGCGCCCTCGGAGGCGCTGACCCCGGGCCCCGCGTCGGCGTCGGTGCTCAACTCCGCGCCCGTCGGCACCGGCCCGTACCGGCTGTCCCGCCTGACCGCCGGCGAGGCCGTGCTGGAGGCCGATCCAGACCACCGCGACGGCCCGCCCGAGGTCACCCGGGTGGTACTGCGGTCGATGCCGGACGCCGATGCGCGCGCGCAGATGCTCCTGGCCGGCGAGGTCGACGGCGCCGCGCTGCCGCCCCGGCTCGCCGAGGGCCTGGCCGGACGCAGCGGTCTGGAGCTGGTCTCGGTGGCCTCGGCCGACTGGCGTGCGGTGGCGCTGCCGATGGCACATCCCTTCGCCGGCGATCCCGCGGCCCGGCTGGCGCTCAACCTCGCCGTGGACCGCGACGGCCTGGTCGACCACGTCCTGTCCGGGCACGGTCGGCCGGTGGCGTCCCCGATCACCGATGCCTACCCGGAGTACGAGCCCTCGCCGTTCACCGAGAACCGGTCCACCGAGGAGGCGATCGCCGAGGCCATCGAACTCCTGCGCGAGGCGGGTTGGCGGCCCGGCACAGACGGCATCCTGACCCGGAACGGTGCGCGCGCCGACTTCACGCTGGCCTACCCGGCCGCCGACCCGGTCCGCCGCGAGTTGGCCTCGGCGTTCGCCGACCAGATGCGCGAGCTCGGTGTGGCGGTGACGGTGTGGGGCGGCAGCTGGGATCAGATCGAGCAGCGCATCGGCGAGGTCGCGGTCCTGCTGGGCGGCGGCGACAACCCCTACACCGTGGACACCCAGGCCCACCGGACCCTGCACTCGCGCACCGCCGCATCCGGCCCGCTGGACAATCCCGGCGACTACCGCGATCCCCGGGTGGACGCCGCCCTGGACGCGGCCCGTACCACCGCCGACGCGGGCGAGCGCACCGAGCTCTACCGCGAGGCACAGCGGGCCTATGCCGACGCTCCCGGCCACGTCTTCCTGGCCACGCTCGACCACACCTACGTCCTGCGCGACACCGGCCACACGCGGTCCGCCCCGATCCTCGAGCCGCACGCGCACGGGGTGACGTGGGGCCCGTGGTGGTCGCTGGCCTCCTGGACCCGCGCCCGGTGACCCGCCGCCTGCGCGAACGCCGCGCCGACCTCGCCCGCCTCACGGCCCGCCGCGCTGCCGCGGCCCCCCTGGTCCTGCTCGCCGTGACCATCGGCGCGTTCGTGCTGGCCGCGGCGTCCCCGCTGAATCCGCTGGCCGCCCACTTCGGCTCCGGGTACGAGCGCACCACCGGGGCCGACCGGTCCGCGGCCGCCGCCGCACTGGGGACCGACCTGCCGTGGTGGCAGGCGTGGTGGGGCTGGGTCGGGGGCCTGGCCGCCGGCGACGCCGGGTTCTCCCACACCTACCGTCAGCCGGTGGCCGAGGTCCTCATGGAGCGGCTGCCGTGGACGATCCTGCTCTCGGCCACCGCGCTCGCCCTGGCGCTGGTGGGCACGCTGCTGGCCG
>JBKBUP010000221.1:0-4144 GCA_046289795.1 Dietzia sp. | reverse complement strand
ATGGTGTGGGCCTCCCGGTGGGGCGCGGACACCATCATGGACCTGTCCACCGGCCGCGACATCCACGAGACCCGGGAGTGGATCCTGCGGAACTCCCCCGTCCCCGTGGGCACGGTGCCGATCTACCAGGCACTCGAGAAGGTCAACGGTGATCCGACCGCGCTGACCTGGGAGCTGTACCGGGACACCGTCATCGAGCAGTGCGAACAGGGCGTGGACTACATGACCGTCCACGCGGGGGTGCTCCTGCGGTACGTACCGCTCGCCGCCAAGCGCGTCACCGGGATCGTCTCGCGGGGAGGCTCGATCATGGCCGCATGGTGTCTGGCGCATCACCGCGAGTCGTTCCTCTACACCCACTTCGCCGAACTGTGCGAGATCCTGGCGCGTTACGACGTGACGTTCTCGCTCGGGGACGGCCTCCGCCCGGGATCGATCGCCGACGCCAACGACGAGGCGCAGTTCGCCGAGCTCCGCACGCTGGGGGAACTCACCAGGATCGCCAAGAGTCATGGCGTCCAGGTGATGATCGAGGGCCCGGGACACGTGCCGATGCACATGATCGTCGAGAACGTCCGGCTCGAGGAACTCTGGTGCGAGGAGGCCCCGTTCTACACGCTCGGCCCTCTCGCCACGGACATCGCGCCCGGCTACGACCACATCACGTCCGCGATCGGGGCCGCCCGGATCGCCGAGGCGGGCACGGCGATGCTCTGCTACGTCACCCCCAAGGAACACCTGGGCCTGCCGGATCGCGACGACGTCAAGACCGGCGTGATCACCTACAAGATCGCCGCGCACTCGGCGGACCTGGCCAAGGGCCACCCGGGCGCACAGCGCCGGGACGACGCGCTGAGCACCGCGCGGTTCGAGTTCCGCTGGCGGGACCAGTTCGCGCTGGCCCTCGACCCGGACACCGCGCTGGCCTATCACGACGCGACGCTGCCCGCCGAGCCCGCCAAGACCGCGCACTTCTGCTCGATGTGCGGGCCCAAGTTCTGCTCGATGAGGATCTCGCAGGACATCCGCGAGTACGCCGCCGAGCACGGGATGGAGACCGTCGAGGCGATCGAGGCGGGGATGGCCGAGAAGTCGGCCGAGTTCGCCGAGCAGGGGGCCCGCGTCTACCTCCCGATCAGCCAGCAGTGACCTGCTGATCCGTCGGCGGGCGGCGAGCCGGCGACCCGGCGTTGGGGCTGCGGCGTTGCGGGGTCGCGGCGCTGCGGCGCTGCGGCGCTGCGGCGTTGCGGGGTCGCGGCGCTGCGGCGCGGACCGGCCCGGGGGTGCGCGCACTCCCGGGCCGGATGAGAGGGACCGGCTCAGGCGTCGCGGCGCAGGGTGATCACCAGACCCGCGACCCACAGCGCCGCGCAGACTGCGGCGAACCAGGCGAAGGCCGGCCACTCGCCCCACGTGATGTAGCCGCGCGCGGACTCGCCCTGGGTCCAGAAATCACCGTTGGCGAACGGCATCCAGCCAGCGATGTCCTCCCCGACCCGGGGGATCAGGGAGATCATGCCCTCCAACGCCAATGTCCACACCAGGAACAAGGAGATCGTACCGGCAGCGTTGCGCATGAGATACGCCAGGCCCATGACCGCGATGGTGCCCAGGCCCGCATAGACGGGGAAGCGCAGCAGGTACTGCAGGCCGTCGCCCGAGAACGGGGTCCACGAGTCCAGCCCGGACAAGGCCCCCGCCACCAGCAGCGAGATCACCACCGCGACGGCGGTCACGACCATGGACATCACGGAGAACAGCACTGTCTTGGCGATCACCGCCGGCCACCGCGACGGCGAGGCCAGGAAGGTGGCCTTGTTCGTGTGGTAGCGGAACTCGCCGGTCACGGCGACGATCGCCGCGATCCACGCGAGGATCACGGTGAACGCGCCGACCCCCAGGATCGCGAACAGCGGGTCGCTGCCGCCTCCGGGGTCGCCGACGATCGGGTCCCCGGACGAGGGTTGCTCGAACTGGCCGATGATCACGGCCAGGCCGATGGCGAGGGCGATCCCGAGGCCGTACAGCCAGTACGCGCTCTTGGTGGTGGTGACCTTGATCCACTCGGACTTCAGCAGGTTCATCGGGTGGTCTCCTGACCGTGGTACTCGACGTCCTGGTCGGTGAGCGCCATGAAGGCCTCCTCGAGCGACGCCCGCTTCTCGTGCAGTTCGTGGACGGTGATCCCCAGGCTCGCGGCGAGCTCACCGACCTGCGGGGCCGGCAGGTCCTCAACGAGGAACACTCCGGCCTCGGGATCGAAGGTGGCGGTGATCCCCTCCTCCCGGGCGGCGGCGGTGAACTCGTCGACGTGCGGCGTCCGGAGGAGGACGGAGGACGTGGCGGCGGAGAGGAATTCCTCGACAGACGTCTGGGCCCGGAGCACCCCCCGACCGATGACGACGAGATCCTGCGCCGTCTGCGCCATCTCCGACAGCAGGTGGCTCGAGACGAGCACCGTCCGGCCCTCGGCCGCGCGAGCGTGCATGAAGCGGCGGATCCAGAGGATGCCCTCGGGGTCCAGCCCGTTGACCGGCTCGTCGAACAGCAGCACCTCGGGGTCGCCGAGCATGGCGGTGGCCAGGCCGAGCCGCTGGCGCATGCCCAGCGAGTAGCCGCCCACCTTGCGTCCGGCCACGTCGGTCAGCCCGACCAGCGACAACACCTCGTCGACTCGGGTGGCGGGTAGCCCGCCCGCGGCGGCGATCATCTTCAGGTGCGAGCCCGCGGACCGGTTGGCGTGGGTCCAGGACGCGTCGAGCAGGCACCCGACGGTGTGGGTCGGGCGTACGAGTTCCCGGTATCGCTGGCCGTTGATCAGCGCCTCACCGGAGGTGGGGGTGTCCAGGCCGACGATCATCCGCATGGTGGTGGACTTGCCGGCCCCGTTCGGGCCGAGGAAGCCGGTGACGACGCCCGGCCGCACCGTGAAGCTCAGGTCCTCGACCGCCGTAGCGGCGCCGAAGCGTTTGGTGAGATTGCGTACCTCGATCATGACCACCAGTGTGCCTGCCGGGGCCCGGGAAGCGGGCTCCTCCCACTCAGCTCCCGTACAGGTGTGTCAGGGCTTACCCTCGTCCTATGGATGACGCACGCCCTGATCCCGGCCCCGATCTCCCGTCGATCCGCGCCTCCGACCACGAGCGTGAGGCCACGGCGAGGTTCCTCCAGCAGTCGTTCTCGGAGGGCCGACTGACCCTGGCCGAGTTCGATGAGCGGACCACCAGGGCGTACGGGGCTCTCTTCCAGTCCGACCTGGCCGAGCTCACCCGCGACCTGTCCCCCGCCCGCCGCGAGTTCGAGGTCCGGCCCGCCGCGCACCACGACGCGGCACCCGCGCGCCGGGTCACCGGCGGGAGCGGACCGTCGGCGTCCCTGGCGTTCATGGGCGGGTGCGAGCGCAAGGGCGTGTGGACGCTGCCGGCCGAGCACACCGCGTTCGCCATGATGGGCGGGGTCGAGCTCGATCTGCGCGAGGCCGGTCTGCAGGCGCACGAGACCACGATCCGCGCCTTCGCGATCATGGGCGGGGTCGAGATCTACGTGCCGGACGACATCCACCTCGTGGTCGAGGGCCTCGGGCTGATGGGCGGATTCAGCGAGGAGGCGGGGAGGTGGAAGCCCGACCCCCGGCCGGTCCGCCAGGCTCCCCCGGGTGCGCCGGTCGTGCGGGTCACCGGGTTCGCGCTGATGGGCGGCGTGGAGGTGCGCCGGGTTCCCCGCGCGCAGTAGCCGTGCGGGGTCAGTCCACCGGCGGGCTGGACGCCTGCGCCCAGAACCTCTTGGGGATGCGTCCGGCCATGCGAGCGGCGTGGCCCGCACGGACGGCCTCGCGCATCGCGGCCGCCATGAGCGGAGGGTTCTCGGCACGGGTCACCGCGGTGGCCAGGAGGACACCGTCACAGCCGAGCTCCATCGCCAGGGCGGCGTCCGACGCGGTGCCGATCCCGGCGTCGCAGATCACCGGGACCCCGGCGCGCTCGACGATCATCTCCAGGTTGTGCGGGTTGCAGATGCCCAGCCCGGTTCCGATGGGGGCACCCAGGGGCATGACGGCCGCGCAGCCCACGTCCTCGAGACGCCGGGCCAGCACCGGGTCGTCGGTGGTGTAGGGCAGGACCACGAACCCGTCGTCGACCAGGTC
>JBKBUP010000220.1:0-4147 GCA_046289795.1 Dietzia sp. | reverse complement strand
CGCGTGCCCCGGCGGCCGGGTCTTGAAGCGCCGATGCAGCCAGTGGTACTGGCCCGGGGTTTCGGCAATCCAGCGCTGCAGCTCCGCATTCATGCGGGCGGCGTCGGCCTCGTCGAGGGCGTAGTGGTCCGCGAGGCCGGAGACCCGTGCGTGCATGTCCGCGCCACCGAGGGTCTCCTCGTCGGCGATCTCACCGGTGGCTGCCTTGACCAGCGGCGGTCCGGCGAGGAACACCTTCGAGCGCTCCTCGATCATCACGACGTGGTCGCTCATGCCCGGCACGTAGGCGCCGCCGGCGGTGGAGTTGCCGTAGACCACGGCGATGGTCGGGATGCCGGCCTTGGACAGGCGGGTGAGGTCGCGGAAGAGCGCGCCGCCGGGGACGAACACCTCCTTCTGCGTGGGCAGGTCGGCGCCACCGGATTCGACGAGGCTGATCACCGGGAGCCGGTTCTTGCTCGCCACGTCGTTGAGTCGGAGGATCTTGCGCAGCGTCCACGGGTTGGACGTGCCGCCCTTGACCGTGGGGTCGTTGGCGATGACCAGGCACTCGACGCCCTCGACCACACCGATCCCGGCGACCACCGAGGCGCCGGTCTGGAAGTCGGAGCCCCACGCCGCGAGCGCGCACAGTTCGAGGAACGGGGACTCCCGGTCGAGGATCATGTCGATCCGCTCGCGGGCGGTGAACTTGCCGCGGTCACGGTGGCGGGCGACCTTGCGCTCGCCGCCGCCGGCCAGGGCCGGTTCGAGGTCGGCGGTCAGCTGCTCGAGCTTGACCTCCATGGCTTGCCTGGCAGCGCCGAACTCGGCGCTGGTGGTATCGAGCGTGGAACGCAGGATTGTCATGCGGTGTACCCCAAACGTCGTCCGGCGAGGGTGGTCAGGATCTCGGTGGTTCCTCCGCCGATGCCCAGGAGGCGGACATCGCGGAACTGGCGGCTCACCTCGGACTCGGCCATGTAGCCGAGTCCGCCGAAGAGCTGGAGTGCTTCGTTCGCGACCCACTCCGCGCACTCGACGGCGGTGTTCTTGGCAAAGCAGACCTCGGCGATCGCGTCGTGGCCGGCAGCGGCCAGGTCCACACAACGATGCGTGTAGGTGCGGGCGACGTCGATGCGGCGGGCCATCTCGGTGACGGTGTTCTGCACCGCCTGGCGGGAGAGCAGGGGGCGACCGAAGGTCTCGCGTTCGCGCACCCAGTCCAGGGTGAGGTCGAGGCATCGCTGGGCGTGCGAGTAACCCTGGGCGGCCAGCGCGGCGCGCTCACCCACGAAGCCGATCGCGATCTGGGCGAACCCGTCGTTCTCGGCGCCGACGAGGTTCTCCACCGGCACGCGGCAGTCGGTGAAGGTCAGCTCGGCGGTGTCCGACGCGCGCCAGCCCAGCTTCTCCAGCGGGGCCGAGCAGTGGAAGCCGGGGGTGTCGGTGGGGATGACCAGCAGACTCACGCCCGCGGCGCCCCTGAGCTCGTCGCCACCGGTGCGCACGGCGGTCACCACGAAGTCGGCGCGGGTACCGGAGGTGATGTACGTCTTGGCGCCGTTGACGACGAAGTGGTCGCCGTCCCGGCGGGCCGTGGTGGTCAACCGGCCGACGTCGGAGCCGCCGCCGGGCTCGGTGATGGCCAGGGAGCCGATCATCTCACCGGCGAGCGTGGGCTTGACCCAGCGCTCGATCTGGTCGGGCCGGCCGGACTGGGCCAGGTGCGGGGTGGCGATGCCGCAGGTGAACAGGGAGGCGAACACGCCGCCGGAGACACCGGCCTCGTGGAGGGCCTCACACACGACCAGGGAGTCACGCATGTCGCCGCCCCCGCCGCCGACCTCCTCCGGGAACGAGACCCCGAGCAGGCCCAGTTCGCCGGCCTTGGCGTGCAGCGAGCGGGGCAGCAGGCCCGCCGCCTCCCACTCGTCCTGGTGGGGCAGGATCTCGCGCTCCGCGAAGCGGGTGGTGGTCTCCCGGAGGGCGAGACTCTCTTCGGAATACCAGGGATCACCCGGTACGTGCGGCGGGATGGTCACGCGTTCTCCTCTGCGGGGGCCGGTGCGGTGGGTGCCGAGACGGCGGGTACGGGGGCGGTGATGTGGTCGGGGACGTCGACGACACGGGAGCGCAGCCACTCCGCGAGGCCCTTGGCCTGCGGGTCCCAGCGGTAGCCGTGCGCGACGCCCTTCCCGAGCAGTCCCTCGACGACGAAGTTCACGGCATTGATGCGGGGCAGCTCGTATCGCTCGATCGGGAGGTCGGCGGTCTCCGGGAGCAGACGGCGTAGCTCCTCGACGGTGAGGGTGTCGCGCATCCAGCGGTAGGCCTCCGCGTCGCCGGCCCACAGCCCGATGTTGGCGTTGCCGCCCTTGTCGCCCGAGCGGGCGCCGAGCACGTCTCCCAGCGGCCGGCGGGTGGTGGTGACGGCAGGCGTGGCGGACCCGGTCGACGTGGAGGACGGGGGTAGCGGTGCGCCCTCGGCGTCGAGCCCGTCGGAGACGTGACCGTCGCCCATCTCCTCCATGGTCTCCGGCGGCGCGATGTCCACCCGGGTCCCGTCGGGCAGCACCGCGACGTGCGGGATCTCGCCCTGCGCGAGGTAAGCGGGGATGTACACGCCGTACGGGCCCCCGCGTCCGGGAGGAGCGCTGGGCGTGGCACCCGGGTAGCTGGACAGGGTCATCGCCACCGCGGCGTCGGTGAACGAGCGACCCACCACGTCCGTGTCCGGGTCCCACGCCACGATGGTCAGCATCGCGGTGGCGGCGGCCTGGGTGTCGGCGTCGGGGTGGTCGGTGCGCTGCAGACGGAAGTCGATCTGCGCCGGACGGGTCTCGAGTCCGGCCAGGAACTGTCGCTCGACCAGCGCGGCCTTGTCCTCGATGTCCAGGCCGGTGAGCAGGAACGTCAGCTCGTTGCGGAAGCCGCCGAGGCATGTGACCGACACCTTGGTGGTGGTGGGGGCGGTCTCCCCGTGCACGCCGGAGATCCGGACGCGGTCCGGGCCCTCCTGCTCGACCAGGGCGGTGTCCAGGCGGGTGACGACGTCGGGGCCGCCGTAGCGGGCGCCGGTGACCTCGTAGAGGAGCTGGGAGGTGACGGTGCCGACCGTGACCGCTCCCCCGGTCCCGGCGTGCTTGGTGATCACCGAGGTGCCGTCGGACGAGATCTCGGCGATCGGGAAACCGGGCGTGACGGGGTCGGTGATCTCGCCCCGGTTGAAGAACGAGTAGTTGCCGCCTGTGGCCTGGGTACCGCACTCGATGACGTGCCCCGCGGCAGTGGCGCCGGCGAGGGCGTCGAGGTCGGTCCGCGACCACCCGAAGTGGCTGATCGCGGGGCCGACGATCACCGAGGCGTCGGTGACGCGACCGGTGACGACGATGTCGGCGCCGGCGTCGAGGCAGCGGGCGATCCCGAAGGCCCCGAGGTAGGCGTTGGCGGTGACCGGGAAACCGGCGTCGGCCGGGATGGACAGCTCGCCGACTCGCGCGATGAGGTCATCGCCCTCGACGTGCGCGACCTTCGGCGACAGTCCCAGTCGGCCGGCGAGCTCGCGGATCGCGTCGGCCAGCCCGGCGGGGTTGAGTCCGCCCGCGTTGGCGACGATCCTGACGTTCTTCTCCAGTGCCAGCCCGAGGCAGTCCTCGAGCTGACGCAGGAAGGTCTTGGCGTATCCGAGGTCGGCGTTCTTCATCCGGTCGCGGCCGAGGATGAGCATGGTGAGCTCGGCGAGGTAGTCGCCGGTGAGGACGTCGAGCTCACCACCCTCGAGCATCTCGCGCATCGCGGAGATGCGGTCGCCGTAGAAACCTGACATGTTTCCCACGCGCAGTGGCGCGGCGAGGTTCTTCTCGGTCATGCTCGTGCTCCCTCCTCGCGGCCGCCGCCGGGCAGTCCCGCGAAGGCCTGGGCGATCCGCAGCCACTCGGCCGCGTCGTCGCCGACCGCCTCGAGGGCGGTGTCGGCGCGGTTGACCCGCTGGGTGACCAGCAGGCAGAAGTCCAGGACTGGTCCGGTGACACGCTGCTCGGCGTCGGCCGGTCCGAACTCGAGAACGCTGCCGTCGGCCAGCGTGAGTGCGAGGTGGACCTCCGAGGTCGGGGCCTCGAGCCCGTTCATCAGGTACGCGAAACCCCTGGTCTTGAAGCCCAGGCGG
>JBKBUP010000219.1:0-4189 GCA_046289795.1 Dietzia sp. | reverse complement strand
CTGCGAGCGGGGTCTCGAGCGCCCACAGAAGGCGATCGAGCTCGCCCGTGGAGAGGAGTCCCGTCAGGTCACCGGTGAAGACCTCGTGGAACTGCGCATCGTCGAAGCCGGCGCGCGAGTCGACATGGGCCAGCTCGACGCCGCCCTGGTGACTCTCAAGGACGCCGGCGCGGATGCCGGAGCGGTCGGCGAGGAGGCGGCTCGGTTGGACTACGCGTACGCGGAGGTCCTGCTGGCTTCCGGGCGGAAGGAAGAGGCCGCCGAGTGGTTCGGTCACGCAGTGGCGGCCGACCCGGATCAACACACGGACGCGGAGTCGCGTCTGGCGGAACTCGAGGACTAGCCCTGGTGTCTGCAGCCACTCTGTCGGAACTGTACGACGCGCTGCTCGTCGACCTCGACGGGACCCTCATTCGCGGTTCCGAGCCGATTCCGGGTGCCGCCGAGGCGCTGGACGCCTCGGGGCTCCCCGTGGTCTACGTGACCAACAACGCGAGCCGTGCCCCCGCTGACACCGCAACACACCTACGAGACCTGGGCTTCAAGGCCCGGGCTTCCGACGTCATGACGAGTGCTCAGGCGGCCGTGATGATGTTGGTCGATCACGTGGACGCGGGGGCGAGGGTTCTCGTGGTGGGTCACGACAGTTTCCGAGACCTGGCCAGGCAGGCGGGTTACGAGGTGGTCCTCTCGGCCGACGACCGTCCGGAAGTTGTTCTCCAGGGATTGTCCAGGGAGTTGACCTGGGGAGACCTCGCCGAAGGGTGCCTGGCGATCCGACGTGGGGTTCCCTGGGTGGCCTCCAACGCCGATACGACGCTACCCACCGAGCGGGGCCTCCTCCCGGGGAACGGATCCCTCGTGGCCGCCCTACGTGCCGCGACGGACCGCGAACCCGTCATCGCGGGGAAACCGGCCGCCGGAGTGCTCAGGGCAGCCGCCGAGCTCGTCGGCGCCAGCCGCCCGCTGGTCGTGGGCGATCGTCTCGACACCGACATCGAGGGCGCGTTGGCCGCCGGCATGCACGCACTGCTGGTCCTGACCGGGGTCCACGGGACGGCCGACCTACTGGTCGCCGACGAGCGCCGGCGAGCCACACACCTCGCCCGGGACCTGTCCGCTCTCGCCGCGCCGCCCGAGTCCAGTCTTATCGACTCGGCCCCGGAACTCGAAGCGAGTGTGATGGACGGAGCTCTGCAGCTGAATGGGATACCGGAGGCTCTGGGTGGTGTCGACCTGGCGCGCGGTGTCATCCGTCAGGCGTGGCGTCACGGAGTGAGCACCATCGGGGATCCCGGCGCCGAGGCGCGGTCGCGGCTCGCCGATGCCGGACTCGTCGTGGGCTAGCGTGGACCGCGTGAGCACTCCCGGAGCGACACCCCTGCCAGGGCCCGCGGGCCCGGACGTCGACGAACTCCGCTCGGCGTTCGACGACCTGCTCGCCGATTCCGTCGGGCCGCCGTCGACCGGCGACGACGACGGCGACGGCGGGGTGGTCCGTGACGACCAGGTCGGTGCCCTGGATGCCGCCCATGAACTGCTCGCCCGAGCACTCTCCGCCCTGGACTCAGCCCGCTGATGGCGGTCACACGGAGGCGCCTGGACGCCGAACTGGTCCGTCGCAGGATCTGTGACAGCCGTGAACGGGCCCGAGACCTCATCGGTGCCGGGCGGGTGATCGTCAACGGTGTCGCAGCCAGCAAGCCCGCAACCCAGGTGGAGCCGACCACCTCCATCGCGCTCGCCGCCTCGGACGAACCCGATTGGGCCTCCCGCGGAGCCCACAAACTCATCGGTGCACTGGACACCTTCCACGTGGGTGTCGCCGGGGCGCGCTGCCTGGACGCCGGTGCCTCCACGGGAGGCTTCACCGATGTCCTGCTCTCACGTGGCGCCGACCGCGTCGAAGCCGTGGACGTGGGATACGGGCAACTCGTGTGGCGGTTGCGTAGCGATGATCGCGTCGGCGTCCACGACAAGACCAATGTCCGCTCCCTCACCCCCGAGGACATCGGTGGCGAGGTCGACGTGGTGGTCTCCGACCTGTCGTTCATCTCCCTCCCGCTAGTCCTGCCCGCACTGACCGCGTGTGTACGTACCGGCGGGGATCTGTTGCCGATGGTCAAACCCCAGTTCGAGGTGGGTCGCGAGCGGGTCGGCCAGGGTGGCGTCGTCCGCGACCCCGCACTCCGGATCGAGGCTGTCACCGGGGTCGCCCGGGCCGCGGCGGCGCTCGGGTTGGAGGCGCTCGGCTGTGTGGCGAGCCCGCTCCCGGGCCCGTCCGGGAACGTCGAGTACTTCCTTCATCTACGCAAGACCGAGTCGGTGGAACCGGTGGACCTGACCCATCAGGCGCAGGACGCCATCCGCAGCGCCGTGGAGGAGGGCCCGAAGTGACGGACACGACAGGGGAGGGGACGCCGCGCCGGATCCTGCTCGAGGCCAACATCGAGCGGCCGGACATCGTCGCCATCGTCGCCCAGGTCGTCGACGCCTGTGCGAACCGTGGGATCGCGGTGCGGATGCTCGCGGACACCAGTGAGAACGTCGTCACAGGGACGGGTGTCGAGTCCGTGGCGGACACTCCGCACGCGGCTGACGGGTGCGAGCTCGTTCTTGTCCTGGGCGGAGACGGCACGTTTCTGCGGGCATGTCAGTACGCCAATGCGGCCGATGCACCGGTGCTGGGGGTGAATCTCGGACACGTCGGATTCCTGGCAGAGTCCGAGATCTCCTCTCTCCACGGCGTGGTCGAACAGATCGCGGACCGGGACTACCGGGTGGTCGAGCGCATGACGGTCGAGGCCACCGTGATCCACGAGGACACCGTGCTCGCCCGCGACTGGGCTCTCAACGAGGTGAGCATCGAGAAGGTCTCCCGACAGGGTGTCCTCGAGGCGTCGGTGGAGATCGATGGTCGACCGGTGAGTGACTACGGGTGCGACGGGATGCTCGTGTCGACCCCGACGGGGTCGACGGCGTACGCGTTCTCTGCGGGGGGCCCGATCGTCTGGCCGGAACTCGACGCCATCCTGGTGGTCCCGAACAACGCCCACGCCCTCTTCGCCCGGCCCATGGTCGTGGCGCCCAGTTCCCGTGTCGCAGTGGAGACCGGGACCCGCTCGGGGCCCGCGGTGGTGGTACTCGACGGGCGTCGACTGGTCGACGCCCCCGCGGGCAGCCGCGTGGAGGTGGTGCGCGGTCGACGACCGGTCAAGTGGGTGCGATTGGACGACTCGCCGTTCACGGACCGGCTGGTGACCAAGTTCGAACTCCCGGTGACCGGGTGGCGCGGGCGGTCCGTTGTCCGCCCACTCCCCTAGGGTGGGTGCGTGCTCACGGAACTTCGGATCAGCGGACTCGGCGTCATCGACGAGGCCGTGGCCGATTTCGCTCCGGGGTTGTCGGTCCTCACCGGTGAGACCGGCGCCGGCAAGACCATGGTGGTCACCGGTCTGAGGCTCCTGGCCGGGGGGCGCGCGGATCCGGGGCGTGTCCGGCGCGGGGCCGTCAGGGCCGTGGTGGAAGGTCGGTTCGACCTGGCGGCCGCGGCGACGATGGATTCCGCGGACAGGCAGCAGTTGGACAGGCTCCTCGAGGACGCGGACGTGGAACTCGACGAGGACGGCACGGTGATCGCGGCCCGCCGGGTCGGGGCCGACGGACGGTCCCGGGCCCGGTTGGGCGGTCGCTCCGTTCCCGCCGGCACGTTGGCCCGGTTCTGCTCCCCGGTCCTCGCCGTCCACGGTCAGAACGACCAACTCCGCCTACTGCGACCCGACCGGCAACGCGAGGCGGTCGATTCCCACGGGGGCGAGCCGGCGCGGGCCGCGGTGAAGGCCTACCAGGAGACCTTCCACCGGTGGCGAGAGGCCGAGAAGTCACTGACGGAGCGCACCGGGCGCGCGCGCGAGCTGGCCCGCGAGGCCGACCTGCTACGCCACGGGCTAGACGAGATCGATGCCCTGGACCCCAGACCGGGGGAGGAGGCTGAGCTCGACGCCGTCATCCGTCGCCTCACCGACTCCGAGGAGTTGCGGGAGGTGGCGGGTCAGGCGCACGAGACGTTGGCGGGGGAGGGCGAGACCGCGGAGCCGGTCGTCAACGTCCTGGACCAATTGCGGCAGCGGCTCGCGGGGGCGGGGGATCCCGCACTCGACCCCATCGCCACCAGCATCGAGCAGGCCGT
>JBKBUP010000021.1:0-21288 GCA_046289795.1 Dietzia sp. | reverse complement strand
ACCGACCAGGTGCTCATGATCGGCGACCGCCTGCACGACGTGGAGGGTGCCGCCCGCTACGGGATCCCCACGGCGATCGTGCGCTGGGGCTACGGCAGCCCTGGCGAGTGGGACGGCGCCCGCTGGTCCCCGGCCGACACGACCGAGCTGGAGCGGATCGTCCATGAGTGGTGACCGGGTCGTGCACGTGGTCTTTGTCTGCACGGGCAACATCTGCCGCTCCCCCATGGCCGAGGTCATGGCCCGACACGCGTTCTCCGGGGCCGGGTTCGGGGACACGGTCACCGTCTCGAGCGTGGGCACCGGCGGGTGGCACGTGGGGGACGGTATGGACCCGCGGGCCGCGGCCGAGCTCGAGGCCCACGGGTACGACAACGCCCACGTGGCCGCGCAACTGTCCACCGCCGATCACTGCGCCGACCTCGTGGTGGCGCTCGACCGCGGCCACCGCGAGCACCTCCTCGACGCCGGGGTCGAGGAGGGCCGCGTCCGGCTCCTACGAGGGTTCGACCCCGCGGCCGACGGTGAGGACGTGGCCGACCCCTACTACGGCGACCACGGTGGCTTCACGCGGACCCGCCTCCAGATCGCCGACGCGCTCCCCGGCCTGGTGGCCGAGGTCCGTGCCCTCCTGACTTAGCCCGTCGGGGCGCAGCGGATACCCTGGGGACATGCGGAGTCTGCGGCGCTTTCTGAGTCCCGGGTGGCTGATCGGCCTGCTCGCCGTGGCGCTCTTCGCCTGGGCGTGCTTCGCGTTGCTGGCCCCGTGGCAGCTCGGCAAGAGCGAGGACCTCGACACCCGCAACACCCGCCTGGCCGAATCGATCGAGGCCGCACCGGCCCCGTACGCGCAGGTGGTGGACGGCCCCGAGGCGTTTGTCGAACGCGAATGGCGGTTGGTGACCCTGGACGGTCGGTGGCGACCCGATTCGGAGGCGCTGTTGCGCCTCCGCGCGGTCGACGGTGAACCGGTCTACCAGGTGTTGACGGTGTTCGACCCGGTCGACGGGCAGGAGATCCTGGTCAACCGCGGCTACGTGCCCGTCGGCGAGAACAACACGGTCCCCGACTACGCCGCCGCGCCGGCGGGCCCGGTCGAGATCACCGCGCGGCTCCGGGCGGCGGAGAGCGGCCTGGCCGAGCCCGTCCTGGTGGACGGACTGCCGGCCGTGCGGGTCCTGGACCCCTCGGTCCTGGGCGACACCCTCGACCACCCGCTGGTGCCCGCGGGCTACCTCCAACTACCCGGCGACCAGCCCGGCTCGCTCTCCCCGGTACCGATCCCCGGGATAGAGAACGGCCCGTACCTCTCCTACGGTCTGCAGTGGCTCGCCTTCGGTGTCCTCGCGCCGCTCGCGCTTGCCTACTTCGCCTGGGCCGAGATCCGGGCGCGACGTCGCGACTCCGAGGGGGACGACGACATGGCAGGACCCGTCGACACCGGTGGGGGCGACCCCGACGACGCCGCATTCGACGCCCGCGAACGCGCCCTCCGGGCCCGCTACGGGCACCGGGACGACGCCGAGCAACGGCGGGCCCACCGGCGCGCGGACCGTCTCCGGACCTGAGCCCGATCGGGCACACGAGCGACGGCCGCCCCGACGAGAGCCTGCACCGCGACGGCAGCGGCGGCGGCCGCGATCTGGGTTGACCGCAAGAGCCGGATCGCCCGGCGGACATCATCCGGCCGCGGCGCGGGCCCCCGGCCCAGGCGCGGACGCATCTCGACTCCGTACGGATACGGGGTCCGACCGCCCAGCTGGATCCCGAGAGCTCCCGCACACGCGGCTTCGATCACCCCCGCATTGGGGCTCGGGTGCGCCCGGGCGTCCCGCCGCCAGGTGCTCAGGACATCCCACGCTCGGCCCCCGACCGCCGGTGCGAGTGCCGCGGTGAGAACGGCCGCCAGACGCGCGGCGGGCCAGCCCAGGACGTCGTCGAGTCGCGCCGAGGCCCAGCCGAAGTCGACGTACCGTCTCGAGCGGTGTCCGACCATCGCGTCGAGGGTGTTGGCGGCCCGGTGCGCCGCCGCTCCGGCGGGTCCGGCCACCGCCGCCCAGAACAGGGTGGCCACGGCCGCATCGGAGGTGTTCTCGGCGACGGACTCGACCACGGCGCGGGCCAGATCCCCGGCATCGAGTGCACCGGGATCCCGGCCACACAACCACGGCAACAGTTCCCGGCTCCCGGGCACGTCCCCCCGCTCCAACAGCACCGCGTGCCGCTCCGCCACCCGGAGAAGGGACGTGCCGCCCAGGCAGGACCACACGGTCACCGCGGTGACGGCCACCCGCAGGGCGGGTCTACGGGCGGTGAGAATCTCCGCGGCCCCCGCGGCCGCCACCGCCCCACCGACCAGCACCACCGTGAAGGCGACGCCCCGGATGCGGGTCCCGGTGTCGCTGCGTGTCCCGGTGTCGCTGCGTGTCCCGGTGTCCCCGCGGACGTCGGTGACCGGGTGGAGCGCCTTCTCCAACGCCGTCGCGCAGACCCCGAAACCTGCCACGGGATGCCACCGGGAGGGGTCCGCAAACACGGCGTCCGCGGCGAAGCCCAACGCCGTACCGAGTGCCCGGAGCCGATAACTGTTCATGAGTGCGCGCGGAGGGAATCGAACCCCCGACCGCTGGTGTGTAAGACCAGAGCTCTAACCGCTGAGCTACGCGCGCGAGAACGCCGCCGCGACGGATCGAGACGGTGTGCGACACGTTATCCCACCGTCCGGGGTGGTCGAGAGCGCAGGTCCTCCAAGCGGGCTGACCGCCCGCGGAGCTGAGCCACGGAACCGCCGACAGGATATCTCTGGACAACTGTCCGACAACCCCGCAGAATCCAACCATGACGAAACGCCGTCGGGCTGTCGGTTCGGCCGTCGCGCTCTCGCTGGCACTGACCGGCGCGACCGCGTGCAGCGCCGCCGACCGCGCCGTGATGACCGCTCCTCAGTGTCCTGACTCCTCGGCGTCGCCCACCGCTGCACCCCGGGTACCGGGGCAGGCGGTGCTCCTCGGCGGCGTGGTCCGCAGTTCTCTCCCACCGGGCCCGATCCGGGGATGGGAGGAGGTCGTCTCCGTCGCGGATGCGGGTCCCACGCTCGCCGCGGTCCACCCGGACGGCACCGTCTCGGTGGTCGGGGAGGATCACCGGGGACTCCTTGCCGGCACGTCCGCCGGACCCGCGGCTGCACTGCCACAGAAGGTGCCCGGCGTCCGGGATGCCACCTCCGTGGCGGCGGTCGGCGGAGCGTTCCTGACCACCCACTCCGACGGATCCGTCACCGCATGGGGTGATTCGTTCATCGCGAGCGGGGGAGTCCGCGGGGCCGAGCGCGACCAGCCCACCCCGAGCCCCGTCCCCGACGTCGAGAAGGTGATCGAGGTGGCCGACGGTCAGCTCAACGCCCTGGCGCTGCGCTCCGACGGCCGACTCCAGGGGTGGGGTATCAACCTCACCCAGGTCATCGGCGAGCCGGACGGAACGCGGGTCCGCACGATCCGGGACGTGCCCGGCGCCGTCAGCGTGGCCAACCCGGGCGGGGCCGCCGTCATCGCCACCAGTACCGGAGAGGTGTGTGCGTGGGGCAACAACGTCCACGGACTCCTGGGCGTCGAACCGCGGGGCGGCCAGAGCCCGCGGGCAGTCCTGGTCGAGGGGCTGACCGATATCCTCCAGGTGGCCGGCGGGAACGACTTCGCGCTCGCCCGGGATACCGACGGGCACGTCTGGGCGTGGGGCCGCACCGTCTCCGGGGTGCTCGGCGACGGAGACACCGAGGACAGCTCGACCGCCTCGCCGCAGCAGGTTGTCGGTGTGCCTCCGATGGACTGGATCGGCGCCGACGGGGCCGCGTCCTACGGGATAGACCGGACCGGAAACCTCTGGGCCTGGGGCGGCGGCCACCGGGAGGCCCCCTACGCGGGAGAAGACCGGCGTCCCTACCGTGTGCCGCTGCCGGGGCCCGCACAGACGGTGTCCGGCGGGGTCGTCCTGCTCGGATCCGCCCGCTGACGGGCGGCCGGTCGAGATCCGGCAGGCCCGGGGGACAACTCGGCTCCCGCCTGCTCAGATGGTGCGCGCGGAGGTGTTGAGTCTCAGGACTTCGTTCACCCTATGTCTCGCGACATCGTTCACCCCGGGAGACGGCATGTCTCGAGACATCGTTCGCACCTGAGCTGGAGACGATCGACTGTCTCGCGACATCGTTCACCTGACCGGTCGACAGTCCTGTGGATGGCGACGAACCGACAGATCATCACGATGGCCCAGTCCTCGCTGGGGCCGTCAGGTACGGCGGACAAGCTGGGGATCAGCACGAGATGGGTCCAGAAGTTGCTGGCCCGGTACCGACTCGAGGGCGACGCGGCATTCGAAACGCGCTCCACGAGCCCGGCGATCCGGCCGAACGCCACTCCCGACCACGTCTGCAACCGAATCTGTCAGCTTCGGGCAGAACTGGCTGGTCAGGGCGATGACAACGGCGCCGACTCCATCGCCTACTGGCTCGAAAAGGAGGGCCTCACGCCACCGTCCAGGGCCACGATCCACCGAATTCTGCAGCGGGCCGGGATGGTCGCTGCCCAGCCGAAGAAACGCCCCAAGTCGTCTTACATCCGCTTCCAGGCCGCCCAACCCAACGAGATGTGGCAGGCCGACTTCACCCACATCAGACTGGCCGACGGGACCGACGTCGAAGTCCTCGACATCCTCGATGATCACTCCCGCTTCCTGCTGCACATTCGAGCGCACCGCCGCGTCACCGGCCCCAGCGTCGTGACCGCTTTCACCACCACGTTCACCACCTACGGAGAGCCCGCCAGCGTGCTGACCGACAACGGGCTGGTCTTCACCACCAGGTTCGCCCGCGGCGGAGGCGACAATGCCAAGAACGGACTCGAGAAACTGCTGCACAGCCGCCAAATTCGCCAGATCAACGGCCGGCCATCACACCCCCAGACCCAGGGCAAGATCGAGCGCTTCCACCAGACCCTCAAGAAGTGGCTCGCGGCCCGGCCACCCACAGCCACCATCACCGACCTCAACCGGCTCCTTGATGCCTTCCAGGAGCACTACAACACCCGCAGGCCCCACGGCGGCATCGGCCGCCGCACCCCGGTCACCGCCTACACCGCACTGCCCAAGGCGACCGCCGGCCAGCACCACAACCCCGAAGCCCGCATACGAGAAGACACCGTCTGCCGTGACGGCAAAGTCACCCTGCGATACGCCGGAAAACTCAGGCACCTCGGAGTCGGACGCCCCTACAAAAACCAGAAAGTCAGAATCCTGGTCATCGACGACGAAGCCATCGTGGCGCTGACCGAAACGGCCGAAGTCATAGCCGAGTACGACCTCGACCCCACAAAGGACTACCACGCAAAACGACCACAGCCCGCCGACCAGCGAACCCGCACAAATGAGTGATGTCTCGGATCATCAACGAACGATGATCCGAGACATCACACGCGTACCCCCTACGGGATTCGAACCCGCGCTGCCGGCGTGAAAGGCCGGTGTCCTAGGCCGCTAAACGAAGGGGGCGTACGCCACGTCCGGGATCGCCGGTCCGCAGCGCGTTCGAGTTTAGGGCACCGCCCAGCAGACGTCTAAACCAACCGTGCGTAAGCCGACGCCCGCCGGCGCGAACGGGGACGGTATCGTGTCCGACGCCCCTATAGCTCAGTTGGTAGAGCTACGGACTTTTAATCCGCAGGTCGTCGGTTCGAGCCCGACTGGGGGCACCACTGACGGCCCGTCCTCGAGCAGACCGTCCACAGCCGGCGCCCCATTGGACCTACCCGCCCCGCGCTGGGACACTCGGAGCATGTCCGCACCCACCACCACCGGCGGGCCCGCCCTGCGCATCGGCCCCCTCGAGCTCGCCTCGCCCGTCGTCCTGGCGCCGATGGCGGGCGTGACCAATGTCGCCTTCCGCACGCTGTGCCGCGAGCTCGAACGCGAGCAGCAGGGGTCGGTGTCCGGGCTCTACGTCTGTGAGATGGTGACGGCCCGGGCGCTCGTCGAACGCCAACCGGGGACCCTGCACATGGCCACGTTCGCTCCCGACGAGTCCCCGCGCAGCCTGCAGCTGTACACCGTCGACGCGGAGTACACCTACGCGGCCGCCAAGATGATCGTCGACGAGGACCTGGCAGACCACATCGACATCAACTTCGGTTGCCCGGTCCCCAAGGTCACCCGGCGCGGGGGCGGATCGGCGATCCCCTACAAGCGACGGCTGTTCCGGTCCATCGTCGCGGCGGCGGTCCGGGCCACCGAGGGCACCGACATCCCGGTCACGGTGAAGATGCGTGTGGGCATCGACGACGAGCACCACACCCACCTCGACGCCGGTCGCATCGCCGTCGACGAGGGCGCCCGGGCCGTGGCCCTCCACGCACGGACCGCCGCCCAGCGGTACTCCGGTGAGGCCGACTGGTCACAGATCTCCCGACTGGTCGAGCACATCGGCGCGGTCTCGGACATCCCGGTGCTGGGCAACGGCGACATCTTCTCCGCCGACGACGCGGTCCGGATGCGGGAACAGACCGGGTGCGCGGGCGTCGTGATCGGCCGCGGTTGCCTGGGCCGTCCGTGGCTGTTCTCCGAACTCGCCGCCACCCTGGACGGGCGAGAGGCCCCGACCCCGCCCACGCTCGGGGAGGTCGGCCGCATCATGTACCGGCACGGCGAACTGCTCGCCGAGCACCACGGCGAGAACAAGGGGATGCGCGACATCCGGAAGCACGTGGCCTGGTACCTGCGGGGGTTCCCGGCCGGTTCCGGCAAGCGGGTCGCGTTGGCCGCCGTCCGCACCCTGGACGACCTCGCGGAGATGCTCGCCGATCTCCCCGAGGACGAACCCTTCCCCGCCGACGGTTACGGCCCACGCGGGCGCCAGGGGTCGCCCTCCCGGGTTCTCCTGCCCGAGGGCTGGCTGGACGACCCGGAGGACGACGCGGTGGCGCTCGAGGGCGCGGACGCCGAGAACTCGGGCGGCTGAGCCGGACCCGGAGAGCACCCCGCCGACGGCGTGCCCGGCTGTTCATCGCCCGTTCATCGCCGGGATCGATAGTGCGGTTGACATGCCCGTATGCTGGTTCGCATGCGTCTTGTCTACTCTGAAGAACTCACGGATCTGGCCACGTCGATGGCACGGATGTGCTCCCTCGCCACCGACGACATGGAACTGGCGACCCACGCCCTCCTCCAGGTCGACCTCGTGGCCGCCGAGAAGGTTCTCCAGTCGTCGACGGAGATGTCCCGGCTGGCGACCGAGAACGAGGAGCGCGGATTCGCGCTCCTGGCCCTCCAGGCCCCGGTGGCCCGTGACCTCCGTCAGGTGGTCACATCCATCCAGCTCGTCCAGGACCTCACCCGGATGGGAACGCTGGCGGGACACGTCGCGAAGATCGTGCGTCGGAGGCATCCCGAGAGCGTGCTGCCGGAGCCCGTCAACGGGTACTTCGCCGAGATGGGCCGGGTCGCGGTCTCACTCGGCCGGTCGGCCACCGAGGTACTGCTCAACCGGGACGCGGAGCAGGCCGCCACACTGGCCCAGCAGGATGACGCCGTCGACGACCTCCGCCGCCACCTGTTCACCCTTCTCACCGTGCGCGAGTGGAAGTGGGGTGTGGCGTCGGCGGTCGACGTGACCCTCCTCGGTCGCTACTACGAGCGGTTCGCCGACCACGCCGTGGAGGTGGCCCAGCGCGTGATCTTCCTCGCCACCGGCGAGTACGCCACCCTGGCGGAGGACGACCCCGAGCTCTCCGCCGCCTCCAACGAGGAATTGGTCCGCCGCTTCAACGAGACCGACAGGTCGTTGAAGAAGCGAGTCGGCGGCGACGACTCCGGGAAGGGCGACAACCCCAGCTGACCGTCGGCCGGGGCGCCGATAACAACAGCACCCCGGTACCCGCTCACGTGGCGGGTACCGGGGTGCTGTGGTGTTGTGCGAGGAGGTTCAGCCGAAGCGGCCGGAGACGTAGTCCTCGGTCTGCTTGTTGTCCGGGTTCGAGAAGATCTTCTCCGTGGAGTTCACCTCGACGAGCTGGCCCGGCATGCCGGTGGCCTCGAGTGAGAAGAACGCGGTCTGATCGGACACGCGTGCCGCCTGCTGCATGTTGTGCGTCACGATCACGATGGTGAACTCGCTCTTGAGCTCAGCGATGAGGTCCTCCACCGCGAGGGTCGAGATCGGGTCGAGGGCCGAACAGGGTTCGTCCATGAGCAGGACCTGGGGTTCGATCGCGATCGCGCGGGCGATGCACAGGCGCTGCTGCTGCCCACCGGAGAGACCACCTCCCGGCTTGTCGAGGCGGTCCTTGACCTCGTTCCACAGGTTGGCACCGCGCAGCGACTTCTCCGCCACCTCGTCCAGCTTCTTCTTGTTCCTGACGCCCTGCAATCTGAGGCCGGCGGTGACGTTCTCCTTGATCGACATCGTCGGGAACGGGTTGGGCCGCTGGAAGACCATGCCGATGGTCCGTCGCACGGCGACGGGGTCCACCTTCTTGTCATAGATGTCCACGCCGTCGAGCTTGATGGAACCCGTGGCGTACGCGCCCGAGATCTCCTCGTGCATTCGATTGAGCGAGCGGAGCACGGTGGACTTGCCGCAGCCGGACGGGCCGATGAACGCGGTCACCGAGCGCGGGGGGACGTGAAGGTCGACATCCTTCACGGCGTGGAAGTCGCCGTAGAAGATGTCGACGTTCTCGAGGTCGAGTCGCTTGGCCATGACAGTGTCCTTACTTGGTCTTCGGCGCGAGCGCCTTGGAAGCGAACGTGGCGAGGACGTTCGCCAGCGCGATGATGATGATGAGCGTGAGAGCTGCGCCCCAGATCCGGTACTGGCCGGCTTCGTTCGGGTTCGAGAGCTGGTTGAAGATCAACAGCGGCAGGGACGCCATGTTGCCCTCGAAGAGGCTGTAGTTGAAGCTCGCCGTGTACCCCACCAGGATCAGCACCGGGGCGGTCTCGCCCATCACCCGGGCGATCGAGAGGAAGACACCGGAGATCATGCCCGACAACGCGGTGGGGATCACGATGCTGACGATGGTCTTCCACTTGGGCACACCGAGCGCGTACGACGCCTCGCGGAGCTCGTCCGGGACGAGCTTGAGCATCTCCTCGGTGGACCGCACGATCAAGGGCAGCATGAGCAACACCAGGGCGAGGCTCACTGCGAACGCGCTGAGCTGGAACCTCAGGACCGAGACCCAGACTCCGAAGATGAAGATGGCGGCCACGACCGAGGGCACGCCCGCGAGTACGTCGACCATGAAGGTGGTCGGCTTGGCCAACCTGGACTCGGGGTACTCGACGAGCATGATGCCCGCGGCCACTCCGAGCGGGATGGAGATGACTGCCGCGATTATCGCCTGGACGAGGCTGCCGTAGATGGCGTGACCCACACCGCCTCCCATCGAGGACGGCGAGACGAGGAAGAACGAATTGGTCCACCACGCGGGGTTGATGACCGCGGGAATGCCCGACTCGATCACCTTGTAGAGCAGCGCCACCAGCGGTATCACGGCCAGGACGAAGCACAGCGAGAAGATCACCGTCGCCGCCTTGTCCTTGACCCTGCGGCTACCGGCGATGGGCAGGAACGTGTCCGACGGTTTGGCCGGTTTCGCGAGGTCGGGAGTTGCCTGTGACATCAGCCGTTGACCTTTCCACCGGACACGGAGCGTGCGATGAGGTTGACGAAGAAGGTGAGGATGAAGAGCACGAGACCCGCTGCGATGTAGGCACCGGTGGGCAGCGGCTGATTGAACTCGGCGGCTCCCGACGCGATCTTGGAGGCGAAGGTGAAACCGCCGTCGAAGAGCGACAGAGTGCCGGGGGCACTCGCCGCACGCAGGATGATCAGGACCGCGACGGTCTCGCCGAGCGCTCGGCCGAGCGCGAGCATGGAGCCCGCGATCATGCCCGACTTGGCGTACGGGAAGCACGTCATCCGGATCTTCTCCCACTTGGTGGCACCCAGAGCGAGGGCGGCCTCCTGGTGGAGCGACGGGGTCTGGCGGATGGTCTCACGCGACATGGAGGTGATGATCGGGAGGATCATGATCGCCAGGACCACCCCGGCGGTGAAGATCGTGCCACCGCCGGCGATCGACACGTTGCCGTCGCCGAAGAGGAAGATCCAACCGAGGTTCTCGTTGAGCCACGTGGACAGAGGGACCAACCACGGCCCGAGCACGATCAGGCCCCACATGCCGTAGATGATCGACGGGACCGCCGCCAGCAGATCGATGAGCGCCGACAGCGACCTCGAGAGCCTGGCCGGTGCGTACTGGACGAGAAAAGTGGCGATGCCGATGGACACCGGTACGGCGAGGACAAGCGCGAAGATCGAGCTGAGCACGGTGACCCTGAACATGTCGAGAATGCCGAAACGCATGTTCTCCGGGTCGCTGGTGTTCCACTCGGTCGAGGTGAGGAAGTTGACGTTGTTCGCCAGGAGAGAGGGCGTCGCCTGCATGACCAGGACGATCGCGATCAAGCCGATGAGGGCGACGATGACGGCGCCGGCCGCCACCGTGACGCCTCGGAAGATCGCGTCCGCCTGCTGAGACGACTTGGCGTCGAGCAGGTCGCCCTTACCGCCCTTGTCCGGATCCGGCGCCAACCCCGTGCCGTCGGAGAGCCCGCCGGACTGCCCGGCCTTCTGGTCGGCGTCGCGGTCGACGGATTCGTGAACTGTCATGGGACCTTCAGTCGCTCGGGGGTGAGATGGTCGGTCACCGGCCCGCCCCGTTCAGCGGCGGGCCGGTGACCCGTGGATCAGGAGATCTCGGAGATGGCGGTCAGGAGCTGGTCGCGGAACGCGTCCGGCACCGGGATGTATCCCTCGTCCTCGAGCTGAGCCTGGACGTCTTCCGCCACTGCAATGTTGAGGAAGGCCCGGACGGCCGCAGCGGTCTCCGGATCCTCGTACGACGAGCAGACGATCTCGTAGGTGGGGAGGATGATGGGGTACGCACCCGCGGCCTCGGGGACGTAGAACGACGAGGTGTCGATGACGAGGTCGTTGGTGCCCTCGTTCAGAAGCCGCGCCGAGTCGATGGTCACGCCCGACGTCTCGGCGTTGAGCTCCACACCCTCTGGGTCCGCCGGGGTGATGACCTTGACCATCGAGAGGTCCTGGTTCTTCGCGTAGGACCACTCGGTGTACGTGATGGTGCCCGGGGTCTGACCGATGGCACCCGAGACACCCTCGTTGCCGCGGGAACCCTCGCCGACACCACCGGTGAAGGTCTTGCCGGCCCCCTGCGTCCACTCACCGTCCGACGCCGCCTCCAGGTACTTCTGGAAGTTGTCGGTCGTGCCGGACTCGTCCGACCGGAAGATCACGGTGATGGGCTCGTCCGGGAGGTCCGTGCCCTCGTTCTCCTCGGCGATGGCCGGATCGTTCCACGTCGTGATCTCACCGTTGAAGATCTTGGCGAGAGTGGGGCCGGAGAGCTTGAGATCGACGCCGTCGAGGTTGTAGGCCACCGCGATCGGGCCGAAGACAGCGGGGATGTTCCACGCCTCGGAGTCGCACCGCTGCTCGGCCGCCGCGTAGTCGGCGTCCTTCAGCGGGGAGTCGGATCCACCGAAGTCCGTGATCCCGCCGGTGAACTCACTCACGCCGGCGCCGGAACCGTTGGAGTTGTAGTTCAGGGTCTGACCCTCACAGCTCATGGCGAAGGAGTTGGCGAAGATCGTCATGGCGTTGTTCTGGGCGGATGATCCCGACGCGGTCAGGGTCTCCTTGCCGCCGCATTCCGCGTCGGAGACACTCTGCGCCGCGGTGTCACCGCTTCCGGTGTTGTCATCCGAGCAGGCGGCGAGCCCGACCGCGGTGAGGGCGGTGAGGCCGAGTAGAGCACCGGTGCGCTTGAGGTTCACTGAATCTCCTTGTTTCGTCCGGCGGGAGACCCCCCGAACACGTCTGTGGCGACTGCAACACAAAGCCGGGCCGTTACCGCGACCCGACGAGATCAGAACCTAAGGGTCCGATATGAACGATCTCGCCGGACAAGATGAACGCGAGATGAACTCAGTGGATGCGTCACGCTAATGCGTCCACCCGGGGCCACGAGCAGCGCCCCCACCTGGGTCGATTGGCGACCACAGGGCAGCCCGACCCGGCGCCTCAGACGGAGGCGTACGTCACATCGCGGTGCTCGACGGTGAAACCGAGCTTCTCGTATGTCCGGATGGCAGCCGCGTTGTCACCCTCGACGTAGAGAACGACCGACTCCGCGCCCACCGGCCCCTCGAGGTGCGCGACTCCCAGCGCGGTGAGCAGCCCTCCGAGTCCACGCCCCTGGTCGGCCGGGTCGACGGCCACCACGTAGACCTCGCCCTCCACGGGTTCACCGGGTTCGGCGACCGTCTTGGTCCAGTGGAACCCCGCGAGCCGCGGTGTGGGTCCGGTGGTGTCGACGGCCAGGAATACGGCTTCGGGGTCGACCCAGTCCACCGCCAGCCGCTCGTCGAGCTGGCCGCGGGACCAGCCGCCCTGCTCCGGGTGCCACGAGAACGCCGCGTTGTTGACCCGGAGGAACTCTTCCCGGGCGTCCAGCCCGGGCCACCGCGAGCCGCCCTCGGACGCCGCCTCGGCGAGCGAGCCCGTCTCGATCCCCTCCGCGGGCGACGTCCCGGGCAGCGACGGGCCGGCCGAGGCGCGCCGACGCATCTTGAGCAGCTCGCGGGTACGGACGAGGCCTTCCGCCCCGGCGAGCGCGCGCGCGGAAGGCAGGTCACCGTGAGCCCACACCGCTGCGGTGGGCTCGCGGTCGAACACGGCGCGGACCAGTTCCGACCCGACCCCGCGTCGACGGTGTCCGGGGGCCACGACCAGTTCGGCGGTCGCCTCGCCTCCGCTGCCCTCGAGCTGGGCGTACCCGGCGATCCCGCCCTCGTCGCCACTGCGGACCAGGAGGTGACGGACGTCCTGCCCACCGCCCGACCGGAGGGTCCGCAGCGGCTGCTCCCCCAGCGGAGCCACGCCGTCCTCGGCTTCGGCTTCCCTGGCGACGGCCTCGATCATCGCGGCCGTCCCCTCGTCCACCGCGTGTTCGATGACGGTCATGCGTCTCCCCCGTCCTCCCTGCGGTCGGTCGGCCGGACCGCTTTGTAGCCGACGTTACGGACCGTGCCGATGAGGGACTCGTGATCAGGTCCCAGCTTGGCGCGCAGCCGTCGGACGTGGACGTCGACCGTCCGGGTACCGCCGAAGAAGTCGTAGCCCCAGACCTCCTGGAGGAGCTGGGCGCGCGAGAAGACCCGCCCGGGGTGTTGGCACAAGTGCTTGAGGAGTTCGAACTCCTTGTAGGTCAGGTCCAGGGGCCGCCCCTTCACCCGGGCCACGTAGGTCTCCTCGTCGATCACGAGTTCGCCGACGGTGAGCAGCCCACCGTCGGACTCCCCCTGCGCCGAGTGGCGGGCGGCGGACAGTCTGAACCGGGCGTCCACCTCTGCGGGGCCCGTGGTCGGCAGGATGATGTCATCGAGCCCCCAGTCCCCACTGACCGCGATCAGTCCACCCTCCGAGACCACGGCGATGACGGAGATGTCCGCACTCCCCGAGAGAAGGCGGCAGAGCGCGCGGGATGCCGCGAGATCACTACGGGCGTCGACCACGGCGAGAGCGGCCCCGGACAGCTCCCCCACGGAGGATGCGAGGGCCGGCAGCAGCCGGACCGAGTGCGGCAGGAGGGACAGTGCGGGTACGACCGCTTCGGGGTCGGCTTCAGTCGTGAGGAGCACTACGTCCATGTGTCGCTTCCTCCTCGTCCGGGCGCCCAGACGATACTAGCGACCCGTCCCCCCGTTCCGGCGATCGGAGTAGACCTGAACCCCATGAGAGCCCGTCGCAGTGTCTCGGTGGCGACCGCCGCCCTGGCCGTCGTGGTGCTCGGCGCCTTCACCGTGGACTCCGTCAACGCCTCCAGGGTGGAGGCGGACGTGTCCACCCGGATCCGCCCGGCCACACCGGGGGTCGCGGCCCCGTCGGTGATGATCGGCGGGGGCCCGACCTCGCGGTGGTCCGGGCCCGAGACCCTCACGTCGGCGTCGATCCGCGCCGAGGGTGTCACCCGCCCGGGCCTCGGTCCGGTGGCCGTGGAGGCGGTCGCCACCGATCTGCACGTACCCGCGGACCGGTCCGCCGCCATGACGGCGGAATCTGTCACCATCTCCGTCCAGATCTCCGGCGACGCACTCGGCCCCGCCCTCGGGATGCGGGACGTCCTGGTCGGCGGGTCCGACGATCCGAGCCTCGCCGGAGGGAACGAACACCGGGCCCGCGTCACCGGGACCCTCGAGGGATCCGACACCCGTGTATCCGCGATTGTCGACCTGGTCGTCGACGATCGTGGCGCGCACCTCGTCCCGGTCGAGGCCGCGACGGGCCCCTCCGGTCTCCCGGACCAGGACCCCGACCTCGCGCTGCGGCGGACCGCGCTGACCCTCTCCCCGGACGTGCTCCCCCTCGGCGTCGAGGTGGAGACCCTCACGGTGAGGGGCGGGACGCTCACCGCCCGCGGCACCGGTGGACCGGGGATCGCGCCGCTCGGCGACCTGGCCCGACCGGACCACTAGACTCGCCGACATGAGTCGCGACGACGTACTGGTCAGCACCCGCTGGGCCGAATCGCACCTGGCCGACGACTCGGTGGTCTTCCTCGAGGTCGACGAGGACGTGGCGGCCTATCACACCGACGGTCACATCCCCGGCGCCGTCGCACTGAACTGGCGCACCGAACTCCAGGAGGAGTTCACGCGCGATCTCGTGGGCCGCGAGAGGTTCGGCGAGCTGATGTCCGAACGAGGCATCACCCGCGATCACACGGTGGTGGTGTACGGCGGGAACCACAACTGGTTCGCCGCCTACGCCTACTGGTACCTGCGGCTCTACGGTCACGCCGACGTGCGTCTGCTCGACGGTGGCCGCATGCGCTGGGAGCGCGACGGACTGCCGCTCGAGACCGACGTCCCCGAGCGTCCGGTGACCGGATACGTGGCCGATCCGCAGGACTTGTCCATCCGCGCGTTCCGCGATGACGTGCTGGCCGGACTGGGCAGCGACGCGTTGGTGGACGTGCGCTCCGTCGACGAGTACACCGGCAGGCTCACGGCGCCGGCCGGGCTGCCCCAGGAGGGCGGCCGCCAACGCGGGCACATCCCCGGCGCCGTGAGCATCCCCTGGAACCGCGCCGTGACCCGCGACGGCACCTTCCGCACCGACGCGGACCTCCGGGAGATCTACGCGGACTTCCTCCACGGATCCGGTCGCCGCGTGGTGACGTACTGCCGGATCGGTGAGCGGTCCAGCCACACGTGGTTCGTCCTCCACGAACTCCTCGACCAGCCCGATGTGGTCAACTACGACGGCAGTTGGGTGGAGTACGGCTCTCTCATCGGCGTCCCCGTCGAGAGGTGAGGATCGTCCTCGCCCCGCACGGGCGGCCGACTCGCTAATCTCTGGAGCATGTCACTTCTCTCCCGAGCGCTCGGGCTGGCCGCACGCGCCTCCGTCGTCGCCGTCGGCGCCTCCGTCGCCTCCGCCGTCATCGTGGGCATCGACCAGCGGCGCGGTGCCGTCCCGCAGGTCCCGGACCACCCCGGCCCCTACTCCCCCGGGGAGCGCGAGGCCGCGGTGCGGATGTACCTCACCGCCCTCACCCTGCCCGCGGCCGCGTTCCGCGTGCCCTTCGCGCCCGACTGTGTTCGTCACGAGAACGGGCTCAGGACCGGGTTCGGCGCCGACCACCTCAAGTGGGACCTGCATCTGCACCTCCAGTACTCGACCATCCGGGAGGTGCGCGACATCGTGATCACCGTCGACCCCCCCGGTCGCGAGGGCGTCGTGCACGCGGACTTCACGCTCGTGACCGTGGTGGGGCTCAGGGCGCGGGTCAGCGAGGACTTCGTGGTACCCCCCGAGGACTGCCTCATCCACTCGATCGACGCCCGCATCTCACTGGGCTGACACCCTCGGGGTTAGGATTAGGCCATGGTGCTCTTCTTCGAGATCCTCCTCGTCCTCTGCACGCTGGCCATCACATGGGTCACCTGCTACATCGTGTACCGCACGGTCACCGACGAGTCGTGACGGACAGCGACCACACCGGCGCAGTCGACCCCACGTCGTCCACCCCCGAGGGGGGAGACGGCAACCCTGTCGTACGCGGATCCGCGAACGCGGCGGTCGACGCCGCGGCGGAGCGGTCCGAGCAGACCGCGGGTCGGAACATCCCGGCGTTCTCCGACCTCCCGGTCCCGGAGGACACGGCCAACCTCCGCTTCGGCCCGGACCTGCACCCGGGCCTGCTCGCGCTACTCCCCCTGGTGGGGGTCTGGGAGGGCGAGGGCGAGGCGGACACCGCCGACCGCGGTGAGCACCGCTTCGGTCAGCAGATAGTCGTGTCCCACGACGGTGAGAACTACCTCAGCTGGAGTTCCCGCGCCTGGACGTTCGACCAGGGTGGCGCCGTGGACGACGCCGCCTACCGCGAGGCGGGGTTCTGGCGGATCTCCGAGGACGACCAACTCGAGTTCCTCGTGGCCCACGCCTCCGGGGTCATCGAGATCTACTACGGCGCGCCGATCAACCAGGCCGCGTGGGAGATGGCGACCGACGTCGTGCTCGCCTCCCCGACCGGCCCCGAGCGGGGCGGCGCGAAACGCATCTACGGGATCGTCGAGGGCGGCGACCTGGGCTGGGTCGAGGAGCGCGTCCACCCGGAGAAGGGCCTCGTCCCGCACATGTCGGCACGTCTGCGTCGCGTCGCCGGCTGACTCTCGGTCGGTGGTCGGTGGTCGGCGGTCGGCGGTCGACGACAGGCGGCAAGCAGCCAGCAGCAGACGGGACGCCGCGCGTCGAGCGTCAGGCCCTCCCGACGGCGCGGTCGACCATCCCGGCGACGTCGACCCCGGGATCCGCCCACTCCAGCGTCACGTCGTCTATCCGACGGACCCGCGCGGCGAGGGTGACCGAGGAGAGCAACCACACGGCGTCGGCCGCGAGAAGGTCGGTCAGCAGCAGTCGTTCGCGGTGCACCGCAACGCCTTCCCGGCCCGCGACCTCGGCGAGCGCCCCGAGCGTGGTGCCCTCGAGGATCCCGACCTCCGCCGGCGGGCTGACGAGCTCGCCGGAACGCGCTGTGACGATCGTCGACCGCGGACCCTCGAGTACCTCCCCATCGGAGGACAGGTAGACCACGTCGTCGTACCCTTTCGCAGCCGCGTGGCGCAGAGCGGCCATGTTGGCCGCGTAGGACAGCGTCTTGGCACCCAGCAGCATCCAGGGCGCCGACGCCGCGAAGTCCGCCGGGAACCCGCTGCCCAGCACGGTCACGTCGATGCCCTCCGCACGGGCACGCACCGCGTGCGGCCCGACGGGTGCGACGGTGATGTAGGCCGTCTCCGGGCCCCCGCGCTCGGGGCCACGGGACAGCACCAGGCGCAGCATCCCCTCGGAGCCCGGGCCCCACTCCCGCGCGGCCAGGGCGATACCGGCCGCCCACTCCTCGGCCGTGGGCCCGGTGAGTCCGAGGGCCGACGCCGACCTCGACAGCCGGGCGAGGTGCCGCTCCGGTTTGGCCGGTCGGCCCCCCACCACCAGGAGTGTCTCGAAGCAACCGTCACCCCGGACGGCGGCGAGGTCGTCGGCGAGCAGCAACGGCTCACCGGCGGGGTGCACCCGGGGACGTGGACCGTCCGGACCACCCGCGACCAGTACGACCACCCTCGCGTCCGCTTCCCGGTCCGCCGCCCGGCCCACTCCTGATCCCGCTGCAGTGCCCATGGCGGCAACACTACGACGACGCACGTAGGATCGCGATCGTGACCGTCCCAGCTGTGCCCGACAGGACCGACCATGGCTACCACAGCCCGATCCTGACCCGACCCGGCGCCGTGGACACGACCGGACCGGGCCCCGACGCCGGGGTCCCGTTCCACTACGGCGACCCCCTGGGCGAGCAGCGCGCCGCCACCTCTTCCGTGGTGGTCGTCGACCGCTCCAACCGGGACGTGCTGACCATCGGCGGCGGCGAGCGGCTGAGCTGGCTCGAGGGCTTCGTCTCGCAGCACGTGGCCGAACTCGCGGACCGTGCCGGGGGCGAGACCCTGATCCTGGACGCGAACGGACGGGTGGAGCACCACGTGGTGCTGTCCGACGTCGACGGGACACTCGTCATGGACACCGAGCCCGGCCGGGGCGCGGCACTGCTCACGTTCCTGACCAGGATGGTCTTCTGGGCCGATGCGACCCCGGAGGCCGCCGACCTCGTCGTCGTCACCCTCGCCGGCACCGGACTCCCCGGTGCCCTCACCGCCCCCGACGGGACCACGGTGGAGCTACCCGTCGGTGACTACGCGAGCGTCCCGCTGCCGGGGGGCGGGATCGCCCGCCGGATGCCGTGGCCGTTGGCGGGGTCCGTCGACCTCCTCATCCCCCGCGCGGGGCTGCCCGCCTGGTTCGACGCGGCTGTCCGGTCCGGCGCCCGACCCGCGGGCTCGTGGGCGTTCGAGGCCCTCCGCGCGGTCGAGACCGTCCCGCTACGTGCCCGCCTCGGTGTGGACACCGACGAGAAGACCATCCCCCACGAGATCCCCACGTGGATCGGCGAGGTCGCGCAGCGCGGCGCGGTCCACCTGGACAAGGGGTGCTACCGGGGCCAGGAGACGGTCTCCCGCGTCCACAACCTCGGCAAGTCCCCCCGCGTCCTCGTACGGCTCCATCTGGACGGCTCCGGCGGGGACCAGCTGCTCACCCCCGGCGCCGAGATCCTCGCCGGTGGACGCCCCGTGGGGCGCCTGGGCACCGTCGTCCAACACCACGAGTACGGCCCGGTGGCGCTCGCCCTGATCAAACGGTCGGTGGCCTCGGACACCGTTCTCGAGGTGGACGGTGTCTCCGCCGCCATCGATCCCGACTCCGTCCCGGACGACACCGGCCCGCAGGCCGGACGCGAGGCGATCCGCAGGCTGCGCGGGCAGGCGTAGGCGCCGGAGACGGCTCCCACGACACCCGGGCGGACATTCCGCGCCGGGCACGCTATCCTGTGGTCAGGCAGATACTCACATTGATGGGCACCCCCGAGGTGGCCCAGCACCGTTTCCGAGGGGGTCAGGTCGATGGGCCGAGGCCGCGCGAAGGCGAAGCAGACCAAGGTCGCTCGCGAACTGAAGTACAACACTCCGCAGACGGACCTAGAACGTCTCCAGGCGGAGTTGGCGGGTGGTGGCGCGCCCACCACACGAATCAGCACCGAGCGGCCCAGTACCGACGAGGACGATGACCCCTACGGGTCATGGTCCGACGGCGACAGCAGGTTCTGACCGCACTCCCCGACCGCCGCACACACGTGGGCCGGGCATCCGCACTGGATGCCCGGCCCACGTGTGTGCGGCGGGGTGCGCCACCCGCCTAGAACCGCGCGTGGGATCCCTCGAGGACGACGCGCGGCGCGTCGGCGGCGACCTCGCCGGCCTTGTCGACATGACCGATCACCCAGTTGTCCACGTGGCGGGCCGTGAGGACCGCCTGGGCGCGGTCCACGTCCTCGGCCGGGAGGACGGCGATCATGCCGACCCCCATGTTGAACGTGCGCTCCATCTCGGCCTGCTCGACACGCCCGTGGTGGGCGATGGTGCCGAACACGGCGGGCACCGGCCACCGACCCCGGTCGAGACGTGCGACCAGCCCGCGCGGCATCACCCGCGCCAGGTTCTCCGCCAGGCCTCCGCCGGTGACGTGGCTGAACACGCGGACGTCCGTCTCGGCGATCAGGCTCAGACAGTCCAGGGCGTAGATGCGGGTGGGCTCGAGGAGTTCCTCGCCCAGGGTCCGTCCGAACTCCTCGACGTGCCCCTCCAGCGGGAGGCGGGCGAGTTCCAGCAGCACGTGTCGGGCCAACGAATAGCCGTTGGAGTGCAGGCCCGAGGACGCCATGCCCACGATCACGTCGCCGGGGCGCACGTTCTCCGCCCGGAGGATCTCGTCGGCCTCGACGATCCCGACCCCGGTGCCCGAGATGTCGTACTCGCCCGGGGCCATGAGCCCGGGGTGCTCGGCGGTCTCCCCGCCCAGCAGCGCACAGCCCGCCCGGACGCAGCCCTCGGCGATGCCCTCGACGATGTCGGCCACGTGCTCCGGCACGACCTTGCCGATCGCGATGTAGTCCTGGAGGAACAGCGGCTCGGCACCGCACACCACCAGGTCGTCCACCACCATCGCCACGAGGTCGATACCCACCGTGTTGTGGACGTCCATGGCCTGCGCGACCGCGATCTTGGTACCGACGCCGTCCGTCGACGAGGCGAGGAGCGGCTGGCGATAGGAGTTCTTGAGGGAGAACAGCCCGGCGAAGCCGCCGAGGCCACCCATCACCTCAGGCCGGGTCGCACGCTTGGCGTGGGGCGCGAAGAGCTCGACAGCGCGCTCGCCGGCGTCGATGTCGACGCCGGCGGCGGCGTACGAGGCGCCGGTCGCGGAGCGGGGGTTCTCGGTCATCTGGATTCTCCTCATCGGCGCCCGTGGTCGGGCGCCAGGTCAGGGTCGGCGGACGGCGTCCGCGTGGTCGTTCAGGGCCGGGTCGTCCGGGGCCGTGTTCTGGTCGCGGTTCTCGCCGTCGACCTGCGCGTTAAGCGCGAGTACGGCCGCGCTCATGGTCGAGTCGTCGGGGAGTTCGATGGGGTAATGGCCGTCGAAACACGCGGCACACAACTCGTCAGGACGCTGTCCGGTCGCCGAGATCATCCCGTCGACCGAGATGTACCCGAGGGTGTCCGCCCCGATCGCCCTGCGGACCCCCTCGAGCATCCCGTCCGTGGCGTCGACGCCGTTGGCGATGAGCTCGGCGGGACTGGCGAAGTCGATGCCGTAGAAGCACGGCCAGCGGACCGGCGGCGAGGCTATCCGGACGTGGATCTCGAGGGCGCCCGCCTCCCGCAGCATCCTGATCAGCGCCCGCTGGGTGTTACCGCGGACGATCGAGTCGTCCACCACCACGAGCTTCTTCCCCTGGATGACCTCGCGCAGCGGGTTGAGCTTGAGCCGGATGCCGAGCTGCCGGATGGTCTGGCTGGGCTGGATGAACGTGCGCCCGACATAGGCGTTCTTGGTCAGCCCCTGGGCGAAGGGGATCCCGGAACCCTGGGCATAGCCCACGGCGGCAGGGGTCCCCGATTCCGGCACCGGGATCACCAGGTCGCCCTCGACGGGGTGCTCCACCGCCAACTTGCGACCGATCTCCACGCGGGCGGAGTTGACCAGGC
>JBKBUP010000218.1:0-4268 GCA_046289795.1 Dietzia sp. | reverse complement strand
CTGCCGAGAAGGGCGCTGCCGCCGCAGAAAAGGGAGCCAAGTGATGACCGACACCACCACCGAGTCCGTCAGCAGGGCCGAGTACTGCGCTGTCGCCTGCGCGGAGATCTTCGCCGGGGCCGGCGAGATCTTCGCCTCCCCGATGACGCCGATGGCCACGATCGGTGCCCGCCTCGCGCGGCTCACCACCGAGCCGGACCTGCTGATCACCGACGGCGAGTACCGCTTCCTCGGCCAGACCCCGCCGCTGGGCAAGACCATCGACTTCGAGGGGTACATCCCGTTCCCGCGGGTGTTCGACGTACTCCAGGCCGGCACCCGCCACGTGGTGATGGGCGCCAACCAGATCGACCGGTTCGGCAACCAGAACCTCTCGGCCTTCGGCGACGACATCCAGAAGCCCGGCCGCCAGATGTTCGGCCTGCGCGGGGCCCCCGGCAACTCGATCAACCACGCCACCAGCTACTGGGTGGGCAAGCACTCGAGCCGGGTGTTCACCGAGAAGGTCGACATCATCTGCGGCGTGGGTTACGACCGCTACAGCGAGGGCGACCCCGCGTTCAGGTACCACCACATCCACCGCGTGGTCTCCAACCTGGGCGTCTTCGACTTCGGCGGCGCCGACCGCGGCATGCGCGCGGTGAGCCTCCACCCGGGCGTCACCGCGGACGAGGTCGCGGACAACACCGGGTTCGAGATCGAGGGGCTGGCCGAGGCCGGCGTCACCCGCGACCCGTCGGCCGAGGAACTCCGCATCATCCGCGAGGTCCTCGACCCGCGTGGGTTCCGCGACCGTGAGGTGCCGGCCGCGTGAACGCCCCCACCATCACGACGGCCTTCACCGAACTCGTCGGAGTCGAGTACCCGATCGTCCAGACGGGTATGGGCTGGGTGTCCGGACCGGAGCTCACCGCGGCCACCGCCAACGCCGGCGGCCTGGGGATCATCGCCTCGGCCACGATGACCTTCTCGGAACTCGAGAACGCCATCGTGCGCACCAAGGAGCTGACCACCAAGCCATTCGGGGTCAATCTCCGGGCCGATGCCGAGGACGCCGCCGAGCGGTGCGAGCTCATGATCCGCCACGGTGTGCGCGTCGCGTCGTTCGCTCTCGCGCCCAAGCCGGAGTTGATCGCCAGGTTGAAGGAGAACGGCCTCGTCGTCGTCCCCTCCATCGGCGCGGCGAAGCACGCCGTCAAGGTGGCCTCCTGGGGCGCCGACGCGGTGATCGTCCAGGGCGGCGAGGGCGGCGGACACACCGGACCGGTCGCCACGACGCTGCTGCTGCCGAGCGTCATCGACGCCCTCGGCGGACCCGGGAACACCTCCATCCCCGTGATCGCGGGCGGAGGCTTCTTCGACGGCCGTGGCCTGGTTGCCGCGCTCGCGTACGGCGCCGCCGGTGTCGCGATGGGCACGCGGTTCCTGCTCACCAGCGACTCCCGCGTCCCGGACGCGGTCAAGCAGCAGTATCTGGAGAAGGGCCTGCAGGACACCGTCGTCTCGACCCGTGTCGACGGGATGCCGCACCGCGTCCTGCGCACCGGACTGGTCAATGCCCTCGAGTCGGGAAGCCCCGTCAAGGGGATGCTGGCTGCGGTTCAGAACGCCAACAAGTTCAAGTCCATGACGGGCATGAAGTGGCAGGCGCTCGCGAGGGACGGCCTCAACATGAAGAAGGCCTCCGACCGCACCTGGCAGCAGATCGTCATGGCCGCCAACACTCCGATGCTCCTGAAGGCCGGTCTGGTCGAGGGGAACACCGAAGCAGGCGTCCTGGCCTCCGGTCAGGTCGTCGGCATGATCGAGGACCTCCCCAGCTGCGACGAGTTGATCCAGCGGATCATGACCCAGGCACACCAGCGCCTGGATACCCTCCGCGACCTCGGCTGACACCCCACCCGGCACAGGGGAGACTCCCGTAACGCACCCGCCGACCACCTGGTCGGCGGGTGCGGCCGTGTTCGTCGAATCAGCTCTTGCTCAGGAGTTTCTTGGCCTACTCTGAGAGTCGTTGTCCGCCACCGGCGGACCCCACACCCGGCACCCCCAGGAGAACACCATGACCTCCCCCCGCACCGCCGCCCGCACCGCAGCCGTCCTCGGCGCCACCGCCGCCCTCACCATCGCCGGCGCCGGCGCCGCGTCCGCCGCCACCGCCTCCGCGCCCGTGGTCAACGGCAACACCGTCTCGGTGACCTTCGAGAAGGACCTCCTGATCGACGTCGACACCTGCGTCGCCGCGGTCGTCCCCACGTCCAGCGCCCCGGCTCTCGTAGCGCAGCTCGAGGCCGTCTCGAACCTGAACCTGGACGCGATCTCCGATCTGGTCAGCGGGAACTCCGGCGTGACCTTCCTCTACACCTCAGGCCTGTTCCCCACCCCGATCGCGAACGTGACGTTGGGCGATGTCACGGTCTCCGCCACGGTGCCGTCCAACGTGTACGCGGTGGTCACCTACTGCGTGATCGGCGGATCGGACATCGCCGGGCCCGTGCTCGTCGGCGATCCCGCTGAGGCGATCCAGGGCAGCATCGGCGGACTGTCGACCGAGGACACCCTCGGAACGCTCTCCGCCGCCACCGGCGAGGGTGATGACGGCGGCCTCGGCAGCGTCCTGGGCCTGCTCGGCGGCGGCGAGGGCGGCCTCGACACCCTCTCCGCGGCAGCGGACACCGGGAACTGACCTCCCGCGCCTCGGCGCGAACGTCTCCACGATGCCCGGCCGGGTCCACCGGCCGGGCATCGTCAACTCACGGGCACCGGTAACAGGGCGAAACCCCTCAGCGACATAGGAACAGGCCGGTCCCCGCACCACGTGGTGCGGGGACCGTGTAGCTCACACGAGCACGACCGTCAGGCGTCCAGGCGCTCGATGATCGTCACGTTGGCGGTGCCGCCGCCCTCGCACATGGTCTGCAGGCCGTAGCGGCCGCCGGTGCGCTCCAACTCGTTCAGGAGGGTCGCGAACAGCTTGGCCCCGGTGGCGCCGAGCGGGTGACCGAGCGCGATACCGCCACCGTTGGGGTTCACCCGGGCCGGGTCGGCGCCGATCTCCTTGATCCAGGCCAACACGACGGGGGCGAACGCCTCGTTGATCTCCACCACGTCGATGTCGTCGATCGACAGGCCCGTCTTCTCCAGCGCCCACTTGGTGGCCGGAATGGGCGCGGAGAGCATCATCACCGGGTCGTCGCCGCGGACGGTCAGGTGGTGGATGCGGGCGCGGGGCTTGAGGCCGTACTTCTCCACCGCCTCGGCCGACGCGAGCAGGCCCGCGGACGCGCCGTCGCAGATCTGCGACGCCACGGCCGCGGTGAGTGAACCGCCCTCGGCGAGCACCGGCAACGAGGCCATCTTCTCCAGGGTGGTCTCACGGGTGGTCTCGTCCGACTCGAGCCCGGCGAGCGGGACGTACTCACCCGCGAATCGGCCGTCGGCGATCGCCTGACGGGCGCGGGCATGCGACTGGAACGCCCACTCCTCCATCTCCAGGCGCGAGATTCCCCACTTGTCGGCCATCATCTGCGCACCGTTGAACTGGGAGATCTCCTGTGCGCCGAAGCGCTCGACCCATCCGGTGGAACCGGTGAACGGGTCGTCGAACCCGTACTCGCGACCCGCCAGCATGGCGGACGAGATGGGCAGGGCGCTCATGTTCTGCACTCCACCGAACAGCACCACGTCCTGGGTGCCGGACATGATGGCCTGCGCGCCGAAGTGGATCGCCTGCTGACTGGAGCCGCACTGGCGATCGACGGTGGTACCGGGCACGCCGAGCGGCATCCCGGCCGCGAGCCACGCGGATCGCGCGATGTTGCCCGCCTGGGGCCCGATGGCGTCCACGCAGCCGAAGATCACGTCGTCGACGACCTCCGGGTCGATACCCGTGCGCTCCACGACGGCGCGGATGACATGCGCACCCAGGTCCGCCGGGTGCTGGCCGGACAGGCTCCCGCCGCGCTTGCCCACAGGCGTTCGGACGGCGTCGATCACGTAGGCCTCGCGGCCGGTCACGCTGGTCATGTGTCTCCTAGTGGATCGGGTGGGAATTCAGTCGACGGCCAGGCCGTCGAGCACGATGTGCAGGTACTGGTCCGCGATCTCGGCGTGGTCGTTGGCGTCCTCCGGCCGGTACCAGCGCACGGCCACCCAGACGGTGTCGCGCAGGAACCGGTAGGTGAGCCGGATGTCGAGGTCGGGGCGGAACTCCCCGGACTCCATCCCCCGGCTCAGCACGTCGGTCCACATCTCGCGGAACTCGGTGT
>JBKBUP010000217.1:0-4280 GCA_046289795.1 Dietzia sp. | reverse complement strand
GCCCGGGCCGGCACGGTGGACACGGGCCCGGACGTCCCAAGCCCGTCGCCACCGCAGCTGCTGCCGGGGACCTGTGGTCCTGGGACCTCACCATGCTTCGCGGTCCCGGCCGGCAGGTGTACCGGCTGTACCTGGCCATCGACGTCTACTCGCGCTACCCGGTCGCCTGGCGCATCGAGACCCGCGAAGACACCGCCCTGGCAGTTGAGATGTTCCTGGACGCCTTCGACCGCCACGGCGCCCCGATACTGCTGCACGCAGACAACGGAGCCGCGATGCGGGCGCGCGACCTGGCCACCGCACTCGATGCCGCAGCGGTGGGCCGGTCATACTCCCGGCCCCGAGTCAGCAACGACAACCCGTTCTCCGAGGCACTGTTCAAGACCATCAAATACGACCTGGACCACCCAGACCGGTTCGACTCCCTCGACCATGCCCGCGCGTGGACCGCCGATTTCCTGCACCGCTACGCCACCGGACACCACCACAGCGGGCTCGGCAGATACACCCCACAGCAGGTCTTCACCGGCACCGCCGAGCACATCCACCGAACCCGCCAAGCACGCCTGGACCACATCGCCGCCACCCACCCCGAACGCTTCCGGACACCACCGCAAGCGCCACCACTACCGCAACCCACCGGAATCAACACCTGTCTCAAAACAGGTTGACAACTTCCGTATGGGCGTAGCGGATAAGGAGAGGGAGTAGCGGATCTGGGGAACCCTCGGACGTGACCGGGTCGGGCACGGCGCCGGATCAGTCCTGAGTGACCTCACGCAGCTCGCCGCTGGAGACGTCGTAGACGAAGCCGCGGACCGCGGTGTTGTGGACGAGGAACGGATCGGCCCCGACCCGCGCGAGTGACTGGCGGACGTCTGCCTCCACCTCCGGGAACGCCTCCGGGGACCACCGCGGACGCAGGCCCGTGTCGGCCTGGATCTGGTCCTTGAAGTCGTCGTCCCGGAACGTGAGCATCCCGCAGTCGGTGTGGTGGATCAGCACGATCTCCTCGGTGCCCAGGAGTCGCTGGCTGATCGCGAGGGACCGCAGCACGTCGTCGGTGACCACGCCTCCCGCGTTGCGGATGACGTGCGCATCGCCCTCGGACAGCCCGAGCAGACCGTACGGGTTGAGCCGAGCGTCCATGCACGCCACCACGGCGATCTTGCGGCCGGGCGGCATGGGCAGGTCGCCCTTGTCGAAGTCGGACTGGTAGGCCCTGGCGGCCTCGAGGAACTCGTCGGTGACTGTCATGTCCGCAATCTAGTCCCGGTTCCGCTACATGACGAGCATTCTTCTCGCCCCGAGTGAATCCACCGCGGGGTCCCGGGTGCGTCACCTGGTGAGGAGGGTCGCGGCGCCGAGGTAGATCGCCACGGTGAGCAGGTCCTGGATCACCGTGGCGAGCGGCCCGGAGCCGAAGGCCGGGTCCTTCCCCATCCGGTCGATGATCCACGGCAGGACGAGCGCGATCGCCGTGGCTATGGACGACGCCGCGAAGATGGAGATCCCCACCGCGAGAGCGACGTCCCAGTCGTTCCAGATCGTCCCGACGAGTGCCAGCGCCGCGAGGCCGAGGATGACGCCCAGGATCAGGCCGGTGAGCACCTCCCGCAGGGCGATCCGTCGGACGCTCACGCCCACGGCGAGTCCGCGGATGACGAGAGCCTCCGTCTGGGTACCGACGGCGTCCGCCAGGTAGACGACCCCCGGGACGAAGAAGGCGATGAGCACGGTCTCGGACAGCGAGGCCTCGAAGGTGCCCACCACACCGGCTGCGAGCAGGGCGCCGATCAGGCCCACGACGAGCCAGGGGAGCCGGTGCCAGAGGCGCCGGCGTACCGGCTCCACCGTGGTCGTCTGCGCAGAGGACTCCGTGTTGAGGAATCCGCCGAGTCGGACCATGTCCTCGTCGTGTTCCGCCGAGAGGATCGTCACGAGAGCCTCGGCGGGGATGAGGCCGACGAACCGGCCGTGGTCGGTCACCGCGACGGTGTGTGTGCGGCTCTCGACCGCCTTCCACGCCGCCTTCTCCCGGTGCGTCGTGGGCGACACCGTGGGCGGCGCGGTGTCGACGAGTCGGTGGATCGGCGTGTCGGGCTCGGCGGTGAGGACCCGCTCGATGGAGACCAGACCCACGAGTCGGTCGTCCTCCAGGACGGCGACCGTGGCAGCGCTGTCGTACCGTCGTCCGCGCATGGCCGCGAGGACGTCGGCGACGAGCTCGTCGGGACGTGCGGTGGGCACCCGCCGGGTGACGTGGTCGGGTGTGCCCAGCGTCGGGCGGGGGTCGGCGGCGTCGGGGTGGGTCATCCGTCTCTCACCTCCGTCTTCGGCAGGAGCGCTCACATGGCTCCTGTGGAGCGGTGCTGGCAGTGAACCACGCGGTCCGGCGTGCCGACGGCGGTTCAGTCGCCCCGTGGGCACCGACCATTCCCGGACCGGCTCCCGTCGCGCCCGTTCGGTGGGATGCTGACCGGATCGGCGACGCCCCTCCGACGCGCGGGAGGTACACATGACGACCACCCCGTCCACCCCGGGCCGGGACGCGGGCGACCCCGGCGTCGCCGCGCCGGACCCCGGCTCCGGGCCGCCGGCGCTCAAGCGCGTGATCGGGCCGGGTCTGCTCCTGTTGTTCATCGTCGGGGACATCCTCGGCACCGGGATCTACGCCCTCACGGGCAAGGTCGCCGAGGAGGTCGGGGGCGCGGCGTGGCTGCCGTTCCTCATCGCGTTCGCCGTCGCTGTCCTCACCGCCGCGAGCTACCTCGAGCTGGTCACCAAGTACCCGAAGGCCGGCGGCGCCGCCGTGTACGCGCACCGCGCGTTCCGGGTGCAGATCCTGACCTTCCTCGTGGCGTTCACCGTCATGGCCTCCGGTCTGACCTCGGCGTCCTCAGCCGCCCTCGCCTTTGCCGGGAACCTCGACGAGGCGGTCGGGCTCGACCTGATGTCCGGGACCTGGCCACTGATCGGGATCGCCCTGGCGTTCATCACCGCGGTCGCGGCCGTCAACCTCCGCGGCGTCTCCGAATCGGTCCGACTCAACGTGGTGCTGACGACCATCGAGCTCACGGGTCTGCTCCTGGTCATCGGGATCGGCGCGTGGGCGGTGGGGCACGGGCAGGGGGACCTCGCGCGCGTCACGGAATTCGACACCGCCTCGGGTGAGAGCCCGGTCCGGTCGGTGACGGCCGCCACCGCCCTGGCCTTCTTCGCCATGGTCGGGTTCGAGGACTCGGTCAACATGGCGGAGGAGACCAAGACCCCGGTGCGGATCTTCCCGAAGGTCATGTTCGCCGGTCTGGCGCTGACCGGTCTGGTCTACGTCCTCGTGGCGATCTCCGCGGTGGCCCTGGTGAGCCCCGAGGAACTCGGCGAGGGCGAGACCCCGCTGCTCAAGGTGGTGGCGACGGGCGCCCCCGCGTTCCCGATATGGGTCTTCGCGTTCATCACCATGGCCGCCGTGGCCAACTCGGCCCTGATCAACATGCTCATGGCGTCCCGGCTGTTGTACGGGATGGCCCACGAGAAGGTGTTGCCGCGGGCACTCGGCCGCGTCCTGCCGGGAAGGCGGACCCCGTGGGTGGCCATCCTGTTCACCACCGTGCTCGCGGCCGGTCTCGTCGCGTTCGCCGACCTCACCGCCCTCGGTGGAACCACCTCACTGCTGTTGCTGGCGGTGTTCACGGTGACAAACCTCGCCGTTCTGGTCCTGCGGCGTCAGCCGGTGGAGCACGCGCACTTCCGGGCGCCCACCGTGGTTCCGGTTCTGGGACTGCTGAGCTGTGGTTTCCTCGTCTCACCGCTGTCCGGGCGGGCGGATGCGGACTACCGGCTGGCAGGGGTGCTGCTGCTCGTGGGCGGCGGGCTGTGGCTGGTGCAGCGGCTCGCCGGAGTTATCGTCGCCGGTCGGAATGGTCGGCGAACCGCTCGAGATCGCGGACGTGGCCCGAGACGATGATCACGTCCTCCGGGCCGATCGAGGTCTCCGGTTCCGCGTAGTGGAAGGGCTCGCCCGGCGGCTTGATCCCCACGATGTTGACCTTGTGGCGACTGCGGGGACGACACTGGTCGATGGTGCGGCCGATGACGTCTCTCGGGGGAAGCATCCTGGCGATGGCGAAGTTGTCGTCGAACTTGATGAAGTCCATCATCTGGTTGGCGACCAGGTGCGCCACACGGACGCCCGCGTCGTGCTCCGGGAACACGACGTGATGGCACCCGATCCGGGTGAGAATCTTCCCGTGGGCCTTGTTGATCGCCTTGGCCCATAC
>JBKBUP010000216.1:0-4294 GCA_046289795.1 Dietzia sp. | reverse complement strand
CACCGCAAGCGCCACCACTACCGCAACCCACCGGAATCAACACCTGTCTCAAAACAGGTTGACAACTTCCGGATCCGGGTAGCAGACCGTGCAGACGGGGAGCGGATTCACAGATGGGGGGCGACGGGGGAGTCCCGGGGGCCGGGCTGGGACTCCAGGGCGGCGGCGAGCATCTCCTCCCGCCCCCCGAGCTTGGTGCGTTCGCGGCCCGCGGCCTGCCCCAGCGCGCGCTCGCGGGAGTCGATCGCCGCCCACCCGGTGCCGTCGACCACGGACACGCCCCGCTCGGCGAGCAGGTCGCGGACGGCCTGAGGGTCGGTGTCGGTGGGGTCGAACAGGGTGCCGGCCTCGATGTCGTCGGTGAGGGCGTGCACCGTGTCCACCGCGCAGTGCCGGTTGGTGCCGATCACCCCGGTGGGTCCGCGCTTGACCCACCCGGTGGCGAACAGGCCCTGCACGGGTTCCCCGCCGGGTTCGGTGAGCACGCGCCCACCGTCGTTGGGGATGGTCGAGGTGGCGTCGTCGAAGGGCACGCCCTCGAGCGGGTCGGACCGGTAGCCGACCGCCCGGTAGACGGCGTCCACCGCCAGCTCCTCGAACTCGCCGGTGGCCCGCACCCGGGTCCCGTCCGGCTCGGTGCGCTCCAGGCGCAGGCCGGTCACGAACCCGTCGGGGCCGAGAACCTCGACGGGGCTGCGGTGGAAGCGGAAACGCACGACGCGCCCGCCGGCGGAGATCGCGGCGGCCTCGGCCGCGTCGGCGGACTCGTGGCCCGCCTCCGCCTGCGCGGCCGCCCACTTGGCCAGCTGATCGCAGATCTGCCCGGCCCGGCGGTCATGTTCCAGGTGGTCGCGGGCCTCGTCGTCGTACTCCAGGTCGGCCGGTTCCACCACGATGGTGACACCCTCCACCTTGTCCATCTCACGCAACTCGAGGGGGGTGAACTTGGCGTAGGCCGGGCCGCGGCGGCCGGTCACGGTGACGACGCGGGTGGCGCTGGTGCCGAAGCCCTCGCGGACGTGCTCGGGGATGTCGGTGGCCTCGAGTTGCTCGGGGGTGCGCACCAGCATCCGCGCGATGTCGAGCGCGACGTTGCCCACGCCCACCACGGCGGCGCGCTCGGCGGTCAGGGCCCAGTTGCGGTCGGCGTCCGGGTGGCCGTCGTACCAGGTGACGAACTGCGCGGCGCCGTAGGAGCCCTCGAGGTGTTCGCCGGGGATGCCGAGTCCGCGGTCGGCGAGCGCGCCGGTGGCGAAGATGACGGCGTGGTAGAGCCGGGGGACGTCGTCCAGGGTGAGGTCGCGGCCGAACTCGACGTTGCCGAGGAAGCGGATGCGCGGGTCGGTGACGATCGACTCCAGCGTGCGGGCGATGCCCTTGATCCGTGGGTGGTCCGGTGCGACGCCGTGGCGCAGCAGGCCGTACGGCACGGGCAGCTTGTCGAGGCAGTCCACGACGATGTCCCTGCCGTGCTGGTCAGCCCACGCCAGGAGGGCCTCGCAGGCGTAGACGCCCGCCGGTCCGGATCCGACGACGGCCACTCGGACGGGGGTGGGGGACATGGCCCGATCATGACACGGGGGCGCGCCCGGCGGACCTCGACCGGACGGACTCGTGGCAGGAGGAGCATAATCAGGGCCCATGAGCGACTACGCCGGGGATCTGGTCCCCCAGCAGGCCTGGGATCTGCTCGCCTCCGATCCCTCCGCCGTGTTGGTGGACGTGCGCACGAGCGCCGAGTGGCAGTGGGTCGGCGGCGCCGACCTGTCGGAGCTGGGCAAGCGCGCGGTGGGCATCGAGTGGATGACCTCGGCGGGCGAGCCCAACCACCGCTTCCTGGAGCAGCTCGGTCAGGCGGGCGTGGACGCCGAGACGCCGGTGCTGTTCCTGTGCCGCAGCGGGGCCCGGTCGGCCGCCGCCGCGAGCGCCGCCACCGCCGCCGGCCTGGGCCCCGCCTACAACGTGGCCGAGGGGTTCGAGGGCGACCCGGACGCGGCGGGCCACCGCGGCTCGGTCAACGGGTGGAAGGTCGCGGGCCTGGCCTGGCGACAGTCCTGACCCGGCCCTGACCCGTCACCCGCACCACCGACAGCACAAGAAAGCAGCGGATGAGAAACAACGAACTCCCCGACGGTCTCCACCCCGACACCCTGGGCGTGCGGGCCGGGCAGATGCGCACCGGCTTCGAGGAGACCGCCGAGCCGATGTTCCTCAACTCCGGCTACGTCTACGAGTCGGCCGAGGCGGCCGAGGCGTCGTTCAACGGGGACATCCAGCGGTTCGTGTACTCCCGCTACGGCAACCCCACCGTGGCGATGTTCCAGGAGCGACTGCGACAGATCGAGGGCGCCGAGGCGTGCTTCGCCACCAGTTCCGGCATGTCGGCGGTGTTCGTGTCGCTGGCCGCGCTGCTGGGCAACGGTTCCCGTTTGGTGGCCTCGCGCGCGCTGTTCGGCTCGTGTTTCGTGATCTGCAACGAGATCCTGCCGCGCTGGGGCGTGGAGACGGTGTTCGTCGACGGCGCCGACCTGGACCAGTGGCGCGAGGCGCTCAGCGAGCCGGCCGACGCCGTGTTCTTCGAGACCCCCTCCAACCCGATGCAGGAGTTGGTGGACGTGCGCGCGGTCTGCGAGCTGGCGCACGCGGCCGGCGCGCAGGTGGTGGTGGACAACGTCTTCGCCACCGTCCTGCACCAGAAGCCGCTCGAGCTGGGCGCGGACATCGTGGTCTACTCCACCACCAAGCACATCGACGGCCAGGGTCGCGTCCTCGGCGGCGCCGTGCTGGGGTCGGAGGAGTACATCTCCGGCCCCGTGCAGAACCTCATGCGTCACGCGGGTTTCGGAATGAACGCCTTCAACGCCTGGGTGCTTCTCAAGGGCCTGGAGACCATGAGCCTGCGGGTTGAGCGGATGTCCGCCAACGCGCTCGAGGTGGCGCAGTTCCTCGAGTCGCATGACGCGGTGGACTGGGTCCGGTACTCGATGCTGCCCTCGCACCCGCAGTACGACCTGGCGCAGGCGCAGATGTCGGGCGGTGGGTCGGTGGTGACGTTCGGTCTGAAGTACGACGACGACGAGGCGGATCGTGGCAAGCAGCGCTGCTTCTCACTCCTCAACGCACTGAGGGTCATCGACATCTCCAACAATCTCGGAGATGCCAAGTCGCTGGTGACCCATCCCGCGACGACCACCCATGCGTCCATGGAGCCCGAAGCGCGTGCCGCGGTGGGGATCACCGACAACGTGGTCCGCCTCTCGGTGGGACTCGAGTTCGCCGGAGATCTCATCGAGGACTTGCGTAGGGGGCTAAACTAAGTTTTATGCGGTCACATGTGGGCGCGTCTCGAACCCGGGTGGCGGTGCTACCCGCGGCCCATCCGGCCGTCCGCCGGATCACGGGACTGGCGTCGTCGGGCCACGTCGAACTGGTTCCGGTACGGCCTGGCGTGGTCAATGGTGAATCCCACCCGGGCACGTACATGAAGGACCACGGCCCGATCCCCGACCACGACCTCGAGCACGTGGACGTAGCCCATGTGCACTTCGGCTACGACTACCTGGATCCGGAGAGCGCCCGGGACGTGATCGAGCACCTGTCCCGCGCCGGGGTCCCGATGGTGCTGACCGTGCACGACATCGTCTACCCCTCGCACGAGGACTCGCAGCCGCACCGGGGCTACACCGGCACGCTCGTGGGGGCCGCGGCACAGGTACTCACGCTCACCGAGGTCGCGGCGCGGGAACTGTGGGTGCGGTGGGGTGTGGAGTCGATGGTGGTGCCGCATCCGCGACTGCTCGACGAGGCGGAGATCTCCTCCGCCATCCGCGCCTCCAAGCACCTCAGGGGCGACGAGGACACCATCGTGGGCGTCCTGTTGGAACGCATGGGCGAGAACATCGAGGGACCCGAACTGCTCGACCTGCTGGCGCCCGTGGCGACCGGCCGGCGGGGTGCGCACCTGCGGATCGTCGTGGAGGCGCAGGCGTGGCGGGATGCGTGCGGCGAGGACCGCGAGAGCGGCGGGCACCACCTGGTCGCCGAGCTCGCGGCCGAGGGCGGGTGGGAGTCGGTGCGGTTGATCCGCTACGAGGCCCGCGACCTGGGGCCCGTGCTCGCCGAGTTCGCCGCCCTGGACGTGTGCGTGCTGCCGTATCGGTTCGCCACCCATTCCACCTGGCTGGAGTTGTGCAGGGATCTCGGGGTGACGCCGGTGCTCCCGGCCGTGGGTTTCCTGCGCGAGCAGTGGTTCGATCGCTGCGATCCGGACGAGCACGCCGGCGAGGTCTACGAC
>JBKBUP010000215.1:0-4297 GCA_046289795.1 Dietzia sp. | reverse complement strand
CCTGCGCTCGGATATGCGGCGGGTGTGACATCCGCCCTGTGACATCGGCCCTGTGACATCGGCCCACTGACTCCCGTCAGCGCAACCGGTACTCCGTCACGACCCCGGCGTGGACCGAGTACCCGGTGCGAGTCGGGTGGAACGGCAGCAACTCCTCGTGGAAGTCGCCCACCTGGGTGATCCACCGCTCCCCCGGTGGCCGACAGAGATCGTGACCTGTGGTCGCGGCGCGAAGCGAGACGAAGTCCACACCGAGTCGCGCTGCGGCTCCCCTCTGCGCCTCCTCGATCCGGTCGAGAACAGCGTGCGCATAGGCCGCGCGTGGCTGGATTCCGATCGAAGCCGATCCGACCACCGGGACACACACCGACATGTCCCGGGGAAGCACCGTCGGGTATCCCACCAGCGCGATCCGCGCGTTGGGCGCGAGAGCCCGGGTCCGGCCGATCATGTCACCGCTCCCACCGCGGGTCAGACGGCGGACCAACTCGTCGGTGGTGATCGCCTCCACCCGGACCGCACCGGGATCGCGGGCGGTGTCACACCCGCCCGCCAGATCGGCGAGGCACATGCCGATGGACCAGGCGGCCGTCCGGAACGCCCCGCCGTAGCGCTCGTTGCCGCCGTACTGGAAGGTGACGAGTTCGGTCCTCGGTCCCAGAGCCCCGCGTCGCTCGAGTTCCGCCAGGTGGGTACCCGCCACGTCGTCCTCGGGTCCGTCAACGACTGCTCCCGAACAGGAGCCGTCCGCCCAGTCCCCGCCGAGACCCCACCGCTCCGCCACCTGTCGCGGCCACGCCGCCGGATGCGAGACGCAGGGGTTGACCGGGTCATATCGCGGGCCGGCGGTGTAGCTGTCCCCGAGAGAGACGTAGCGGACACCGGCCGCCTGGGCCCACGATGTGGGCGCGGCCGGGTACAGCACCCCGATCAGAAGGGCGGCGAGGAGTAGTGCCGTCCCCGGCAGTCCCCTCCGGGATAGTGGTGATGTCGTCACGGCGGCCACCTTCCTCCGCATGGGTGCGGAGGAGGCCGCACCCGGGCAGGTGCACCGAGTGTGGCATGGACAGCCCCCTTCGGTGGGTGTGGACCGGGGGAGTCAGCGCGACACGGTCACACGGGCGGAGAGGCCTGGTCGCACGAGGACTCAGCGCGCGGCGCCACCCCGCAACACGAGTCGGGAGAGCGAATCCAGTGCGAAGCCCAGGACGCCGATCACCAGGATCACCGCCATCACCTGGTCGTACGCGAGTTGGTCGCGGGCGTTGAGGATCTGGTACCCCAGGCCCGAACGGACACCGAGCATCTCGGCGGGGACGAGCACGATCCACGCCGTACCCAGCGCGAGGCGGATACCGCCGAGGATCGAGGGGCGCACCGCGGGGATGACGACCCGGGTCAGTCGCTCCCACCCGCTGGCCCCCATCGTGCGGGCCACGTCGAGGTACCCGGGATCCATGGCCTGCACGCCGGCGGAGGTCGAGAGCATGATCGGCCAGATCGCGGCGGCGGCGACCAGGAAGATCACCGGTTCGTTGCCGATACCGAACACGGCCACCGCGACGGGCGCCCAGGACAGCGGGGAGATCATCCGCAGGAACTGCACCAGGGGCCCGGCGACCGCCTCGGCCCGGCGGCGCAGCCCGAGCCACAGCCCGAGTGGGACACCGAGGAGGGCGGCCACCGCGAGCCCGGCGACCAACCGGTAGAGACTCACCGCGGCATCGGCGAACAGGACGCCGCGGTCGATGAGGTCACCGAACCCGGACCAGGTCTCGATCGGCGACATCCCCCCGATGACCGGGTCGTCGGTGACCCACCCCGAGGTGAGCAGGGCCCAGACCGCCAGGCCGAGCAGGAGCCCGACCAGTCCGGCGCCCCATCGGGCGAGGAACCCGGAACCGGTGGTGCCCGGGCCCCCGGGTGGGCGACGTCGCCCGGTGGCCGACCGGGCGGCGTCCGCACCGTCGGCGGCCGCCGGATCCGTCTCCGGGTCGGGGATCGGGTGGGTGCGCGTCATCTAGATCAGCCGTTCGTGTCGGGTGAGAGAGGCCGGTAGGCCGAGAGCGGCCGGCCCCCCGTGGCGGGCGATGGCCGCCCGGACGAACCGATCGTCGACGAGGTCGGCGTGGACACCGGAAGGGTCCAGGCCGTCGAGGAAGCGGGTCTCGCCGTCGACGACCGTCTGCCGCATCTGTCGGACCAGTTCGGAGGTGAAGCTCGGGAACGGGAAGGGGTGGAAGTCGATCCGCGGACGGTCGGGGCCGCCCTCCGGGTCCGGCACCGTTCCGGCCATGGCCACCTCGACGGCCTTGGGCGGCTGTGGCAGATATCCCTTCCCGGACAGGATCGCGGCCGCGGCCGGACGGTCGGCCCGGATGTTCAGCTGCGCGGCGACCGCGGCGTCCACCAGTGCCTGGACCGTGTCGGGGCGGTTGTCGATCAGGTCCCGGTGCACCACGGTGACGCAGCAGGCGTGGTCGCGCCAGACCTGGTCGAGCAGCATGTGGAGCTTTCCGACGCCCTGGGCCACGGCCCCCGCGTTGAAGGGATCCGCGACGGTGAAGGCCGAGATCGATCCGGTGGCCAGCGCGGGGATCATGTCGGAGGGACCCATGACCACCAGTTCGACGGTTCCGCCGGACCTGCTGGGAGATGTCCGTGCGACCGGGGTCAGGCCGTTCGCCCGCAGGACCCGCTGCAGGAGCATGTTGTGGATGGACCACCAACCGGGGATCGCCACCTGGGTACCGGCGAGTTCGCCGATGTCCGTGATCTGCGGTGCGACCGTGATGGCACCGCCTCCGGTGTGGTTCCAGCTCACCACGTTCACGTCCGCCCCGATGACGTGTCGCAGCTGGACCGCCGACGGCATGAGCAGGTGGATGAGGTCGACCTGGCGGGTGAGGAACGCCTCCATGAGCGCCGACCAGGAGCGGAACAGCACGGGGCGTCCCACCAGTAGCTTCTGTTGTTCGTAGAGCCCGTCACCGTGGGCCACGAGCAACGGCGCCGCGTCGGTGATGGGCAGGTAGCCGATCCGCAGTTCCTCGGTGGCCACTCCCCGCGGTGCGGTCGCGGCCGTCACCAGGGAACCGAGCGCCGCGGCACCCCCCACGGCTCCGGCCCCCACGGCGAGGGCACCGCCGGCGCGCAGCAGCGTTCGACGGTCGACGGTGAGGCGCGCCGCCCCGGACTGATGATCTGCCATCGTCCGGGCGTCAGGCGGTCCGGTAGGCGGCGAGGATGCTCGCCCGGAGGTCCGGATCGGAGTCCGTTGTTCCGTGGGCCGGGTTGACCCATTGGTCCTGGACCCGCCCCGTCGAGCCGAGCAGGGCGATCCTCGAGCCGACGACGAGCGCCTCGTCGACGTCGTGCGTCACCATCACCGTGGTCACGCCGAGGTCGGCGGTCACACCGACGAGCCAGCGCTGCGAATCGGCGCGCGTGACGGGATCGAGGGCGCTGAACGGCTCGTCGAGAAGGAGGATCTCGGGACGCGTCGCGGCAGCGCGGACCACCGCGACCCGCTGGGCCTGCCCACCGGAGATCTGGTCCGTCCGGGCGTCCGCGAGCTCGGCGATCCCGAAGTGCTCGAGCAACTCGTCCACGTGGGAGGTGTCGACGCGACCGCGCAGGGCACGGAAGCGTCCGCCCAGCGCGACGTTCTCCCGGACCGAGAGCCACGGGTAGAGCAGCGGCTTCTGGAAGACGACCCCGTAGGAGTGTGCCCGCCCGTCGCCGCCGCTGTGCGACCCCAGGCGGAGTTCGCCTCCGGCCGGTTCCTCGAGCCCCGCGAGGAGCCGCAGGAGGGTGGACTTGCCGACGCCGGACGGACCCAGGAGGACCAGGGACTCGCCCGCGAGCACCGCGAGGTCGAGGTCGTCGAACAACAGCCTCCCACCGGGGAGTCGGTACCGCAGACCCGTGACACTGACGGTCACGGGCCGCTCGAGGACACCGGCGGTCACGTGACCACGCCCAGCCGGTCGAGTTCCCACCGCAGCTGGGACTGCGATGGCGACTGGACGGGGAGGAACGCGGCCTCTCGCATCCGACGGTTGGCGGGTGCGCCCTGGGCATATCCCATGCCGCCGCAGAGGATGGCCTCGAGCCGCGTGGCGGCCGGGGCGATCTCGGCACCGTCCAGGCGCAGCAGGAGGAGGTCGACGAGAGCGCCCTCTCCCGGCCGCGCCGCCAGGCGGTGCAACTCCGAGTGCATGTGCTCGTGGCGCGCGGCCAGGGCGGAGTGTTCGTCAGCGGAGAACGCACCGAGTCCCTCGAGGCGTCCCCCGGC
>JBKBUP010000214.1:0-4325 GCA_046289795.1 Dietzia sp. | reverse complement strand
CTTGTTGCCGAACGGCGGAAGGACCGCCGGGGCCGCGTCCAGGAGGATGACCCGGGCGGAGGCGGGATCGATCCGGCGGAAGGTGTTCTTCAAGGTGTGCTGAGCCAGCTCGGCGACCTGCCCGGCCATCTCGACACCGGTCGGTCCCGCCCCCACGATGATGAACGTCAGGAGCCTGCGGCGCTCCTCCTCGTCCTCGGTGACCTCGGCCTGCTCGAAGCAGCCGAGGATCCGGCTTCGCAGCTCCAGGGCGTCGTCCACCGTCTTCATGCCCGGGGCCCAGCGCTCGAAGTGGTCGTTGCCGAAGTACGACTGGTTGGCGCCGGCGGCGACGATCAGGCTGTCGTACTCGATGACGAACGGGATGTGGCCGGCGGAGGCGGACACGGTCTTGGCCGCCACGTCGATCTTGTTGACGTCACCGAGGATGCAGGTGGCGTTCTTCTGGTCCCGGAGGATCAGTCGAGTGGGCGGAGCGATCTCGCCGACGGAGAGGATGCCGGTCGCGACCTGGTAGAGGAGCGGTTGGAACAGATGGTGCCCGGTCTTGGCGACCAGGGTCACGTCCACGTCCGCCTTCTCCAGTTGCTGTGCGGCGAAGAGCCCGCCGAAGCCGGACCCGATGATGACGACGCGGTGCCGGCGGCCGGCCGGTGCAGTGGCGGTGGCCTGGTCGTGTGCGGGCTCGGTCATGGCGGCTCCTGGTGAGGGTGGGTCTGTCGTGACGGGCGCGGTGGCTCGTCGGTCGGCGCCCGGGCGGGTCACGCGCGGGCACGAGTACCCAGGGTAGTGGTATGCGGTAGCCGGTGCACACGTTGTGGGGTCGTCACGGTGAACCGTTCCCCCCGTCGCGCCTGACCGGCCCGGGCGACGTGCGGCGGTACCGTCCGACTGAACACACCCCTGAGGAGGGACCCGGTGGTCAGACTCGAACCGCAGACCGTCGACCTCGATCGTTGGCCCGCGCTCGCGGAGCCGGACGGGATCGGAGGACAGGCCGCGGGGGAGGTCGCCCAGGCACTGCGGAGGTCGACCCGGGAGCTCGGCCTCAGGATCGACTACCCGGACTCGACGGCGGCGGGGGAGTACGACGCCCCGGTCCGCGTGGTCCTACGAGACCCCGAGCGCTTCTGGGCGCGCCTCGCCTCTGCCGGGGTCTTGGGCCTGGGGGAGTCGTATATGGCCGGCGAGTGGACGACCACCGACCTCGTGGCGGTCATAGGGACCCTCGGACCCTGGATCGCCGGGAACGCCGATTGCGCTCACCCGGGCGAGCGGGCCTACGGGCGTGAAGGTCGCGGGGCCCCCGGCGGGGGGCGCAGGCGCGGCGGGCCGGTGGCGGTGGAGCTCGAGGATTCCGTCCCCGGTGCGCTCACCTCCCTGTATACCGACGAGACGATGTCGACCTCGGGCGCGGTGTTCGCCTCCGGTGCACGGACTCGCGCACGGATGGATGACGGAACCGACGTGGTCCACCTGGAGGCCCCCGCGTCGCCGCCACGGCGCAACGATCTGGGGGATGCCCAGCGGCGTTCCGTCGACACACTTCTCACCCTGGCGGGTGTCGGAGCCGGGTCCCGGGCCCTCGTCGCCACGCCGGGTTGGGGCGAGCTGCCGATGCGGGCCGCCGAGCGCGGCGCCCACGTGCGGACCATGACCGCCTCGACCGAGCGACTCTCGGCCCTGGGCTCGAGATTCGCCGCGGCGGGGCTCGACGACGAGATCACCCTCTTCTTGGGCGGCCCGGCGGACGCGCGGGGGACGGTCGATGCGGTGGTCGCGGTCGAACCCGACACCACCGCGGGGTTCGCCGGCTACGCCGAGGTGCTGAACACAGCCGAGAGGCTCCTTGCCGATGGCGGCGGTCTCGCGATCGCGGCGGTGGTGTCCGCGGAGCGCCCGAAACCGGCTGTCGTCGAACTCGCCGCGTGGGGCTCGCGATACGTCTCCGAGGCGGGACCCATGGTGTCATGGTCGGACCTGGTGGCGGCCATCGAACGGTCACCCCGTCTGCGACTGCTCGGGCGGATCGAGTCCACGTCTCATCACGCGGAGACGGTGCGGCTGTGGTCCGAGACGTTCGCGCACCGGGGACGGGATGCGGCGGCCCTGGGGTTCGACGCCGTGTACCGCCGGATGTGGGCGTTCCACCTCGCGGCGCTCGAGGCCGGGCTGCGCCGGGGTTGGCTCGAATCGGTACAGGTGGTCGCGACCGCGAAAAGTACCCTGAGTCGTCGAGAAGAGCCGCCGACGTCCTAAGGTTCGTTCATGAGCAACTTTCTCACCCCGCTCGCGGTCTGGTTCGGGCGTCAGGACGCCACGAAGGAGAACTCCCATCTCGTGGTGACGGTCGACAAGTGGATGTCCCGGATCTCCGGTGGCCGGGTCCCCCTGCTCCGGGTGGCGGGTCTACCGACACTCATGTTGCACGTCCCGGGGCGGAAGTCCGGAGAGCTGCGCAGCACGCCTCTCTTGTGCGCGTCGTGGCGCAACGGCCTGGTGATCGTCGGCTCCAACTGGGGAGGCGAGAAGATGCCTGCGTGGGTGCACAACCTCCGTGCCGCGGGCGAGGGTGAGGTCGACATGTCGGTCTACGGCGCCAGGCTCACGGTCGACGTGCGCGAGTTGCCCGAGGCCGAGCGGGCCTCGGCCTGGGACGCTGCCGTCAGAGTGTGGCCCAACTACGAGATCTACGCCACGCGCACGACCAGGAATCTGCCGATCTTCCACCTGACTCCCAGGCTCTGACCTGCGTCAGCGGCGGGCGACCATGTTGAGCGCCGTGGCGGTCAGCACCGGGTCGCCGTCCTGGTTGATCAGCGTCACATCCGTGGTGAGCACTCCGCGGTCCGGCTTGCTCCTGGAGGGGCGGACTCCGGTCGTCTCGCAGACCAGGGTGAGCCGGTCGCCGGGGCGAAGCGGCCGGACCCAGCGGAGTTCGTCGATCCCGGGGGAGGCCAGGCTCGCGACACTGGTGAGATAGTTGTCGGCGAAGAGCCGCATCATGAGTGCGGCCGTCTGCCAGCCGCTCGCGATCAGCCCTCCGAACGGTCCCTCGGCCGCGGCCTCGGGATCGGTGTGGATGCTCTGCGGGTCGTACCGGTGGGCGAACTCCACGATCTCCTCGGCGTCCACGGACTCCTCGCCGAACCGGTACCTGCCCCCCTCTGTGTAGTCGTCGAGGTACCGGTCGTCGATGGGGGTGTCGAAGGTGTCGAAGGTGTCGTACTGCTCGTCGGTCATGAGGCACTCCTCGGCGCGGGGACGGGCTCGGCGATTACTGGTCAGAGTCAACCGCACGCGGGTGTCGGCGGATGCCGATTCGAGGTCGGCACCCCTTGGCCCGTAATGTTCGGTTAGTGACAGTTCACCCGATGGGAGGCGTGCGTGGCGTACTTCGAGCGACTCGATGACCGGCGATTCCTCCCGACCCCGCACACCACCGGGGCCTGGGATCCGGCGGTTCAGCACATCGGCCCCTCGTTCGGCCTGCTCGTGCACGAGCTGGAACGTGACCTGCAGCGTCGTCGGGACGATCCCATGGTGATCTCGCGACTGACCTACGAGATCCTCGGCACCGTGCCCATGGATCCGGTGTCGGTGGATGTGCAGGTGGTCAGACCGGGGCGCACGATCGAACTCGTGGAGGCCACGTACGGGCTCGCGGACCGCGTGGGTGTCCGCCTGCGCGCCTGGTTGCAGCAGCCGCGGGACACCTCCGGGGTCGAGGGCACCGGTCTCGACCCGATCCCGGGACCGTCCGAGATGGCGCGGTGGGACCCCACCTCGGTGTGGCAGGGCGGGTATCTGGCATCAGCCGAGGTCCGAAGGGATTCGGCGGGGCCGGGTCGGGCACGGTACTGGGTGCGCACCGACGTCCCCTTGGTCGCTGAGGAGCCGGTGAGTCCGCTGGCCCGGTCGGTGGCACTGTTCGACATCGCCAATGGTTTGGCGGTCCGCGCGGCTCCCGAGGACGTGCAGTTCCCCAACATCGACCTCACCGCGCACCTCCTGCGCGAGCCACGAGGGGAGTGGGTCGGGTTCGACACCCGGGTGAGCTTCGGCCCGGGTGGACTCGGGCTCACCGCGAGCGTCCTGCACCGGCGCCCGGGCGCGAGTGCTGTAAGGAGGAGTGGTCCTCGTGGTCGAGGTGGGCCATAATCTAAGGCGTCGAGCACATCTACTCTCGAATTGGAGTGTGTGAGAAGCCCTGATGGGTACCTCCTCTGGAAGATCCGGGTCGGACGACGACCCGGGACCTAGTCGCCCGCGTCCACGTGCTCTGATCGGTGACGGTCGGTCGTCGACACTGCTCCCACCGAGCG
>JBKBUP010000213.1:0-4400 GCA_046289795.1 Dietzia sp. | reverse complement strand
GGCACCGGTGGGGATCGGAGGCTGACGCGTCTCCGTCTGCACCTCACCTGTCGAATCGGTCGCCCGGACGGACAGCGTGTGCAGGCCGGGCTCGGCGTCCCATGTCCACGACCACATGCGCCAGGTGTCGATCGAGTACTCGGTGGCGAGAGTCGCCTCGTTCCACGGCCCGTCGTCGACCTGTACCTCGACGCGGTCGATCCCCCGTTGCTGAGCCCACGCCGTCCCGGCCACCACGACCGGCCCGGGGTCCAGCTGGGCGAGGGGGGCGGGCCTGTCGATCCGGCTCGCGGTGAGGATCGGTCCCCGCTCACCCCACCCGCGGTCGGTCCAGTAGGCGCTGGCCTGGTCGAAGCGGGTGACCTCCCAGTCCACGACCCACTTGGTGGCCGAGACGTAGCCGTAGAGCCCGGGCACGACCTGCCTCACCGGGTACCCGTGCTCGAGGGGCAGGGGTTCGCCGTTCATCCCGACGGCCAGCAGCGCGTCGCGGCCGTCCGTCAGAGCCTCGAGCGGGGTGCCCGCGGTCCACCCGTCGACGGAGGTCGACAGCAGCATGTCGGCCTCGGGCAGCGGGCCGGCTTCGGCGAGGAGTTCGGCGATCGGGAAGCCGGTCCAGGTCGCGTTTCCGGCCAGGTCGCCACCGACCTCGTTGGACACGCATGTCAGGGTCACGATCCGGTCCAGGAACTCCCGGCTGGTCAAGGACTGCCAGTCGAGCTCGATCTCCCTCTCCACCATCCCGTGGATCCGCAGACGCCAGTCCGCCGTGGTCAGAGCGGGCACCCGCAGTGCGGTGTCGATGCGGTAGAAGTCCTCGTTCGGCGTGAGGAACGGCGTGACCCCGGGGGCATCGGGAGTCACTCCGGCGGGCACCGGTGCCGCTGCGTTCCGGCTGAGCACCCGCGGCAATTGCAGTCCCGTGCGCTCGGCGATCGCGTCTGCCGCACGGCGGGTGAGGGCCATCCCCGTGGCGCCCGCCGCCGCGATCACCGCCACCGTCGACCCGGCCAGAACAAGGAAGCGGCGTCGATCGGGTCCCGGCCGCGCGGCGGGTGTCGCGGCATCCGAAGGTGCCCCGGCCCCGGCGTCGACCCCGGCCCCGGCGTCGACCTCGGGGGCGGGCGCGGGGAACAGCGCGCCGGTCATGAGTCGGAGTGCCACCACGGCGCCGGCCGTTCCCACGAGCGTCGGCAGCACCCACGCGGGGCCCGCCGACGGCCTGGTCACCGCCGCCAGTGCTCCGGTCACCCCGAGAGCGATCAGGATGAGCGAACCGACGGGGCGGCGCGGACGCTCCAGCAGACCGACCACCACGCCCAACACCGCGAGGATGCCGGCGAGGCTGATCAGCAGCGCCGGCTTGTCCGCGGTGCCGAGCGCGTCGATGGTCGCCTCGCGGACGGCCGAGGGAGCGCGGTCGACAACCGAGTCGGCCACGGCCAGGAAGGGTGACGACCCGGGGGAGACCAGACCCGCGACCGCGTGGCCGACAGCGAGGGCGACGCCGGTCGAGAGGAGCCCCGCGGCGATCTGGGCCGTCACGCGGGGTCGGGGCTGAGTGGTATCCACATCAGGACTTCGGAGCAGGGACGTCGTCGGACGGCTCCGGAAAACATTCCCGGGCCGACCCATCCGGCTCGACAGCTGTGCCGAAGCACTGGTGACCCTGCACACAAGGCTCTGTTGAAAGGACCAACACAATGAGCATCACGATCTCCCGCCGGATGGCATCGATCGCGGCTGCGGCTGCGGTGAGCGGCCTCGTTCTGGCCGGCTGTGCGAACGACGAAGGCACCACCGAGGCCGAGGGCACCGACGCCACCCCCATGACCTCCGAGATGACCACGGAGGAGACCTCACCCATGGCCGAGCCGGCCGGGATGCTGGTCGGGCCCGGGTGTGCGGACTACGCCGAGGCCAACCCGGACGGGCCGGGCTCGGTCGACGGGATGGCCATGGAGCCGGTCGCCACCGCGGCGTCCAACAACCCGCTGCTCACCACCCTCACCGCTGCCCTGTCGGGCGAGGTGAACCCGGAGGTGAACCTGGTCGACACGCTCAACAACGGTGAGTACACCGTCTTCGCGCCGGTCGACGACGCGTTCGCGCAGATCGACGACGCGACGATGGAGGCTCTGCAGACCGACGCCGACCTGCTCACCAGCATCCTGACCTACCACGTGGTCGAGGGTCAGATCGCCCCTGACGAGATCGAGGGCATGCAGGCCACGCTGAACGGCGCGGACGTCGAGGTCATGGGCTCCGGTGACGAGCTCACGGTCAACGGTGCCAATGTGATCTGTGGCGGCGTCGAGACCGCCAACGCCACCGTCTACCTCATCGACGAGGTCCTCGTCCCCGAGGAGTGAACACGCTGAACCCCGGGAGGCACTGACCTCCCGACAGTTCGGGAACCCTGAGGCCCGGGCCGACGCGAGAGCGTCGACCCGGGCCTCTCGGCGTCCGTCGGCCCTGCCGGGTCAGAACCAGGCGTCGCGCATGTCCAGGGTGGTTCGGTCGCCTGCTGCCAGCAGGTCGAACTTCGCGTCGACGACGGGGAGTTCGCGCCGCAGGAAGTACGCCGCGGCCTGCCGCTTCCCGGCGGCGAACACGTCGGAGTCGTCGTCGATCCGACCGCCGAGCGCGAGTACCTGCTCGAGCCAGATCCAGGCGATCACGATGTGGCCGGCGGCCTCGAGGTACTCGGTGGCGTCGGCCAGGAACGCCTCCGGGTCGGTGGTCCCGATCCCGGCGAGTGCGGTGGTCACCTCGATCAGGCGCGTCACCCGTGGTCGCAGCACGGCCGCGAACCCCTCGGCCGGGCCGCCGGCCGCCTCCGCCCGATCACAGGTGGCGGCGATGCGCTCGCTGAGTGCGGCGAGTCCGGCACCACCCCCGGCGAGGACCTTGCGGCCCAGCAGATCCTGGGCCTGGATCCCGTGGGTGCCCTCGTGGATGGGGTTGAGGCGGTTGTCGCGATAGTGCTGCTCGACGTCGTAGTCGATCGTGTACCCGGCGCCGCCGAGCACCTGCACCGCCAGCTCGTTGGCCTTGAGGCACCACTGCGACGGCCACGACTTGGCGATCGGGGTGAGGACGTCCAGGAGGGTGGTGGCGGCCGAGGCCTCCTCCGGGGAACCGGTCTTCTCGTCGTCGACGAGCCTCGCGCAGAACAGCCCCAGCGCCAACGCGCCCTCCACGTACGACTTCTGGGCCAGCAACATCCGCCGCACGTCGGCGTGCCCGGTGAGCATGACCTGCGGCGAGGACGGATCCGAACCGATCGGGCGGCCCTGGGGCCGGTTGCGCGCGTAGTCGAGCGACTTGAGGTACCCGGTGTAGCCGAGGGCCGTGGCGCCCAGGCCCACGCCGAGTCGGGCCTCGTTCATCATGGTGAACATCTTCTTGAGGCCGGTGTTCTCCTCGCCCACCAGGTAACCGACCGCGCCCGGCCGACCACCGGGGGCGTGCATGCCCTGACCGAGCGTGGGCATGGTGTTGACCGTTCCGCGGAAGCCCATCTTGTGGTTGAGGCCGGTGATGACGACGTCGTTGCGTTCCCCGAGCGAGCCGTCCTCGTTGACCAGGAACTTCGGCACCACGAACAGGCTGATTCCGCGCGTGCCGGCGGGCGAACCGGGCACCTTGGCCAGCACGAGGTGGATGATGTTCTCGGACATCTGGTGCTCGCCACCGGAGATCCACATCTTCTGGCCGAACAGTCGGTACGCGCCGTCCGGCTGGGGCTCGGCGCGCGTGGTGATGTCCGCCAGGTTGGAGCCGGCCTGCGGCTCGGACAGGCACATGGTGCCGGTGAAGCGGCCCTCGACCATGGGCTTGACGTACCTGTCGATCTGCTCGTCGGAACCGTGCTCGATCAACAGGTTCGCGTTCCCGGTGGTCAGCAGCGGGTACGCCGCGGTGGAGACGTTGGCGGCGTAGAACCACGCCATGCACGCCAGGTACGCGGTGTACGGCAGCTGCATGCCGCCCACCCGCGAGTCCATGGCGGCGCCCACCAGGTCGGCGTCGGCGAAGCGGCGCAGCGCCTCGGCGATCTCCGGGATGAGCTCGACCTCCTCGCCCACGAGCCTGGGCTCGTTGAGGTCCGACTTGCGGTTGTGCGGGGCGAAGTACTTCTCGGCGAGCTCGGCCGACAGGTCCAGGACGGCGTCGACGGTCTCGCGCGAATGGTCCGTGTACCGCTCCCGAGAGCACAGCTCGGACACCCGGAGCCAGTCGTGCAGCAGGAAGTCGAGGTCGGCGCGGGACATCAGGGTGGAGGGGAGGGGGTGCGAGGGAGCCATGCCCCGCAGGGTACTTGCCCCAGGGGCGGTGCAGACTCGGGCCGTGCACGGCGGCCGGCCCCGGCGAGTGGTCGAGACTGCTCACATTTT
>JBKBUP010000212.1:0-4448 GCA_046289795.1 Dietzia sp. | reverse complement strand
CGTTCATCCCCACTCCGAAACGCGAGGACTCAACCATGCCTGACTCGACCCTGCTCGACTCGACCCTGCTCGACTCCACTCAGTCCGACTCCACCCAGTCCGACCCAGCCCAGTCCGACCCCGCCCTGCACTCGGCGACGGTCACCGTCAACGGTGACACCGAGATCCACTACAGCGAGAAGGGCAGCGGGGCCCCGGTCCTCCTGCTGCACGGCGGCGGCCCGGGAGCGTCCGGGATGTCCAACTACGTCCGCAACGTCGACGCCCTCGCCGAGCGCTACCGGGTGATCGTCCCGGACCTGCCCGGGTACGGGAGGTCGAGCAAGAACGTCGACCTGACCGACCCCTTCGGCTCCCTCGCCGACGCGATCCGGGGCTTCCTCGACGTGCTGGGCCTGGACCGGGCGCACCTGGTGGGCAACTCCTACGGCGGAGCCTGCGCACTGCGACTCGCCCTCGACACCCCGCACCGGGTCGACAAGCTGGTCCTCATGGGGCCCGGCGGCATCGGCACCACCCGCGGCGCGCCCACCAAGGGGCTGTCGAACCTCTTCGGCTACTACACGGGCACCGGGCCCAGCCGGGACAAGCTCGAGGAGTTCCTGCGCACCTATCTCGTCTACGACGCCGAGACGGTGACCCCGGCGATGATCGACCAACGCTACGAGGCGTCGATCGACCCCGAGGTCGTCGCGCACCCCCCGCTGCAGCGACCGTCCGGTCGCGGTGCCCTCAAGACCCTGTGGCGCATGGACTTCACCCGCGACAAGCGGTTGAGCCGGCTGCGGACCCGCACGCTGGTCCTCTGGGGCCAGGACGACAAGGTCAACAAGCCGGCGGGTGGTCCGATGCTGGTCGACCGGATGCTCGACGCCGACCTGGTCATGCCCGCCCGCACCGGGCACTGGGTGCAGTGGGAGCGCGCCGACCTGTTCAACCGCCTCGTTGCCGACTTCCTCGACAGCGCGGCCAAAGGAGAGGCACCCCATGCGTGAGCCCGCACCGCCGTCCCTGTTCGGCAACGTGCACCTCGGCTACGTCGTCATCGAGAGCCGCAGACTCGCCGACTGGCGTCGCTTCGGCAAGGATGCCATCGGTATGCACGTCGACGACCAGTTCCCCGGCGTGGTCCGATTCCGGTTGGACCACCACGAGGCCAGATTCGTCGTCCGGTCCGGTCCCGCGGAGGACGTGGTGGCCCTCGGGTGGGAGATCGACGACCACGCCAGCTTCGACCAGATCCTCGGGCGCCTGACCGGCCACGGCGTGCCCCTCGCGGAGGGGACACCGGAGGAGGCCGCGATCCGCGGGGTGGAGCGGCTCGTCCGGTTCCCGGGCCCCAATCAGCTGGTCCAGGAGATCTTCACCCGGGCCCGCACGACCGACAGGCCACTGGCCATGACCAACCGCGGCGGCTTCGTCACCGGGGAGTCCGGCATGGGCCACGTGGCCGTCACCTCGACCAAACCCCACCAGATGCGGGCCTTCTACAACACCGTGTTCGACGCCCGGCTCTCCGACTACATCGACGAGACGATCAACGGGCTCAAGGTCAAGATCCGGTTCCTCAGGGTGAACCAGCGCCACCACTCCGTGGCCATCGCGAACGTTCGCGGGCTCCCCATCCACCCGGTCAGCACCCGGGTGCAGCACCTCAACATCGAGGTGGCCTCGCTCGACGACATGACCGACGCCTACCAACGGGTCAAGCAGCTGGGCTTCGACATGGCCCTGTCGATCGGGCAGCACACCAACGACAAGGAGCTGTCCTTCTACGCCAAGACACCCTCCGGCTTCGAGTGGGAGGTCGGGTGGAACCCCGTCCTGGTCGACGAATCCACGTGGGAACCCACCACCCACCAGGGGATCAGCATCTGGGGGCACGGTCCCGAGGGTCCGGTGGCTCCCGCGCTCCTCGGTCGGGTCCGCTCGGGGGTCGCCTCGCTCCGCGGAGAGAAGGACAGCATCCCCGCGGTGACCGGCGCCGGTATCCCCGACAGCTGAAGGTGCGGAGCTGCGCGGCGGATCGTCAGAGCCGGGCGAGCAGGTCCTTCCAGACGGGCTTCCAGTAGTCGATCGCCTCGGCCGAGTCGAGCTTGGTGTGGGTCAGTCCCACCGAGGACTTGCCGTTCTTCTTGTCGCTGAAGTTCAGGGCCACGCGCGTGCCGTCGGCCAGCGGTACCCGCCAGTAGCGCCACTTCTCGCTGCTCGAGGTGGCCGCGGGGGCCTCGACCGGAACGCCGCCGAACTCCTCGCGGGTGCCGGCGAGCTCCACCCACGACCGCAGCGCGGCGTCCATGTCACCGGTGACGGTCCGCGAGGTGGAGAGCTGGAAATCGCCGGTGCAGGACTGGCCCGGAACGCGCAGGCCGGCGTGCTGCTCGTAGGCGATGGCCGTGCCCTGGGCCCACCATTCGGCCCGCTCGACCGACTCCGGCATCAGCTCGAGCGCCAACTTGGCGATCGCCGTGTGCGCCATCTCCCGCGCCCCGGCCTGCTCGAGCCTCTCGACCCAGTCGTCCCACGATCGGCCGGTGGCGGAGGCGATTGCAGGAGTATTGGAGGGCTTCGTCATCCCCTCATGCTGCCCCAGTGGGGCGCGTGCGGTCGTCGGTTCCGCGCGCAGCCGCTCCGAAAAGTGCGCTGACCTGCGGTGCCCTGCATCCCCTGTGCAGGGCAGCCCAGGTCGAGCGGGGTTCCCGAGCGCGAGGAAGGACCACGACCAGAACAGAGACCACGACGACGACGACGAGTTCCGCCGCCGCGACACGATGTCATCCACCCGCTGGACCCACCGTGCAAGCGCCAGCGACCGCGGCTCACAGCCAACTGCCAGCGAGCTGCCGGGGAACGGGGAAGTCCGCTCGGCATACTGAGCACGTGAACGCCGCAGCGAGAAACGCCACCGACCGCAAGCCCGAGGCCCGGGTCCTGGTGGTCGACGACGAGGAGAGCATCGTCGAACTGCTGTCGGTCTCCCTGCGATTCCAGGGCTTCGAGGTCGAGACCGCCAGCACCGGCGCCGAGGCGATCGACAGGGCGCGCGGCTTCCGTCCCGACGCGGTGATCCTGGACGTGATGATGCCGGTCATGGACGGCTTCGACGCGGTCAAGCGGCTGCGCGCGGACGGCTGTGACGCACCGGTGCTGTTCCTCACCGCGCGGGACGCCGTGGCGGACCGGGTGGCCGGCCTCACCCTGGGGGCCGACGACTACGTGACCAAGCCGTTCAGCCTCGAGGAGGTGGTGGCGCGGTTGCGGACGATCCTGCGCCGCGCGGGCACGTTGCCCGGGGCCGAGCGCAGCTCGCGGCTGACCTACGCCGACCTGGAACTCGACGAAGACAGTCACGAGGTCCACAAGGCGGGCCGGCACGTCGCGCTCTCGCCCACCGAGTTCACCCTGTTGCGGTATCTGATGGTCAACGCCGGGACGGTGCTGTCCAAGGCGCGCATCCTGGACCACGTGTGGGACTACGACTTCGGGGGCGACGGCGGGGTGGTCGAGTCCTACGTGTCGTACCTGCGCAAGAAAATCGACACCGGGGATCCGCGGCTCATCCACACCATCCGAGGTGTCGGCTACGTGCTGCGCGAACCACGCTGATGTCCGCCGCGGCGGGTCTGCCCGCCTCGTCGTCGTCGTACCCGGCCGCCGCACCCACCCCACGGCGTCGCGCGATCCCGCTGCGGGTGAGCCTGGTCCTGCTCACCGTGGTCCTGACCGCCCTCGCGCTGGTGGTCTCGGGGGCGGCCGTCACCCGCGCGCTCGAGGCCTCGATGCTCGAGCGGACCGACGCCGCGCTGAACCAGGCCGAGCGCGGGTGGGCCCGCCCGATGGGCGAACTGCCCGCGGAGGTGCCGCCCCCACCGCCGCGAGCGCCCGGCCCGGAGAGTCCACCGAGCCGGTATTTCGTGCAGGTCCGGGATGCGAGTGGCGCGGTCGCCGTCGAGATCAACGACGAGGACTCCGCACCCGACCTCGACTCCCTGGACCCGGACACCCCGACGACCGTCCCGTCGACGGGGGACGACTCGACCTCCTGGCGGGCACTGCGGTTCGACAGCCCGGGAGGGGAGAGCGTGACGGTCGCGATCCCGCTGACCGAGAACCGGGCCGTCGTCCAGCGGTTGGTCTACCTGCAGGTGGGCATCGGTATCGTTGTCCTGGCGCTGCTCGCGCTGGCCGCCTACGCGACCGTGCACCGCAGCCTGCGGCCGCTGCGGGAGGTGGAGCGCACGGCGGCGGCGATCGCGGGTGGCGACCTGTCCCGCCGGGTGCCGGAGCGCGACCCGCGCACGGAGGTCGGGACACTGGCCGCCGCGGTCAACGCGATGCTCTCCCGCATCCAGACCTCGATGGCCGATGCCGCCGAGGCCGAGGACGCGGCCCGGTCGTCCGCCGAGGCGGCCCGCGAATCGGAGGCCACCGCGGTGCGGTCCGAGGCG
>JBKBUP010000211.1:0-4454 GCA_046289795.1 Dietzia sp. | reverse complement strand
TTCGAGGCGGACTTGACCCGCGTCGCGCAGCTGCGGGCCCAGGTCAAGGAGCAGTTCGTCGACAAGCACGGCGTCAAGCTCACCTACCTGCCGTTCTACGCCAAGGCCGTGGTCGAGGCCCTGGTCTCGCACCCGAACGTCAACGCGTCCTACGACGAGGACACCAACGAGATCACCTACCACGGCTCCGTGAACCTCGGCATCGCCGTGGACACCGAGGCGGGGCTGCTCTCACCGGTGATCCAGAACGCCCAGGACCTGGACATCCCGGGGCTCGCCAAGGCGATTCTCGACCTGGCGGAGCGTGCGCGGTCGTCCAAGCTCACCCCGGACGACCTCCAGGGCGGCACGTTCACCATCACCAACATCGGGAGCGAGGGTGCGCTGTTCGACACCCCGATCCTCGTCCCGCCGCAGGCGGCGATGCTGGGCACCGGAGCGATCGTTCGTCGCCCCGTGGTGGACGCCGACGCGGACGGTGAGTCCATCGCCATCCGGTCGATGGGTTACCTGCCGCTGACGTACGATCACCGACTCATCGACGGTGCGGACGCGGGCCGCTTCCTCACCACGGTCAAGGACCGACTGCAGAAGGCCGAGTTCGAGGGCGACCTCGGACTGTAGGTCCCGACAGCAGTGCGACGGGCGTCCTCCCCCGGGGAGGGCGCCCGTCGTCGTCGTCCGGCCTATTCGGCCTCTTCGGCCTAGGGTGGACGCCATGTCCCACATCGGTCAATCCCTGCGCCGCGATCCGGTCGAGCCGGAGATCCGCCGGCTCGGCACCGTCGAGTACACACCCACCTGGGAGCTGCAGCGCACGCTCGCCGGGGAACGGGCCGACGGGGCCCGTGGGGACACGATCCTGCTACTGGAACACCCGGCCACGTACACCGCCGGAAAGCGCACGGAGCCGTCGGACCGCCCGGTCGACGGGACCCCCGTCGTTGACGTGGACCGGGGCGGTCGGATCACCTGGCACGGGCCCGGGCAGTTGGTCGGATACCCGATCATCGCGCTGTCGGACCCCATCGACGTGGTCGAGTACGTCCGCCGGGTGGAGCAGGCTCTCATCACCACGTGCGCCCGGATGGGGGTGGATGTCGACCGCGTGGAGGGACGGTCCGGCGTGTGGTGCCCGGCCGGTGACGGCAAGCCGGAGCGCAAGATCGCGGCTATCGGGATCCGCGTCCAGCGCGGCGTGACGATGCACGGTTTCGCCCTCAACTGCGACTGCGATCTCGAGGCGTACTCCCGGATCGTCCCCTGCGGGATAGTCGACGCCGGGGTCACCTCCCTCTCGGCCGAACTCGGCCGGGATGTGCCGGTGTCGGAAGTCCTGGACCAGGTCACCTCCGACATGGTGGAGGCCCTCGACGGCCGTCTACCCGTGGTGTGATTCGAGCGTAGGCTGGCGGCCGTGACTGTGACTCCTGAAGGCCGCAAGCTGCTCCGCATCGAGGCCCGCAACGCCGAGACGCCGATCGAGCGGAAGCCGTCGTGGATCCGGACCCGGGCCACCATGGGTCCCGAGTACAAGGAACTCAAGAGCCTCGTCAAGACCGGTGGCCTGCACACGGTGTGCGAGGAGGCCGGATGCCCCAACATCTACGAGTGTTGGGAAGACCGCGAGGCCACCTTCCTCATCGGCGGGGAGCAGTGCACCCGCCGGTGCGACTTCTGCCAGATCGACACGGGCAAGCCGAGTGCTCTCGATCGCGACGAGCCGCGGCGGGTGGCGGAATCGGTACGCGAGATGGGTCTGCGCTATTCGACCATCACCGGGGTCGCCCGTGACGACCTGCCGGACGGCGGTGCGTGGCTGTACGCGGAGACCGTCCGCAAGATCCACGAGCTCAACCCCAACACCGGGGTGGAGAACCTGATCCCCGACTTCAACGGTGACCCGGATCAGCTCGCGGAGGTCTTCGAGTCGCGCCCCGAGGTCCTCGCGCACAACCTGGAGACGGTCCCGCGGATCTTCAAGCGCATCCGGCCGGCGTTCCGTTTCGACCGTTCCCTCGAGGTGATCCGGGCCGCCCGCGACTTCGGGCTGGTCACCAAGTCCAATCTCATCCTGGGGATGGGCGAGACCACCGACGAGATCGTCGACGCGATGCGCGACCTGCATTCCGCGGGCTGCGACATCCTCACCATCACGCAGTACCTCCGGCCCAGCCCGCTGCACCATCCCATCGATCGCTGGGTCAAGCCCGAGGAGTTCGTGGACCTGTCCGACCAGGCCCGCGAGATCGGCTTCGCCGGGGTCATGGCCGGCCCGCTGGTCCGGTCCTCGTACCGGGCCGGACGCCTCTACGTCCAGGCGCTCGAGCACCGCGGCCAGGAGGTACCGGAGCACCTCGGGCAGTTGAACTCCGGGGGCCCCGCCTCCCAGGAGGCTTCCAACGTGCTGGCGCGCGCCCGGGCCTGAGCCGCCGCGCGTCCGCGTCTGATCGAGTTCTCCCACCCGGTGCACCCCTGCGGAGAACCGCGGTTCCCGAACAGTGGTGCCCGCCACGTATCCTGAACGGTATGGCGAAGAGCGAGGTCAGCAAGGCGGACAAGAAGGCGGCTCGGGCTGCACGGCGGCAGGCGGGCAAGGCACAGCGCGGCCAGATGTGGGAGGCGCTGAAGATCCAGTCCAAGCAGGACAAACTCCTGTGGCCCCTGATGATCGGCGCGTTGGTCCTCTCCATAGTCGCGTTCTTCTTCCTGGGCTCGCTGTGGGGCGGGGAGTGGTGGATGCTCCCGCTGGGCGTGCTCACCGGTCTCATGGTGGCGATGGTGATCTTCTCCCGACGGGTCCAGAACACCGTGTTCGCCAAAGCCGAGGGCCAGCCCGGCGCAGCGGCGTGGGCGCTGGACCAACTCCGGTCGGGCTGGCGCGTCAACCAGGCCGTGGCCGCGACCACCAGCTTCGACGCCGTGCACCGCGTGGTCGGTCGCTGCGGGATCGTGCTCGTGGGCGAGGGACAGCCCCACCGGCTCAAGCCGCTCATGCTGCAGGAGAAGAAGAAGGTCGCCCGGGTCGTCGGTGACACGCCGATCTACGAGTTGATCGTCGGCGACGAGGAGGACACGACCCCCGAGCAGGTCCCGCTGCGCAAGCTCAACCGTCGACTGACGCGCTACCCGATGAACATCAACCGCGCGAAGGTCGACGCCCTGGACACCCGGCTCCGTGCTCTGGGCACCAAGACCGGGATCCAGAACCAGATGCCCAAGGGGCCGCTCCCCCAGGGCGCGAAGGTCCGCAACATGCAGCGAAGCGCCCGCCGTCGCGGCTGATCCCGTCAGGGTTCGAACGGCTGATCCCGCCAGGGGTCGAACGCGCAGGCCCGCCGGTCACACCGGCGGGCCTGCGACTTTGCTCAGTGGGCTGGGATCAGCGCGTCCGGATCAGCGCGTCCGGATCAGGGCCGTACCGGTGGCCCGGTCGTGCAGACCGCGACCGTCCTCGTCCTGGACGAGGGGCGGCAGCAGGAAGAACACGAAGACGACCCGGACGATGGACCGCAGGACACCGACCCGTTCCTCGGCGTCGATCCGGGCGGTTCCGATTCCGAAGAGCGCCTGGCCCGGCGTCTGGGCGAAGAGCCAGACACACACCACGCCGGTCACGCCCCAGAGCAACGGCGTCGCCCAACTGGCGACCGCGGAGAACGTCTCACCACCGAGCAGGCCCGGTCCACCCAGTGTGACGACCAGCCCGACGAACCCGTAGGCCAGGAACCAGTCGACCAGTAGTGCACCGATGCGGACCCCCAGCGGCGCGAGGGAACCCTCGCCGTACTCGGGCAGCCCGAGCCGCTCACCCTTGAAGTCCTGTTCCGGCTCGTTCCCGGACGAGGTCGGGCCGGACAGCCATGATCCTGCAAGTTCACGCATGGTTCCCAGGGTAACCGGGGCCGGGCTGATCCCCGTGTCGACGTTCCCCCACAGTGGTTGACTAGGCTGACCCCATTGGGAGGGACGCACCCGGCCTGTTGCGTAACACCGCCGAAACATTCGGTTGACGGCCGGGCAACACCTCACCCATATCGTGAGGTCACCGCACGACGGGCGGCACCGGTCGCCCGTCGCACAGAGAGACGAGGAGCGACATCGTGGCATTCTCCACTCCGGACGAGGTCATCAAGTTCATCAAGGACGAGGGCGTCGAGTACGTCGACATCAGGTTCACCGACCTGCCCGGTGCCGAGCAGCACTTCACGATCGCTGCCGCCGCTTTCGACGAGGACATGATGGAGGACGGCCTGGCGTTCGACGGCTCGTCCATCCGGGGGTTCCAGTCGATCCACGAGTCCGACATGATGCTGCTGCCGGACGTGTCGACCGCGCGCCTCGACCAGTTCCGCAAGGCCAAGACGCTGAACATCAGCTGCTTCGTCCACGACCCCTTCACCCGTGAGGCCTACAGTCGTGACCCCCGCAACGTCGCGCGCAAGGCCGAGGAG
>JBKBUP010000210.1:0-4456 GCA_046289795.1 Dietzia sp. | reverse complement strand
GAACTGATGCCCCGCCGCACAGACATCAACCACGTCCTCGTGATCGGTTCCGGACCGATCGTCATCGGCCAGGCCTGCGAGTTCGACTACTCCGGCACCCAGGCGTGCCGGGTGCTCCGCGCCGAGGGGCTCCGCGTGACGCTGGTCAACTCCAACCCGGCCACGATCATGACCGACCCGGAGTTCGCCGACAGCACCTACATCGAGCCGATCACGCCCGAGTACATCGACATGATCTTCGCCAAGGAGGCTGCGGACGGGCACCCGGTCGACGCCGTCCTCGCCACCCTCGGGGGTCAGACGGCGCTCAACGCCGCCATACAACTCGATGCGCAGGGAATCCTGGCCAAGCACGGCGTGGAGTTGATCGGAGCCGACATCCCCGCGATCAACCGGGGTGAGGACCGCCAGACCTTCAAGGACATCGTCGCGAGCGTGGGCGGTGACTCGGCCCGCAGCGCCGTGTGTCACACCATGGAGGAGGTCCACGCGACCGTCGCCGAGCTGGGGCTGCCCGTCGTGGTCCGGCCGTCGTTCACCATGGGCGGGCTCGGCTCCGGCCTGGCCTACACCACCGAGGACCTCGAGCGGATCGCCGGCGGCGGTCTGTCCGCCTCGCCCACCGCGAACGTCCTCATCGAGGAGTCGATCCTCGGGTGGAAGGAGTTCGAGCTCGAGCTCATGCGCGACAACAAGGACAACGTCGTCGTGGTGTGTTCGATCGAGAACGTCGACGCGCTCGGTGTCCACACCGGGGACTCGGTCACCGTCGCGCCCTCTCTGACCCTGACCGATCGCGAGTACCAGGACATGCGCGACCTCGGTATCGCGATCATCCGCGAGGTCGGCGTCGATACCGGTGGGTGCAACATCCAGTTCGCCATCAACCCCGTGGACGGTCGCCTCGTGGTGATCGAGATGAACCCGCGGGTCTCGCGGTCCTCGGCACTGGCGTCCAAGGCGACCGGGTTCCCGATCGCCAAGATCGCCGCCCGACTCGCCATCGGGTACTCGCTCGACGAGATCACCAACGACATCACCGGTGAGACCCCGGCGTGCTTCGAACCGACCCTGGACTACGTAGTGGTCAAGGCCCCGCGTTTCGCGTTCGAGAAGTTCCCGGGCGCCGACGACACCCTCACCACCACCATGAAGTCGGTGGGCGAGGCGATGAGCCTGGGCCGCAACTACCGCGAGGCACTGGGCAAGGTGATGCGCTCGCTGGAGACCAAGGCCGCCGGCTTCTGGACGCTGCCCGACGAGACGATCGCGCCCGGTCGGTCGACCGACGTCGACGCCGTCCTCGCGGACCTCGTGCGCCCGACCGAGGGCCGGATGTACGACGTCGAGCTCGCCCTGCGCCTCGGCGCGACCGTCGAGCAGGTCCACGAGGCCTCGGGGATCGACCCGTGGTTCGTCGACGAGGTCGCCGCGCTGGTGGAACTCCGCCAGGAGATCGTCGACGCACCGGTGGTCGACGAGGCACTGCTGCGCATCGCCAAGCACAACGGCCTGTCCGACGCCCAGATCGCGGCCCTGCGGCCCGAGTTCGCCGGCGCCGAAGGGGTCCAGCGCCTCCGCCACCGGCTCGGTGTGCGTCCCGTGTACAAGACGGTCGACACCTGCGCCGCCGAGTTCGAGGCCAAGACGCCGTACCACTACTCGACCTACGAGCTCGATCCTGCGGCCGAGTCCGAGGTCGCCGCCCAGACCGAGCGCGAGAAGGTCATCATCCTGGGCTCCGGACCCAACCGGATCGGTCAGGGCATCGAGTTCGACTACTCGTGTGTCCACGCCGCGCTCACGTTGTCCGAGGCCGGGTACGAGACCGTCATGGTCAACTGCAACCCGGAGACGGTCTCGACCGACTACGACACGGCCGACCGCCTGTACTTCGAGCCGCTGACGTTCGAGGACGTCATGGAGGTCTTCCACGCCGAGTCCGAGTCGGGGACCGTCGCGGGCGTCCTGGTCCAGCTGGGCGGGCAGACCCCGCTCGGCCTGGCCGCGCAGTTGGAGGAGGCCGGTGTCCCCATCGTGGGCACCAGCCCCTCGGCCATCGACCTCGCCGAGGACCGCCGGGAGTTCGGCGAGGTTCTGGTCAAGGCCGGGCTTCCCGCGCCGGCGTTCGGTACCGCGATCAACGCCGAGGAGGCCACGGAGATCGCCGCGCGCATCGGCTACCCCGTGCTCGTCCGACCCTCTTATGTGCTCGGCGGGCGGGGCATGGAGATCGTCTACGACGAGTCGTCGCTGCGCTCGTACATCGAGCGTGCGACCGAGATCAGCCCGGACCGTCCGGTCCTGGTCGACCGTTTCCTCGATGACGCGGTCGAGATCGACGTCGACGTGTTGTGTGACGGCACCGAGGTCTACCTGGGTGGCGTCATGGAGCACATCGAGGAGGCCGGCATCCACTCCGGGGACTCCGCGTGCGCGCTCCCGCCCATCACCCTGGGTCAGGACGACATCGACCGAGTACGCCGTTCCAGTGAGGCACTGGCGTTCGGTATCGGCGTCAAGGGACTGATGAACGTCCAGTACGCGATCAAGGACGACGTCCTGTACGTACTCGAGGCGAACCCCCGAGCCAGTCGCACCGTGCCTTTCGTCTCCAAGGCGACCGGCGTGCACCTCGCCAAGGCGTGTGCCCGCATCATGATGGGCGAGACGATCGCCGAGCTGAAGGCCGAGGGACTCCTCCCGTCGGACCGGGACGGCGGATCACTCCCGGCGGACGCGCCCGTCGCCGTCAAGGAGGCGGTCCTCCCGTTCAACCGCTTCCGCACCCCCGAGGGCAACCCGGTCGACTCGCTGCTGAGCCCGGAGATGAAGTCGACCGGCGAGGTCATGGGCATCGGTCCCAACTTCGCCGTCGCCTTTGCCAAGGGCCAGCTCGCGGCAGAGGGTGTCCTGCCGACCTCAGGCACCGTGTTCGTCTCCGTCGCGAACCGGGACAAGCGCTCGATGGTGTTCCCGGCACAACGCCTCGCCGCACTCGGGTTCACGGTTCTGGCCACCGAGGGCACCGCGCTCATGCTCCGGCGCTACGGGATCGCGTGTGAGACCGTGGCGAAGTTGACCGAGGCCGGAGGGGGGCCGGTCGACGAGCACGGCGATCCGGTCCAGACGATCGTCGACCGGATCAACGCCGACGAGGTCGATCTGATCCTGAACATCGCGTCCTCCACCGGGGGGACCCGGGCCGACGGACACGAGATCCGTTCGGCCGCGATCACCCGGCGGGTCCCGTGCATCACCACCGTGCAGGGCGCGACGGCGGCGGTGCACGGCATCGAGGCGATACGTCGCGGCGACGTCACCGTGAGCCCCCTCCAGGAGTTGCACAGCGGGTTCGCCGTCCGATGACCGAGGGCACGCCCCGAGCCCCCTTCGGCGCGCGGCTCCACTCCGCCGTCGCCGCACGCGGGAACCTCTGCGTGGGGATAGATCCCCACCCGGCTCTCCTCGAGGCCTGGGGGCTGGGGGTGGACGCGGCGGGGGTCCGCGAGTTCTCCCGCCGGTCCCTGGAGGCGTTCGGGGACCTCGTACCGGCGGTCAAACCCCAGGTGGCGTTCTTCGAGGAGCACGGCTCCGCGGGGTTCGCGGTCCTCGAGGAGGTCCTGGGGTCGATCACCGAGTCGGGCGCCCTGTCGGTCGCGGACGCCAAGCGTGGGGACATCGGTTCCACCATGGCCGGGTACGCCCGCGCGTGGTTGGGGGCTGAGTCCCCCCTGTCCTGCGACGCCCTGACGGTGTCGCCGTACCTCGGGGTGGGGTCGTTGGAGGCGGCCTTCGACACCGCGTCGGCGAACGGCCGCGGATTGTTCGTGTTGGCCCGCACCTCCAACCCGGAGGCGGGGGGACTCCAGGGGGCCACCGGGCCCGACGGAACGGTCGCCCAGTCGGTCGTGGACGAGGTGGGCCGCCGGAACGCCGCGTCAGCGTCCGGCACACCTGGTTCCTTCGGTGTCGTCGTCGGCGCGACCGTCGCCGACCCCCCACGACTCGACGCGCTCTCCGGTCCGGTACTCATGCCGGGGGTGGGGGAGCAGGGCGGGACGCTCGCGGACGTCCGGCGGATCGCCGGCCCCGCGCTACCGCACACGCTCGTCAACGTGTCCCGGCACGTGTTGCGGGCTGGTCCGGACGTCGACGCGATGCGCGCGGTGGTACGCGACCTGGCCGAGACCTACCGGTTCACGGGGGCCGCCTGAGCGGTCAGTCGCCCCAGCGGACGGCTGGAGTCACAGGGGCCACGTCGCGGGGCCCGACCCCGTGGCCCACTGGCCCCTTTTCGGGCGGTTCGGTTCGCGGTAATGCGCGGCCAGCGTTAGTCTTCTCCTCACCTCACATGTCAATCCGCAGTTCAGGCGGGGTGCCACGCCGGGCCCCGCGCAACGACGAGGCCCCTCGGCCGCGTACTGTTGCTGAGGTCATCAGGCCCGACGCCGTG
>JBKBUP010000209.1:0-4462 GCA_046289795.1 Dietzia sp. | reverse complement strand
CACCACCGGAAGCCCACACCCTGCACGTGCCCGTGGACCCAGGCCACCAGCCGGACCTGGTCCGGTCCGGCCCCTTCCGGGTCTTGCCCGGCCGCGCGCTGCCCCGTCATCGGATCTCGAACCCGAGTTCCACCTCGGACCCCGAATCAAGGGTCCGACCGACCGTGCACGCGGAGTCCACCGAGCGACGGATCATGTCCAGCAACCGATCCCGCATGGCCGGCTCGAGCCCTGACAGGTCCAGCTCGTAGGTCTCCTCCAGCCGTGGATACCGCTCGGCCTCGCGGTCAGGGGCCCCGGAGACCCGCACGGTCGCCTCGTAGCCCTCGCCGAGCCTGCGGGAGACGGTGAAGTCGGAGGCCATCGCGGTGCACGATGCGAGGGCGATCTTGAGCAGTTCGCCCGGGGTGAACACGCCCTCGACGCCCGCCGACCCGATCTCGACCCTCGCGCCCCGCGTCGAGTGCCCCACGTACCGGCGGGTCCCGGCCCGCTCGACCCACAACTCGGTGGCGGCCGTCGAATTCTGTGAGGTGTCGTCCCTACCGGTCATCGTCATGCTGGTCATCGTACGGAGCGACTCCGACGTGCCCCACCACGGCGGGGCGCCGCCTGGCAGCCGGGGCAGAAGTGGGAGCCCCGGTTCATGAAGTCCTCGCGGACCACCGCCGCCCCGCATCTCGCACACGGCTGCCCGGCCCGCCCGTAGACGTCGAGAGACCTGTCGAAGTATCCCGAGGCGCCGTTGACGTTGACATACAGCGCGTCGAACGACGTGCCCCCGGCCTCCAGCGCGTCGGACATCACCTCGCGCGCATGACCGAGCAGCCCGCGGACGGTGGCCAGCGTCAACGCACCCGCGCGCCGGCGGCCGTGGACACCGGAACGCCACAGCGCCTCGTCAGCGTAGATATTGCCGATGCCGGACACCACGGTCTGGTCCAGCAGGAGTCGTTTGATCTCGGTGTCCCGGCGGCGGATCGTCCGCGCCGTGCCCAACTCGTCGAATCCCGGCTCGAACGGGTCGGCGGCCACGTGGGCGGCCGGCGCGGGCAGGAGCACACGGGTTCCGTCGGCGGCCTCGGCCAGCGGGACGACGGTCCACCCACCGAACGTCCTCTGGTCCACGAACCGCAACTCCCTGCCGTCGTCGAGCAGGGCCCGAGCGTGCAGGTGTCGTACCGACGGCGCGTCGGTGGTCGTGACCAGCATCTGGCCGCTCATCCCGAGATGGACCAGGAGACAGTCGGCGCCCACCGTGTGCTCACCGTCCAGGGTCAACCACAGATATTTGCCGCGCCGCCGGGCCCCGCTCACCACCCGGCCGCGTAACCGGGCGACGATCTCCGCCGGGCCGCCGAGCTGACGGCGGGCCGTCCGGGCTCCGGTGACCTCGACGTCGAGGATCTGACGTCCCACCACGTGGGACTCGAGGCCGCGTCGAACCACCTCGACCTCGGGTAGCTCCGGCATGTCAGTCCGCGGTCCGGTCCAGGGCGGCCCACGCCTGCTCGGCGGCCTTCTGCTCGGCCTCCTTCTTGGTCCGACCGACGCCCTCCCCCAGTGGCCGGTCACCGACGAGGGCCACCGCGGAGAACGTCTTGTCGTGGTCGGGTCCGCTGGAGGTGATCTCGTACCGGGCCTTCGGGCGGCCGAGCGCCGAACACTTCTCCTGGAGGCTGGTCTTCCAGTCCAGCGCCGCACCCAGGGTGGGCACCACCCGGAGACGCTCACCGATGATCCCCTCGACGATCCCCCGCGCCACCTCCAGGCCGTGGGTCAGGTACACGGCGCCGAACACCGCCTCGAGGGTGTCCGCCAGGATCGAGTGCTTGTCCCGCCCGCCGGTGAGTTCCTCTCCTCTGCCGAGCCTCAGGAGCGCACCGAGCCCGTCGGGGCCCAGCTCCCGGGCGATGTCGGCCAGGACATAGGTGTTGACCAGGCTCGCACGGATCTTCGCGAGGTCGCCCTCCGGCCGGTCCGGGTACGCGGCGTAGAGGTGCTCGGTGACGACCAGTTCCAGGACGGCGTCTCCGAGGAACTCCAGCCGCTCGTTGTGCGGGAGACCCCCGTGCTCGTAGGCGTACGACCGGTGGGTCAGCGCCTGCGCGGCCAGCTCCGCGGGGAGCTCCACACCCAGGACCACGCCGAGCTCCGGGGAGGGGTCCGTCACTCGGCCCCCTCGTCAGTCGCGGGGTCTCCGAACTTCTCCACCAGTCCGGCCCAGCGCGGATCGATGCGTCCCTCGGTACTGCCGGAGACCCCGTCCGGCGCAGGGGTGTCGGGGTTGACGCAGTCGCTGTGACCGTAGTCCGTACACGAGGGGGACATCGGGAACTCGAGACCGAAGGCGTCGACCAGAGCGGGCTCCAGGTCCAGCAGGTCGCCGTCGAGGAGCCGCACCTCGTCCTGCTCCGCCCCGTCCGCTGCCGCGGTGCCCTCGACGGCGTACATCTCCGTGAGAGTGACCTCGACGTCGGCGGTGAACTCACCGAGGCACCTCGCACACTCCACCGCGGCCCGCCCGGAGACGGTCCCGGTGACCAGCACCCCCTCGTCGACGAAGGTCAGTGCCAGGTCGAGCTCGACATCGGAACCCCCGGGGATCCGCATCAGCTCGACCCCGATATCCGACGGCAGCACCGCGGCGCGCTGGACCTGCGTCATCGCACCCGGGGACCGGGCGATGCTGCGGGTGTCGAGGACGAGGGAATCGGCGGCCGGACGGCCTTGGCGACGCTTGCGGGAGGTGGTGGACACGCCCAGCAGACTACCCGTCGCGATCAGTAGTCCCCGTACCCGTCGCCGTAGTGCTCGCCCTCGCGGGTGCCCCGACGGCCATGTGCCTCACGTCGTCCGGCCGGAGTGACGCCGTGGAGCTCCTCGCGACCGCGGGACACGGTCCGGATGGTGGAACCGAGGAACTCCTCGAACCGCGCCATCTTGTCGTCGATGTAGGCGTCGCACTCCTCCCGCCGACGATCGCTCTCGGCGTGGGCGGCGTCCCGGATCCGGCTGGCCTCCTCGTCGGCGATCCGGACGACCTCGGACTCCGACAGCATGCGCTGCTGCTCCTGGCGGGCCTCGGTGATCGTGCGGTCGTAGATGATGTTGGCCTGCTCCACCAGCCGATCGGACTCGGCGCGGGCGCGGACGGTGGTCGACTCGGCCTCGCGGCGGGACCGGTCGAGCAACTCCGCGGATTCCGCGCGGGCGTCGCCCACCAGTCCGTCGGCGTGCGCCGTGGCCTCTGCGACCATCCGGTCGGCGCGCGCCTTCGCGTCGGCGAGCATCGCGTCCGCGTCCGCGCGGGCCTCGCGCAGCGTGCGGTCCGCTTCGGCGTCCGCGGCGGCCACCGTGTCCCGTGCGGTGGTGTCGGCTTCCGCCAGCACACTGTCGCGCTGGTCCAACACGTCCTGGGCGTCATCGAGCTCACCGGGGAAGGAGTCGCGGATGTCGTCGAGCAACAGCAGGGACTCGTGCCTGGGCACCACGCAGTTCGCGGTCATGGGCAGACTGCGGGCGTCCTCGATCATCGCGTTCAGCTCGTCGAGGGCCTGGAACACTCGGTACACGCTCGTCCCTTCACCGGATCGTCACTCTTGCCACACCAGTGTGCCCGCAAGCGGGTCCCCGGTGCCGGTGCGGCGGCGGTGTGTCCGGCGGTCCGGCCTCCCGGCCCGCTGCTGCGCACCTCCCCGGGGTCAGCCCAGCCTGTCCCTGAGTGCCCGCGCGACGGGATCGGGCAGGAGATGGGAGACGTCGCCGCCGAGGCGCGTGACCTCGCGGCACAGCGACGAGGACACGAAGGCCAGATCCGCCCGGGTGGGCAGGAACACGGTGTCCACACCCGCGATCGACCTGTTCATGTGGGCCATCGGTAGCTCGTAGTCGTAGTCGGTCGAGTCACGCAGGCCCTTGATCACCGCGGTGGCCCCCCGGTCCCGGCAGTAGTCCACGAGCAGTCCGTAGAAACTGTCCACGCGCACCCCGGGGACGCCGGCGCAGACCTCCTCGATCATCGCCTTGCGCTCGTCGATCGTGAACGTCCCCTGCTTGTTGGGGTTGGCCACCACGCACACGATCACGTCGTCGAACAGCTCCGCGGCGCGACGGATGATGTCGAGGTGACCGAGGGTCACCGGGTCGAAGGAGCCTGGGCACACGACGGTGGTCATCGGCCGACCGTATCAACCGGGCGCGCGATCTCGACGGCGGTCTCCCCGTAGGTCCGCTCGAACTCCACCTCGTACCCGTCGGGCCATCGCACCGCCGGGTCCCGCTTGGACCTCTCCCACACCACCAGTGCATCCCCGGCCAGCCAGCCCCCTGCGGACAACGCCCGCAGGACGGGGGCGTCGAGCTCCCCGGACCTGTCGTACGGAGGATCGGCCAGGACGAGGTGGAAGCCGCCGGCCACGGGGCACGGTCCGGCGACGGCCGCGGGTAGCGCCGCCCGCCT
>JBKBUP010000020.1:0-21448 GCA_046289795.1 Dietzia sp. | reverse complement strand
GCGGGTGACCCGACACGACGTCAAGGCGCGGATCGAGGAGTTCAACGACCTCGCCGGGCACGAGCACATCCACAAGGGCATGACGAGCCGGGACCTCACCGAGAACGTCGAGCAGCTCCAGGTGGTCCGCTCCCTCGAGCTGATCCGAGATCGCGGAGTCGCGGCGGCCCGCCGGTTGGCAGAGCACGCGGTGGCACAGCGCGACCAGGTCATGGCCGGCCGCAGCCACAACGTCGCCGCGCAGGCCACCACGTTGGGCAAGCGCTTCGCCTCGGCCGCCGACGAGCTGCTGTTGGCGCTCGAGCGGGTGGAGTCGCTGCTGGAGCGGTATCCCCTGCGCGGTATCAAGGGCCCGATGGGCACCGCGCAGGACATGCTGGACCTCCTCGGGGGCGACGCCGGGAAGTTGGCGGAGCTCGAGAGCCGGATCGCCGGGCACCTGGGTTTCTCCCGGACTCTCGACTCGGTCGGTCAGGTGTACCCGCGATCGCTGGACCACGAGGTCGTCTCCGCGCTGGTCCAGTTGGGCGCCGGCCCGTCCTCGATGGCCCACACCATCCGGTTGATGGCCGGGCACGAGCTGGTGACCGAGGGGTTCCAGCCCGGGCAGGTCGGTTCGTCGGCGATGCCGCACAAGATGAACACCCGCTCCTGTGAGCGGGTCAACGGACTCCAGGTGGTGCTGCGCGGTTACGGCTCCATGGCGGCCGAGCTGGCCGGCGCGCAGTGGAACGAGGGCGACGTGTTCTGCTCGGTGGTGCGCCGCGTCGCGCTACCGGACGCGTTCTTCGCACTGGACGGGATGTTCGAGACCTTCCTGACCGTCCTCGACGAGTTCGGCGCCTACCCCGCGGTGATCGAGAAGGAGCTGCAGCGCTACCTGCCGTTCCTGGCCACCACCAAGGTCCTCATGGCCGCCGTGCGCGCAGGGGTCGGCCGCGAGGTCGCGCACGAGGCGATCAAGGAGAACGCGGTCGCGGTGGCGCTGGCGATGCGGGAGGAGGGCCGCGAGCCCGACCTGCTGGACCGGTTGGCGGCGGACGACCGGTTGCCGCTGGACCGCGCCGCGCTCGACGAGGCCCTGGCCGACCGCGCGGCGTTCGTCGGTGCGGCGGGGGACCAGGTCGACGTGGTGGTCGCGCGGGTCGAGACGCTGGTGGACCGCCACCCGGAGGCCGCCGGCTACACCCCGGGTTCGATCCTCTAGAGCGTGTCGTCACCGCCGTGACCAGGTGGTGCCGGCGGCGCGGTTCGGCCGTGTTCAGCCGGCCGCTCACCGGCCGCCCGCGACCCCCGTCCGGTAGGCCCACACCACGGTCTGCAGCCGGTCCCTGGTCCCGAGCTTGGTCATGGCGCGCCCCAGGTGGGACTTCACTGTCGACGGTTCGACGTGGAGGGTGGCGGCGATCTCGGCGTTGGACATGCCTTCGGCGAGGAGCCGGACGATGTCGCGTTCGCGGGGGGTGAGGGGGCCGGCGGCCTCCACGGGGTCCGGGGCCGGTCGCCGGCGGGCGAACTCGGCGATGACGCGGCGGGTCACGGCCTGGTCGACCATCCCCTCGCCGCGGGCGAGGCGGCGGATGGCGTGCGGTCGTCACGACGAGCACGGCGGGCAGGTCACCGTCGCGTTCGGCGACGATCCGCCGGGTCGCGGTCAGTCCGTCGCCGCCGGGCATCCGTACGTCCATGCACACGACGTCGGGCCGGGTGCGGCGCACCATGGTGACGGCCTCGGGACCGCTGGCAGCCTCCCCGACCACGTCGAGGTCCGCGGCCTCCTCCAGCAGCACCCGGAACCCGGCCCGCACCACGGCCTGGTCGTCGACCAGTGCCACCCGGATCATCCGCGCCCCCCGTCATCGCCGGCCACGGGGATCCGCAGCCGCACCCGCCACCCGCCGTCGTCGGTCCCGCCCGCGTCGAGGGTCCCCCCGACGAGTGCGGCGCGCTCCCGCATGACCACCAGGCCGGTCCCGCCGTGTGGCCCACGGGTCGGTGCCGACCCCTCGGGGGCCGGGCCGTTGTGCACCTCGAGCATCACCCCGTCGGCCTCGTAGGTGACCCGCACCGTCACGTCCGCCCCGCCGGCGTGCTGCCGGGCGTTCGTCACGGCCTGCTGCGCCACCCGGAACACCGACACGTCGGCGAGGGTCGGCAGGGGAACCGGGTCGCCGACGTACTCGAGGGTCACGTGATCACCGAGAGCACGGGCCGTGCGGGTCAGGTGGTCGAGAGCCGCGACCCCCGGTACGGGCGCCAGACCGTCGTGGTCCCCGGCCTCCGCGGAATCCTCGCGCAGTAGTCCGACCATCTGCCGCAGGTTGTCGAGGGTCTCGCGGCCCTGGTCCCGCAGCCACACGGCGCCGGCCCGCGCGGCGTCCGGGTCGCGGGTCACGAGCCGTTCCACTGCCGCAGCCTGGACGACCATCCCCGACAGGTGGTGGGCGGCGACGTCGTGCAGCTCGCGGGCCAGGTGTGCCCGCTCCTCCGCGACGGCCGTGCGTGCCCGGGTGTCCCGGTCGCGTTCGAGCTGGTCGGCGCGCTCCTGCACGAGCCGCAGGTGGTCACGCCGGGTGGCGAGATACACCCCGAGCAGCACCGATGCCATCCACACCACCACCGCGGAGGCCACGTGCTCGACCGCCGTCCCGACCGCCGAACCCCGGGTGAGGGAGACGACCGCGATCGCCACGGACTCGATCGCGGCCGCTGCACCGGCCATCCGCACCGCCCGCCCGGCCGGGAACAGCGTCCCGATGGTCACCGCGAGGACGACCCCCGCGACGCTCCGCACCGAGACCTCGGGGTCGAGCGCCACCAGGGCGACCTGCGTCGCGATCGTCACCACCACGCAGAGCCCCACCCGCACCCGGCGCAGGACTAGGGCCAGGGACTGGACCACGACGATCACGACGAACCACGTCACCGTCCCCTCGCGGGGGGCGAGGTCGGCCGGGGCGTGCCGCATGGCGGTCAGGACGGCCACGGCCATGACGACGGCGACCGCCACGGCGAGCAGCGCGTCACGGGCCAACGGACCGCGTACCCCCAGGCGGGTCAGGCGAGCATCCCACCAGGCCCCGGGGGCTGTGAGCTGGTCGGTGCGCATGACGGACATCCTGTCGTACCGGGCCGTCAGTAGCTGATGTCAGGGGACACGAGCAGGAACTCGTACGCGCCGAACGAGAAGGCGGCGAACCCCAGCAGCACCACGGCTGCGGTACTCATCCGGAACCAGCCCGACCGGGTGCGGACCTCGGCCGTCAACCGCCACACCGCGCCCGGGAACCCGAGCATGCCGAGGGCGGTGAGCACCTGCGCCACCCGGATCACCGCCTCCGGCACCGGTCCCATCCCCAGTACGGCGACGAAGACGTACACCCAGGTGAGGAGCCCCAGCACCGCTGACAGCGCGGCGACCCGGGTCAGGGTGCGCGGAAGCCGGGCGGGGCCACCGTTCAGGAGGTCACTGTCCGGGGCAGCACTGTCCGGAGCGGCACCATCCGGGACATCACCGTCCGGGGCAGCACCTTCCGGGGTTCGACGCCGGGTGCGCACCCACAGGAAGAGGGCACCGACGGGCCACGCGAGGGCGGTCACCAGCAGCAGTACGACACCACCGGCGAGGGCGGGCAGCGCCACGGCCCGGGCCGTGCTCAACGGCATCAGCGACATCGCCGAGTCGTGGCTGACGAGCTGCACCCGGCCGTCGGCGTCCGTTCGCACCGCGAGGACACGGTGGCCGTCGACCTCCCGGTACAGCCACGGTTCGACCTCCTCGTAGACGGTGGGGCCCAGCCCCACGCCGGCCGAGAACCGCACCCGGTCACCATCGACGACCTCCGCCTCGATCGGCTGGAGTGGCCCGGCGATGGTGAGGAAGGTGGTGTGGAACCCGCGCGTGCTCTCGTACGTGCCGGCCAGGGCCTGAGCGTGGGCCGCCCGGGTCGTGGCGTCGACCGTGCCGGGGGCGGTCTCGCCGGAGGGGAAGTACCGGTCCGCGAAGCCGTCGAGAAGGTCCTCACGCAGGAGGAGGGCGGCGGCGTCGGTGCCGGTGCTGTTGAAGGACACGTAGATGCCCGTGTCGTCGTCGGGCCACAACTGCGCGTGGGAGTGGAAGGCGAGGGTGTCGCCGCCGTGCCCGACGACGGCCCGACCGCCCCGGGACTCGTCGAACCAGCCCAGACCCATCCGCGGACCGGCGGCCAGGGCGCCCAGGGTGTCGGCGTCCAGTGCGGGTTCCCGCATGAGCTGACGGGCCTCGTCTCCGAGGAGCTCGGCGCCGGTGCCCGTGGAGTGGCCGAGGTGCGCGAGCATGAACCGGGCCATGTCCGTGGCCGTCGCGCTCAACGAGCCGGCGGGCGGCACGCCGACCACCTCGAAGGGGATCGCCGCCCCGTCCGATGTCGGGTACCCCAGGGCGACGTGCGCCGCCAGGTTCTCCGGGAGAGGCTGGGCGAAGGACGAGGACGTCATCCCGGCGGGGGCGAGGATGTTCTGGTCGACGTAGTCCTCGAACGGCACGCCGCTCACGGCCTCGACGACGTACCCGGCGAGCGCGTAACCGTAGTTCGAGTACGCGGGCGTGGTGCCCGGCTCGTACACCTGGGCGGGTGGGTCCTGCGCCAGGGAACGGCGCAGATCCACGGCCGCCCCCGGCGTACCGAAGAGCCCGGCGGCGCGCTCCTCGTACCCGGGGGTGTGGCTCAGCAGGTGCCTCAACGTCACCGGGTGCTCGTGGGGCAGGTCCAGGCCGGTGTACTGCTCGACGTCGGTGTCCAGGTCGACCTCGCCGCGTTCGACGAGCTGCATGACGGCTGTCGCGGTCACCACCTTGGTCACCGACCCCACCCGGAACAGGGTGGTCTCCGGGTCGACGGCGGTGCCGGTGGCGACGTCGGCCTCACCGAACCCGCGGGCGGTGAGGATCTCGCCGTCGTGCACGACGGACACCGTCGCCCCCGCGATCCGGCCGGACTCTAGCGCCGCCGGGATCGTCCGGTCGAGCCACGCGTCGACGTCGGCGCGGGTCAGACCCTCGGACGAGGCCGGTGGGGAGGGGGCCGGGTCGGGTGGTGGTTCCGCCGACCCGCACGCGCCGAGCGTCGCGAGGACGACCGCGCCGAGGGCGGCGACCGCCGCACGGCGTGCGCTCCGACGACCGGACGTGGGTGCGGGCGTCGGGACCGGGGGGGTGGTGACCACGGGGACCTCCTGTGCAGCCGGCGTCCGGACGGGTTCCGGGCGGATCTCTCGGCCTGACTCCATGCTGGTCCACGCGTGTCCCCAGGTCTTGATGCCCGAGGAGGAAACCCGGTTGCGACCTTTGGGGGAGAAGGATGGCCTCCGGGCGCTAGTCTCGGCCCATGCGCGAGACCGTCATCCCCGTCCCCGGAACCTCAGGCCTGCAGGCGACCCTGCACCACGCCGAGGAGCCCCGAGCCCTGTTACTCCTGGTCCACGGCTTCGGGGAGCACTCCGGTCGGTACGGTCGGACCGTCCGGTTCCTGGTGGACCGCGGCGTCAACGTGGTCACCTACGACCTCCGGGGCCACGGCACGGCGCCCGGGCCGCGGGCCAGGGTCGCGACGGAGGCCCACATCCGGGACAACCTGGCCGTCCGCGACGCCGTCCTGGAATGGTGCCGCTCCCCGGAGGGCGGCGGGACCGAGTCCCTCCCGCGCCTGCTGATGGGGCACTCGATGGGCGGGTTGATCGCGGGGGAGTCCGCGCTCCGGCGTCCGTGGGACCTGGCGGGCCTGATCCTGTCCTCACCCGGCCTCGTCGTCGGCGAGGGCACTCCCGCGCCGCTCCGGGCGGCGGCCCCGGTGATCGCCCGACTCCTCCCGTTCCTCCCGGTGGAGAAGCTGGACCCGAACGAGATCTCCCGCATCCCCGAGTACGTGGCGGACTACACCTCGGACCCGCTCGTGCACCACAAGGGGGTGCCGGCCCTGACAGCGGGGACGCTGCTCGCGGGCGGACAGAAGTTCCTGGGACGTTCGACTGCGCTGCGGCTGCCGACCCTGGTGATCAACGGGTCGGCGGACTCCATCACCTCACCCAAGGGCGCCCGGCGGTTCGCCCAGGTCGCGGGATCGGACCACGACCCGCGGCCGGAGATCACCTACCGGGAGTTCGAGGGTGGACTGCACGAGTTGTTCAACGACCTGTGCGCGGACGAGGCGTACGCGGCGCTCGGGGAGTGGCTGGACGCGCGGCTGGGCTGACGTCGGGTTCGCGATGCGGGGCGCACCGGAGTCCGGTGCGCCCCGCGTCACGTCCAGAGGGAGAGGGAGTCAACTCCCGAGCGAGCCCGTGCCCACACCGGGCGAGGGCGCCGCGGCGGCCTCGATGCTCACCGACTTGCACCCGAGCGAGGTGTTGTTCCAACCGACTCCCGTATTGATGGCGTAGACACACACCTTCTGGGTTCCGGTCTTCTTCACGGCGAGCCGGCTGTCGAACCCGTGGTTCCCGGAGATCCCATGTGCGTTGTTCACGTCGGACCTGGCCACATCGGCCTTGATCTTGTGAACCTCCACGTTGGCACTCCCGGCCTCTCCGCCGACATAGACGTGCATCTCCAGCGCCGCGCTGGTCTTACTCCTGTCGTACGACCAGCCCTTGACGTTGACCGTTCCGGGGACGGCTGACGCGGCGGACTCGAAGTTCCCCACGGGGTTGGGGTCGGGGATGGAGATCGTCTTGCAGCTAATGAGTGCGTTCCCGCCGTTCCCCACGCCGATGCCGTACGCGCAGACCTGCTGGGAGCCCACTTTCCTGGAGTTGATGAACGAGTCGAAGCCGTGGTTTCCCGAGATCTTGTGGGTCGAGTTGACGTCGGGCCGGCTCTTGTCGGCCCGGATCTCATGGCCCTCGACGCCGGGAGCGCCGGCTTGGCCGCCGATGTAGACGTGGACCGCGAGAGAGCGGCCGGTGTCGTCCCTGTCGAATGCCCAGCCGCGGACCGCGATCCGGCCGGGCTCGGCCACGGCGACCGAGTCGAAGTGACCTATCGGGGCGTGCCCTGTCGGCGCCGGCGGAGTCAGGTTCTTCGGACGTAGATAGCCGATGATCCCCGCCTTGTTCATCGAGATGATCTCGGTCGGGGTGGTGCCGTTGTACGGGGCGTGGTTGTTCTGGCTCAGGATGCGGACGCTCCCACCCTGGTCGGCCAGGACGATCCCGGCATGGCCGTAGCCACCGCCGACCGAGGCTCCCCACACCGCGACGTCGCCCTTGACGGGTGCGGTTCCGGCCCCGAGCTTGTGATAGTGGTCTCCCGAGGCGTTGCCGAAGAGGTCCTTGGCATTACCGGACAACCGGGGCGCCCCGACCACATCGCGGTTGTAGAACTGGATGAGGTCGACGCACTGGGCTCCGTAGGCTCCGTCGAAGTCCCACTTCCCACCATTGTGTTTTGCCACGAACTGATCCACGGTCATGGCGGCATTCGCCGGCGCGGGAACAGCCATCGTCGAGAAGACGAGAGCGAACAGGGACAGCAGTGCCGCCAGGAGGAGGCGACCCTTCCGGGTCGGCGCGAGCGGGGAGATGGTGGTCAAGGCGACTCCAAGGGGTCAGGTGCAGTTGGGCGTGCCGCCGTCCTGCGCCGATGATCTGGTCAGGCAATTCTCTGCGCCGTCCGCTCCCCTGTCTGTCCTGTTTTCGAGCGACATCACAGCAGCGTGACGGCACCGTGGGCCGCACTGACCCCCTCCGACTACGCTGGCGTCCATGCGACCTGAGCTGTCCTCATACCGCCATCTCGCCGCCGGGAAGGTCCGCGAGTTATACGAGATCGACGGCGCGACGCTGCTCCTGGTGGCCACCGACCGGATCTCGGCGTACGACCACGTGTTGAGCACGCCGATCCCCGACAAGGGACGGGTGCTCACCGCCATGAGCGCCTACTTCTTCGACGCCCTGGACGTACCGAACCACCTGGCCGGGCCGCTCGACGACGAACGGATCCCCGCCGAGGTGCTGGGCCGGGCGATGGTGGTGCGCCGCCTGGACATGGTGCAGGCCGAGTGCGTGGCCCGCGGTTACCTGACCGGATCCGGGATGGCCGAGTACCGCGAGTCCCAGGCGGTGTGCGGGATCGAACTGCCCGGGGGACTCGTCGAGGCCAGCCGGCTGCCGGAGCCGATCTTCACCCCGGCCACCAAGGCCGCGGTGGGCGACCACGACGAGAACATCTCGTTCGAGCAGCTCTCCGGGATCGTCGGCGACGAGCTGGCCGACCGGCTGCGGACCGCCACGCTGCAGGTGTACGCGCGGGCGGCCGAGATGGCGGCCGACCGTGGGGTGTTGCTGGCGGACACCAAGTTCGAGTTCGGGTTGTCCGACGGCGAGCTGATCCTGGCCGACGAGGTGCTCACCCCGGACTCCTCGCGCTACTGGCCGGCGGAGGGTTACCAGCAGGGCCACGTCCAGCCGAGCTTCGACAAACAGTACGTACGCGACTGGCTCACCGGCCCGGACTCGGGCTGGGACCGGGACTCCGATTCCCCGCCGCCCCCGCTACCGCCGGAGGTGGTCGAGGCGACCCGCGCACGGTACATCGAGGCCTACGAGCGGATCTCGGGCCTGCGGTTCTCGGAGTGGCTCGGCGGTGAGTCCGCATGAGCGCCCCGGACACGGCCGGAACCGACACCGAGGGACGACAGGTCCCCACGCCTCCGCGAGCCGAGCGACGGCCCCACCGCCGCGAGCACCACGGCCGCGTCTTCGTGGACGACTACGAGTGGCTGCGCGACAAGGACGCCCCGGCCACCCGCGCGTACCTGGAGGCGGAGAACGCGTACACGGACGCGATGACGGCCGGTCAGAAGCCGCTCGAGGACGAGGTCTACGAGGAGATCCGCTCCCGCGTCAAGGAGACCGACATGTCGGTTCCCGTCCGTTCCAGCGGCTGGTGGTACTTCTCCCGCACCTCGGAGGGCCTGTCCTACGCGCGGCACTGCCGGGTGCCCGTGCCGCCCGAGTACGTGGCGGACGCCGCCGACCCGGCCGGGTGGGTGCCGCCGGAGGTCTCGCCCGGCGTCGAGCTTCCCGGTGAGCAGCTGTTGCTGGACGGCAACGCCGAGGCCGAGGGGCACGAGTACTTCGCGCTCGGCGCGTTCTCGGTCAGCCACGACGGCCGCGTCCTGGCCTGGGCCACCGACACCGAGGGCGACGAGCGCTACACGCTGCGTTTCCGGTCCCTGGACCCCGACTACACGGCACCTGACGAGGAGATCTCGGGGATCGCGGCCGGTGTGACCTGGTCGCGCGACGGGCGGTACGTGTTCTACGTGACGGTCGACGAGGCGTGGCGTCCCGACACGGTGTGGCGTCACCGTCTGGGAACGACCCGTGACGACGACGACAAGGTGTTCCACGAGCCCGACGAGTCCTACTGGATCGGGGTCGGCGAGACACGCAGCGAGAAGTACCTGCAGATCGCCGCGGGGTCCAAGATCACCACCGAGGTGTGGTGCCTGGACTCCACTGACCCGGCGGGCGAGTTCTGGTGCGTGCGCCCTCGTGAGGAGGGCGTCGAGTACGACGTCGAGCACGCGGTCGTCGGCGGAGAGGACCGGTTCCTCATCACCCACAACGCCGGTTCGCCCAACTTCGCGGTGGTCGAGGCCCCCGCCGGGCCGGTCGAGACCGACTTCCGCGAACTGAACCCGCTCGTGCCGCACCGCGACGACGTACGGGTGGAGGGGGTCGACGCGTTCGCCCGGGTCCTGGTGCTGGGGTACCGGGAGGAGGCGCTGCCACGGTTCGCCCTGATGCCCCTGGACCCGGCATCGACCGGGGGCGAGGTGGCGTATTCGGAGTTCACCCCGGTGGGGTTCGACGAGGAGCTGTTCACGTCCGGCCCGGGGTCGAATCCGGAGTGGGATGCGCCGGTGTTGAGGTTCGGGTTCGGCTCGTTCGTCACCCCTGGCCGCGTCTACTCGTTGGCGTTGGCCACGGGGGAGCGGACCCTGCTCCGCGAGCAGGAGGTGCTCGGCGGCTACGACCCGGCCGGGTACGTGCAGCGCCGGGACTGGGCCACCGCAGAGGACGGCACACAGGTGCCGATCTCCCTGGTGATGTCGGTGGACACGGCTTCGAGGATCGACGCGGGCGAGCAGGTTCCGACCCTGCTGTACGGCTACGGCTCCTACGAGACGAGCATCGACCCCGCGTTCTCGGTGGCCAGGCTCTCGCTGCTCGACCGGGGGATGGTCTACGCGGTGGCGCACGTGCGCGGGGGCGGCGAGATGGGGCGGCTCTGGTACGAGCACGGCAAGACCCTGACCAAGAGGGCCACGTTCACCGACTTCGTCGACTGCGCCCGCCATCTCGTCGACAGTGGCCTGACCGCGCCTGACCGCCTGGTGGCGGAGGGGGGCAGCGCCGGCGGCCTGTTGATGGGCGCGGTGGCCAACCTCGCGCCGGAGCTGTTCGTCGGCATCCAGGCGGTGGTGCCGTTCGTCGACCCGCTCACCTCGATCCTCATGCCGGAGCTGCCGCTCACGGTGATCGAGTGGGACGAGTGGGGGGATCCGCTGCACTCCGAGGAGGTCTACGACTACATGGCCTCGTACGCGCCGTACGAGAACATCGAGGCCAAGGACTACCCGGCGATCCTCGCCGTGACCTCGCTCAACGACACCCGGGTGCTCTACGTCGAGCCGGCCAAGTGGGTGGCCAAGCTGCGGGCGGTGTCGACCTCGGCCGATTCGGCGGAGCGCCCCGTGCTGCTCCGCTGCGAGATGAGCGCCGGGCACGGGGGAGTGTCCGGGCGCTACGAGCGGTGGCGTCAGACGGCGTTCGAGTACGCGTGGACGGTCCGTACGGCCGGGGCCGGGTAGGGTCCCGCCCTCCTCCCGTCCCACCCCCCGCCCGTCCCACCCCCCACGGAATCCGCTACTCCGACGCGCCATCCGCTACCCGCGATCGGGGAGCGGATGGCGCAACTGCGTAGCGGATCCGGGGTGGAATTACTGGTCGTCGGCCTCTGCGGGGTCCATCGTCCCGGCCATCGCGGCGGCGGGGATGATCCCGCCGACGAAGACCGCCAGGATTGCCAGTCCGCCCATCGCGTAGGCGAGTCGGTGGCCGTCGCCCAGTTCCATGGTGGAGCCGAAGACCAGTACGAGACCGATGACGAAGCAGATCCCGACGAGCACCGACAGCGCGGTCGACCTTGCGCGCAGTAGCGTCTGCGTCTCGAACTCGTCCAGGTAGCGCGCCGGTGCGGAGTCCTTGACGTCGATCACGGTGCGCAGCATCGTCCACACCGTGCAGATCGCCACGGTCATGGGCAGCCAGGCGATCACGATCGGGAACCAGAAGAACCCCGCGACGGCGATCACGGCCATGACCGCGACGCACGCCCAGTTCAACCGGACGAGGAGTCGGCGGCGTTCCGGGGTGCGCCACGAGCCCAGGCTGGTGGCGAGCCGGGCGACGTTCTTCTCGTAGCGGCGTTCGGCGGCGGTCAGGGTGTCGTCGGTCCGCGTGGTCTCGGTGTCCGTGTTCATGGTGTGTCCTCTCGTGAGCGACGGTAGATCTCGGTGGACATCGGCTGTAACTCCTCCCGGGAGAAGACGGCCTCGACCGGAAGGTCGAACACCGCACAGATGCGGAAGGCCAGATCCAGGCTGGGGTAGTGGTCGCCCCGTTCGAGCGCCCCCACGGTCTGGGGGTTGACCTCGATCCGCTCCGCGAGCGCTGCCCGGCTGAGTCGGTGCTCGGCCCGCAGCACGGCAATCCGGTTGAAGATGGGGAGCTTTTCTCCCCGTCGCACTGGGCTCATGCAATGCAGTGTTGTAAAAACACAACGATCTGTCAAGGCCGACTACCGCGTAAGCTGGCTCACATGAGCAGCCTTCACGACATCACCTTCACCACCATCGACGGCGAGCAGGCCCGGCTCGGTGACTATGCGGGACATGCCGTCCTGGTGGTCAACGTGGCCAGCGAGTGCGGGCTCACCCCGCAGTACGAGGGTCTGCAGGAACTGGCAGACGACTACCGCGATCGCGGGTTCTTCGTCCTGGGGTTCCCGTGTAACCAGTTCATGGGACAGGAACCGGGCGACGAGGACTCGATCAAGGAGTTCACCAGCGAGAAGTACGGCATCACCTTCCCGTTGGCGGGCAAGGTCGACGTCAACGGGCCGGACCGCCACCCGCTGTACGCAGAACTGACCGCGGTCGCCGACGCCGACGGTGAAGCCGGTGACGTGCAGTGGAACTTCGAGAAGTTCCTGCTCTCGCCGACGGGTGAGGTCGTGGGCCGCTTCCGCCCCAAGGTGGAGCCCGGTGCCCCGGAACTGACCGGGGCGATCGAGGACGTCCTCCCGGTCTGACCCGGTTCCGGCCCGACCCGCCCGGCCCGGCCATCGGACGTACACCTCGTCGTCGTCATACCGTCATCCCCGGCTGCGACGATGCGCGAATGACATCGCGCCTCACCGCACCGCGCTCCGTGACACCCCGGCTCATCGTCTCGGTCTCGGGGCTGCGCGACTCGACGCTCGCGGGCGCCGTTGACCTGGTCGGCGAGCTCGAGCGCCGCTCCGTTCCCGTCTCGCTGCTCGTCGCGCCGAGGCGGGGCCACGAGTACCGGATGACCGATGACCAGTCCACTCAGGGGTGGCTCCGTCACCGTCGTCAGCAGGGCGACTCGATCGTGTTGGGCGGATACGACGAGGCCGCGACCAGGCCGCGCCGGCCCGAGTTCGCCTCCATCGGACCCGCGGAGGCGGCCGTCCGTCTGGCCGCCGCCGACCGGATCATGGCCGATATGGGGCTTCGGACGCGGCTGTTCGCCCCGCCGCGGTGGAACGTGTCCCCGGGCTGCCTCGAGGCGTTGCCCGGGGCGGGCTTCCGGGTCTGTGCCTCGCTCACCGGCATCCATGACGTGGTCCGCGGGACCACGGAACGTGGCCGGGCGCTGTCGATCGGCGAGGGGTTCGTCACCGATGCCTGGTGGTGCCGCGCCCTCGTCACCGCGGCCGGCCGGACGGCGGCGGCCGGCGGGCTGGTGCGCATCAACGTGTCCGCCAAGCAACTCGCGCGCAGGGCGCCCCGGTCCGCGCTGCTGGACGCGGTGGACAGGGTGACCGGCGACCACGGAGCGCGGGCCGGCCGCTACGAGTGGCCACCGGTCGCGCTGGCCCCCGCGGCCTGAGCGGAGGCGCATCGTCACGCGGCGTGAGCCGTTCGGTGGCCCCGGCGACTCCGGGTAGGATCGGCAGTCGAGCCCCGGCCGGTCCGGGTCCGCCCCGCGTTTCAACCGATCGAGGAGTTCCACCGTGGCCCGAGTCGTCGTCGAAGTCATGCCCAAGGCCGAGATCCTCGATCCGCAGGGCCAGGCCATCCACCGAGCGCTGGATCGTCTCGGTCACGCAGGTGTCACCGACGTCCGGCAGGGCAAGCGGTTCGAGCTCGAGGTGGCCGACGACGTGTCGGACGCCGAGCTCGAGGAGATCGCCTCGTCGCTCCTGGCCAACACGGTGATTGAGGACTGGAAGGTCGTGCGCGTGGACACCGCCGAGGTGGCCTCGTGACCGCACGGATCGGCGTCATCACCTTCCCCGGCACGCTGGACGACATCGACGCCTCGCGAGCTGTCACCAGGGCGGGCGCGGAGGCAGTCTCGCTGTGGCACGACGACGCGGACCTCAAGGGCGTCGACGCGGTGGTGGTCCCGGGTGGCTTCTCCTACGGTGACTACCTGCGCTGCGGCGCGATCGCCGCGATGGCCCCGGTGATGGGCGAGGTCATCTCGGCGGCCAAGGGCGGGATGCCGGTGCTGGGCATCTGCAACGGCTTCCAGATCCTGTGCGAGGCCGGACTGTTGCCCGGCGCGCTCGGCCGCAACCGCGACATGCACTTCGTGTGCCGTGACGAGTGGCTGCGCGTGGAGAACACCGGCACGGCGTGGACGAACCGGTTCGAGGAGGGGGCGGAGATCCTCATCCCCCTCAAGTCCGGCGAGGGCCGCTACATGGCCACCGCCGAGACGATCGAGCAGCTCGAGGGCGAGGGTCGCGTGGTGTTCCGCTTCGCGGGCGACGCCCCAAACGGCTCGACCAACGGCATCGCCGGGATCTGCTCCGAGAACGGGCGGGTGGTGGGCCTCATGCCCCATCCCGAGCACGCGATCGACCCGCTGACCGGGCCCTCCGACGACGGACTGGGGCTGTTCCTGTCGGCCCTCGACGCGGTGGTCACCGTCTGACTCGGGCGCCACGCCCATAGCGAAGGGCCCGCCGGGATCTCTCCCTGCGGGCCCTTTGCGCCTATCGGATCAGACCGCGAACGGGTTACCCAGGGTGCTGCCGGCGTCGGCACCGATGCCGGCGACGATCGCGAGGAGCAGGTTGGGAAGCCCGAGCACGGTCTCGAGGATGGTGTCCACGGCGGACGAACCGATGCCGTCGACGCTGCCGAAGGCCTCGGCGCTGAGCGGGACGGTGGCGTTGGCAATCGAACCGGTGAGGTCCATGGGTTCTCCTTGGGATAGCTGCCCCGAGCAGGCTCGGGGCGAGTGCCGGCGACCCGGGTGGTCGCGCGTGCCAGATGATTCTGCACCCTTAGTTGGGCACACGTTCAACATTGGTCACGCCAGTGGCAAAAATCACTCCCGCCCCATGCTCGGTCTGTCAGGCCGGGACGGGGAAGACCCCCGTGCTGCCCAGGTCGCCGCCGAAGCCGCCGATGAGCATCAAGAGGGAGTTGTAGAGGTACACGGGGGTCGTGATCAGCGTGTCGAGGAACGCCGAACCGGTGCCTCCTGCCGCACTGCCGTAGACAACGTCGAATACCGAGTTTCCTGCGTCCAGAAGCGATCCGGTGAGGTCCATGGGGCCTCCTGGAAAGTCGTCGCCCCGCCACATGTGGCCGGGGCGAAATGCGGCGAACCGGGTGGTCGCGCGCACCCGACAATTCTCCACAGGCGCTCGGGTGCGATTCGGACTTTCAGGAGAGCGTGACCCGCATCACGTCGTGGGTCTTAGGCGCCGGTTGGGCGATCGTGACCGTTGTCGGTGGGTTCCTCGGGAGGGTGCGGATTGCGCCCCCGTTCGCCGTGTCCGGGGTCGTCCCAGGGGCCGAAAGGAGTGGCGACTCGTCCGTCGGGACGAGCCGCCACTATCGGTGCGGTGCGGTGCGGTGCGGTGCTGGGGCGGGGCGCTACGGGCCCATCATTCCGAGGGTGCTGCCGATGTCGGCTCCGATACCGGCGGCGACACTGAGGACGACGGTGGGGAGGGCGACGATCGTGAGGAGGATGGTGTCGATAGCCGACGACCCGGTGGCGCCGGCGACACTGCCGAACAACTCGCTACTGAGAGGTGCGGTGGCATCGGCGATAGATCCAGTGAGGTCCATGAAGGACTCCTTTCGTCCGGTCCGCCGACTCTCGGCGGACGCCGTCGCGGCGGCGCGGTTGGTCGTCGCGGACCCGCCTGCCATGCGGGATATGAGAACTATCCCATGTCACCGCCGCTCCGCCGAGGATCGATGCCAGGATGTGATAGTGGACGCGTGGCCAGTTCGGGTCTCCGGAGACTCGGACTGCCGACGGCGGTCGCGATTCACGTGGGATGCGGTAGAACCGTGGGGTGACTGAATCCAGCAACCAGCCCGTGTCCGCGTCCGACAAGGCCGACAGGCCGTTCGACATCGTCCTCTATGGTGCGACCGGGTTCACCGGCGGTCTGGTGGCGGACTACCTGTTGCGGAACCTCCCCGAGGGCGGCGCGTGGGCGGTGGCCGGGCGGTCGCGGGTCAAGTTGGACGCGCTCGTGGCCCGCCTCGCCGCCGAGATGCCGGATGTCCCGGCCCCGGGGGTCGTGGTGGCGGACACCGAGGATCCGGGGTCGCTGGCGGACATGGCCCGGGTGGCCCGGGTCGTCATCACCACGGTCGGCCCGTACCTCGAGTACGGGGAGCCGCTGGTCGCCGCGTGCGCTGCCGCGGGAACCGACTACGTGGACCTGACCGGCGAGCCCGAGTTCGCCGACCGGATGTACCTCGACTACCACGATGAGGCCGTAGCCTCCGGCGCGCGGATCATCCACGCGTGCGGTTTCGATTCCATCCCGCACGACCTGGGTGTCTTCTACACGATGAAGCAGGTCCCCGAGGGCGTGCCGGTGGCCGTCTACGGAGCGGTACACGCCGACGCCCAGTTCTCGGGGGGCACCTTCCACTCGGCCATCGGCCAGTTCGCCAGACTGCGCGAGGCCGGCCGCACCGCGAAGGCGCGGCGCAAGAAGGAGGGCAGGGTCGAGGGGCGGCGCATCAAGTCGGTGACGGGCAAGCCCCACCACGACAGCGTGCTCGGCCGGTGGCTGGTCCCCCTGCCGACCATCGACCCGCAGATCGTGCTGCGCTCGGCGGCGGCGCTGGACAGCTACGGCCCGGACTTCACCTACGCGCACTACGCGTCGGTCGGCTCGCCGGTCACCGCGACGGCGGGCATGGTCGGGGTCGGGGCGTTGACCGTGGGTGCGCAGATCGGCCCCCTCCGGTCGCAGATCCTCAAGCGCATCGACCGCGGTGCGGGGCCGAGCGAATCGCGGCGCGCCCGCTCCTCGTTCGACGTGACCTTCGTGGCACTCGCGGGCGGTCGCCGGGTGGTCACCCGGGTCTGCGGTGGCGACCCCGGGTACACCGAGACCTCCATGATGATCGCGGAGTCGGCGCTGTGCCTGGCGTTCGACGACCTGCCCGAGCTCTCCGGTCAGCTCACCACCGCCCAGGCGATGGGCGACAAGCTGCTGGAGCGCGTCGAGCGGGGCGGCCTCACCTTCGAGGTCCTGTCCACCTAGCCGGGCGTCACGGCCAGCGGGCCCCGGGAGCGGATTCGCGGGCGGGTCGGGGCCGACTAGACTCGGCTGCGTGACCACTCACGTCGACTCCATCGCGCACGCCACCGACACGCCCGACCTGGACCAGCCCTGGGCCGAACTCGGGCTCAAGGAGGACGAGTACACCCGCATCCGGGAGATCCTGGGCCGCCGGCCCACGGACGCCGAGCTGGCCATGTATTCGGTCATGTGGTCGGAGCACTGCTCGTACAAGTCGTCCAAGGTGCACCTGCGCTACTTCGGCGAGACCACCACGGACGAGATGCGTTCCACCATGCTCGCGGGTATCGGTGAGAACGCCGGCGTGGTGGACATCGGCGACGGCTGGGCCGTGACGTTCAAGGTGGAATCGCACAACCACCCCTCCTACATCGAGCCGTACCAGGGCGCCGCGACCGGAGTCGGCGGCATCGTGCGCGACATCATGGCGATGGGCGCACGCCCGGTCGCGGTCATGGACCAGTTGCGCTTCGGCCCGGCTGACGCCGACGACACGCACCGCGTACTCCCGGGCGTCGTGGCGGGGGTGGGTGGCTACGGCAACTGTCTCGGTCTGCCGAACATCGGTGGCGAGACGGTCTTCGACGAGTCCTACGCCGCCAACCCCTTGGTCAACGCGCTGTGCGCGGGTGTGATGCGGGTCGAGGACCTGCACCTGGCCTTCGCCTCCGGCACAGGCAACCGGATCATCCTCTTCGGCGCCCGCACCGGCCTGGACGGCATCGGCGGCGTCTCGGTCCTGGCCTCGGAGACCTTCGAGGAGGACGAGCACGGCGCACCGGTCAAGCCCCGCAAGCTCCCCAGCGTCCAGGTGGGCGACCCCTTCGCGGAGAAGGTGCTCATCGAGTGCTGCCTTGACCTGTACCGCGACGAGCTCGTGGTGGGCATCCAGGATCTGGGCGGCGCCGGGTTGGCGTGCGCCACCTCCGAGCTCGCGGCGGCCGGCGACGGCGGCATGCACATCGTGCTGGACAACGTGCCGTTGCGCGCCGAGGGCATGACGGCCGCGGAGATCCTCTCCAGCGAGTCGCAGGAGCGGATGTGCGCCGTGGTGGCGCCGGAGAACGTCGACGAGTTCATGGCGGTCTGCCGGCGCTGGGACGTGTTGGCCACCGACATCGGTGAGGTCACCGACGGTGACCGGCTCACCATCGAGTTCCGCGGCCGGACCGTGGTCGACGTCCCCCCGCGCACGGTGGCCCACGACGGCCCGGTCTACGAGCGCCCCCTGGAGCGCCCGGCGGACCAGGACGCCCTGCAGGCCGACACCACCACCGCACTGGCTCGCCCGTCCACCGGTGACGAGCTGCGCCGGACCCTGCTCGACATGGTCGCCAGCCCCGCGCTCTGTTCGCGCAAGTTCATCACCGAGCAGTACGACCGCTACGTGCGCGGCAACACGGTCCTCGCGGAGAACGCCGACGGCGGAGTCCTGCGGATCGACGAGGAGTCGGGCCGTGGCATCGCGCTCTCGACCGACGCCTCGGGGCGGTACACCCGTCTCGACCCGTACACCGGCGCCCGCCTCGCGCTGGCCGAGGCGTACCGCAACGTCGCCGTCACCGGCGCGCGCCCGGTCGCCGTGACCAACTGCCTGAACTTCGGCTCGCCGGAGGACCCCGGTGTCATGTGGCAGTTCCGCGAGGCCGTCCACGGACTGGCGGACGGATGCGCCGAGCTCGGGATCCCCGTGACCGGCGGAAACGTCTCCTTCTACAACCAGACCGGGTCCACGCCGATCCTGCCTACCCCCGTCGTGGGTGTGCTCGGTGTGATCGACGACGTCGCCCGTCGCACCCCGACGGCCTTCGGCGACACCCCGGGGGAGAGCGTCTACCTGTTGGGTCAGACCCGCGACGAGCTCGACGGGTCGATCTGGGCGCAGGTCGCCCACGATCATCTGGGAGGTATGCCGCCGACGGTGGACCTGCAGTGGGAGGCCACGCTCGCCCGGATCCTGGCCACCTGCTCCAAGGACGGCCTGATCACCGGCGCTCACGACCTGTCGGAGGGCGGCCTCGCCCAGGCGCTCGTGGAGTCGGCCCTCGCGGGGGAGTGCGGCCTCCGGGTGGTGTTGCCCTCGGACGCCGACCCGTTCGTGTGGCTGTTCTCCGAGTCGTCCGGCCGCGTGATCGTGTCGGTCCCCCGAGGTGAGGAGATCCGCTTCCAGCAGATGCTCACCGCACAGGACATCCCCCACACCCGTATCGCCGTCACCGACCCGGATTCGGGGACCTTCGAGGTGCAGGGGCAGTTCACCCTGACCACCGACGAGCTTCGCGCCGCCCACGAGGGGACGCTGCCGACACTGTTCGGCGTCGACCCGGTCTGAGACGGGCCGGTCTGAGTCGAGCCGGTCGGAAGCAGCCTGATGCGTGATCTCCGCCGACGGGAGCGACTGCTCGCCGTGGTCCTGGCCGGTACGGCGGGTTTCGTCGACGCGGTCGGTTTCCTGGTGGTGGGCGGCTACTTCGTGTCGTTCATGAGCGGCAACTCCACGCGCATGGTCGTGGACCTGGCGGAGGGTGACTACGGGGGAGCGGGCATCGCCGCGGTCGTCCTGGTCTCGTTCTTCCTCGGTGCGGTCGCCGGGGCGTTGGTCACCCGCCGCCGCAACCTCGACGACCGCCCGGCCGTCCTGGGTCTGGTCGCGTTCCTGCTGCTCTCGGCGCTCGCGCTGCACTCGGCCACCACCGCCGAGGTCGTGGGGGTACCGGTGTCGATGGCCGTGGTCGCGGCGTCGATGGGAGCCATGAACTCGGTGTTCCACTCCCGGGGCGAGGTCTCGCTGGGGGTCACCTACATGACCGGCGCGGTGGTCAAGTCCGCTCACCGGCTGGTCGACGCGCTGGCCGGGGGATCGTGGGCGCCCTACCGCCAGCAGGTCTCGCTGTGGGCCGCGCTCACCCTCGGAGGTCTGGCGGGTGCGGTGCTCCAGGTGGGCCTCGGCGTGGCCGCGCTGGGCGTCGCCGCGGCGGTCGTGACGGGCGCCCTTGTCGCGACCGTCTGGATCCGCGGACGGGAGTACCGCAGGGCCTGAGGGCAGGGGTCAGCCTCGTCGTCGTGCCCGGATGTAGGACTCGCGCGCGGCGAGGCCGTGGACCACCTCGTCGATCATGGGGCGCACGAACCGCGCACGGTGGGCGGCGTCCGACGCCGCCGCAGCGGCCAGGTTGAGGGCGGAGAACGCGGCGAGGGTCAGCGAGACGCGCACCAGGGTGACGCTGACCGGGACGCCGGCCAGCAGGCCCCCCAGATCCTCGGTCGGCCGCAGGGTCCAGCGGGTCTCGGTGGCCTCCGGGATCGCTATCCAGCCCAGGAACACGAAGAACAGGAAGACCAGGCAGGCGAAGAGCACGGCCTGGATGAGGGTGGCCAGTACCGGCACCAGCAGGATGTTGATCCGTTCGGACAACCGAAGCTCCCGGCCCGGCGCCCGCGCCTCCAGCTCGTCGTGCAGGTCGTCCCGGGTGGTGATGGCCACCAGCAGCACGGTGAGCAGACCCATGACGCCCACCACGGCGAAGGTCCGAGGCCAGGACAGCGCCACCATCACCTGCCAGATCTCCGCACTGAAGAACAGGAAGAGCACGGCCAGCATCAGGACGGGGAGCACCCTCGCCACCATGTGGCCCATGGTGCCGAGTTCGCGCCGTACCCGCCGCGCGGCCCAGCGCACCAGGGAGCCCGCGCCGACGTAGGTGCCCACCAGGACCCCCACCGTGACCAGGGACGTGGTGAGCAGGCCCGGGCCGTCGTGGGGTTCGAAGGAGAGGGGCGCGGCAGCGACGAGGGCGATCGCCGAGGCGAGCCCGACGACGGAGCCGGACGCCCGACCCAGTCGGTGCGCCACGCGGGCCACCAGCCAGCCGACGACCGGCGCGGCGGCGAACAATCCGAGCGCCAGCAGGAGCAGCAGGATGATCGGATCGGTCAACCCGATGAGGTCCCACTCGGGGGAGTCCTCGCCGACCCGCTCGAGCAGCGCCACCGCGTAGTCGTTCGAGCGGTCCAGCGCGGAGAGGCCGGACGCGGCCACCGCGAGGCCCGCGCTGACGCCCGCGGAGCGTTGGAGGATCTCACGACACCGCGTGGAGGGGACGATCATCAGCGGTAGTCCCAGCGACCGCAGGTACTCCTCGTGGGCGCCGCGGCTGCTGGCCGGGGTCGGATCGGTCGTGGGCACGGGGACATTCTGGCAGTCATCGCGTTCCATCCGGCCCGTACCGCCGACTATCGTCTAGCCATGCCCACCAGTGAGCCAGCGGTGCAGACATCCGGGGCGGAGCCGGACGGGCCGGCCGCGCCCCCCGTCTACGCCCGCCTGCCGTCCAAGGTGCGGGACGACGATGTCCGGCCACCACTGCCGGGTCAGGTCGTCGACACCGTGTTCTTCACCCTGGCCACCCTCGCGGCCGGATTCCTCGGCTGGCGGCTGTTGGACGACGTGTGGCGCCACACCTGGTGGCATTCCTTCCTGTTGATCCCGTTCTGGGCGCTGGTCGCCTATCTGGTGTTGCCCCGGCTGCAGACGCTGATCACCTCGGTGTACGTGCCGGGGTACTTCATCGCCCGCAC
>JBKBUP010000208.1:0-4493 GCA_046289795.1 Dietzia sp. | reverse complement strand
GAGCGAACTCTCCGTGATGTGGAACGACTACCTGGGCAAGTACACCGCGATGTACTCCCAGGGTTACAACTCCGTCGTGCTCCGCACCGCGGACCGGCCGGAGGGGCCCTGGACCGGGCCCACCGTGCTCGTGGACTACTCCATACTCCCCGGCGTCTACGGCGCGTTCATGCATCCGTGGGCCCAGGGTGAGGATCTGTATTACCTGGTCACCACGTGGAATGCCTACAACGTGTTCCTCGTGCGCACCAGTCTGTCCGAGGTCTACCCGAGCAACCTCCGCAGGGCCGCGGCACCGGCCGGACCCGCCACCTCCGAGGTCGTCCGGCAGGTGCCGATCTCCGAGCTGGTCAACGGCGAGGTCCCGACGGAGTGATTCCTCAGAGATCCGACGCCTCGCAGCGGGTCCGCTCCCACTCCCGGGTCTCCTCGCGGTTGGCGCGGCGGAGGATCTCCGAGTACTCCACCCGTGCACTCGCGTCCCCACCGATGGCCTCGGCCATCAGCAGGGCGAACTCGTGCTCCGGGTCGTCCTCGGCGAGGATCGACACCTCGAGGGGTCGGGCAGGGTCGCACCAGTGCAGAAGCGGGCGTTCGCTGGTGCGGTCACGCACGTAGCCCGCATCGGTCAGGAGAGCCAGAGCACGCTCCACGGCCGCCTCGTCCCGTACCGTCACCTGCAGGTCGAGGATGTCCGGCGAATCGAGCCCGTCGACGGCGGTAGGGCCCACGTGATCGACACGGGTCGCGACCTCCCCCAGCACGTGGCGCAACCTCGCCGTCGCTCTCGCCGCCTCCGCCGCCCACTCCGGTCGGAACGGCACCACGGCCCGGTCACCCACTACGGGTGTAGCAGTGCGCAGATTGTGCTCGAAGGGGTGCAGGCGCAGCTCGACGAGCATGCGAACGATGTCCCGAACCGGTTCGCGGTCGCCGGAGTTGTCTATCAGCACGTCAGCTTGCGCCCTACGGTCCTCGTCGGTCGCCTGTCGGGACATCCGGGCCCGGGCGTCGTCCTCCGGCATCCCGCGCTGCTCCACCAATCGTCGGAGGCGGATCTCCGCCGGGGTGTCCACCACGATCACCAGGTGGTAGGCGGGCGTCATCCCGCCCTCGACCAGCAGTGGCATGTCATGGACGACGATCGCGTCCGCGGGCGCCGAAGCGAACAACTCGGCCGTGCGCTCCCCGATCAGCGGATGGGTGATGGCGTTGAGTGCGGCGGTGCGGTTGGCGTCGACGAAGGCTCGGGCGGCGAGCGCAGCCCGATCGAGAGCGCCGTCGGGCCCCACGATGTCGTCACCGAACTCGGCGACGAGCATCGCCAGCCCCGGGGTTCCCGGTTCGACGATCTCCCGCGCGATACGGTCGGCGTCGACGATCACGGCCCCGGCCTCCGCGAGCACTGTCGTCACCGTTGACTTGCCGGCACCGATCCCACCGGTCAGACCCACCATCAGCATGGTGCGGATTCTAGGTGACCGTCAGCCCTATCGGCGGGAGCGGGTGAAGGATAGGGTTTCCGATGTGTACCGGATCAACTCCGTTCCACCTGGCATCGCAGCCTTGCCACTAGTGGTCGCGCTGGCGATCATGGGCGCTCCCGCGCTCTCGTCCGCTCAGTCCGCAGGGTCCGTCGGTTCCACGGGGTCTTCCGGATCGGCCGGCTCACTGTCCGGTGAGAGCGGTCCGTGCCACAGTTTCTTCGGCAACATCCCGCCGGGCTCTCTCGGGCCCTTCCCCGCCACGGGATCGCTCGCCAACGCGACGAATTCCGTACTCGACGCCACGGCCTCCTCTGTCCGACGTTTCCCGAGATGGATCTCCGACGGCGACGGCACCATACCCGTTCTCAGAGGCGCGACCTCGGTACGACAACTCGTCACCGGGCCCACCAGCCCTGCCCGCACCGACGACGTGTACGACATCCACGGCACCGACCTGGGCATCACCTTCACCCACCTCGATCGCACGATGGCCCTGTTCGGTGACACCTTCGGTGACTGCGCACCCACCGGGAACGGGTGGCGGTCCAACGTCATGCTCGCCACGGCCGGTGGGAGCCCCGATTCCGGAATGGACGTGCTCGAAGCTGTTCCCGCCGACCCGCTGGGAAGGGCCACCGCTCTGGTCCAGGGAGCGCACCAGCCCAACGGGTTCGGCGAGGTCACGGTGATCCCGACCGCCGCGATCAGCACCGGAACCGCCATGTACATGCGGGTGATGTCGGTCCGTGACTGGAACGCTCCCGGCGGATGGAACACCAACTACTCCGCGCTCGTGAGATCGACGGACGACGGCCACACGTGGTACGTCCTCACCGATTCGATGCGCCGGACGACGGACTTCACCGGATGGCACCCGAGCGTGGAATTCGAACCCCCCGGTTCCGGGGCCGAGCCTCCCGCCCCCGACGCCCAGCGTTGGCACGGCGCACAGATGAGCGCGTTCCTCCGAGACGGCGACACCCTGTACGAGTACGTCACGCCCTCCGGACGCCGGGGCGGCGCGATGCTCGCCCGGGTGCCGATCGAGCTCCTTGAGGAGCCGACAGCCTACGAGTGGTTCATGGGCACGGGCTGGTCCGACACGCCGACCGGCCACCTCGTCCTGCCGTCCCCGGTCGAGGAGCTCTCGGTGCAGTACAACGCCCACCTCGGTGCATACCTGGCCATGTATCCCACCGCCGACGGCGCCGTCTCCATCCGCACCTCGCGGTCACCCGAGGGTCCGTGGTCTCGCCCGCAGGTGCTCGTCGACCGCCGCATGTTCCCCAACGGGTACGCGCCGATGATGCACCCGTTCACCACCACGACGAACAGCCCGTACCTCTACTACACCCTCTCGACGTGGGACGCCTACAACGTCTTCCTGCTCCGAACGGACCTCGACGCCTTCGACCTCTCCACACCAGACGCCGATCCCCGGACCGTGGTCACCGCGCGGGTCCCGGTGAGCCGAGCGGCCGCGGGCGGGGCGGTGGACGATCGTGGCGTCGTCGACGAGCGTGTCCTCGACGAACTCGCCGCGGACATGCCGCCGGGTGACGGTCTGCCGGCGCCCGCCGCCCCGCCTACTCCGTCAGTGCCCTGACCCGGGCGCGTCCCCGCCGACGCCGTTGAGCTCATCCGTCTCGTGTGGGAGCACGGTCTCGGCGCGGATCGAACCCGAGTCGAGGTCGACTGCGACCATACGCCTGGCCGCTGGTTCGGTGACGTACGCGATCCCGCCGCGGACGTACAGGGTCGGGCGCGGGTCCTTCCACTCCGTCGATTCACTCCACGGCTCGACCACGTCGACGGACCGGACGAGTTCGGCCGTCTCGGGGTCGATCACGTGGAGCTTCCCGTCGGTTCCCAGGACGAGGGCCTCCCCTGCCGGCCCCCGGCCGAGTGACCGGAAACTGTAGCTGGCGGGGAGGTCGACCAGCCGGAGTGTGGGCCCACGGGTGTCGATGAGGGAGATGCGCTCCGGCCGCTCCAGTTCGGCGTCCTCGTCGACCTTGTAGTCCCCTAGGACGACCGGTGAGACGGGCGACCCGGCCTGGTTACCGATCCTGCCGTAGGCGTCGGGGGCCTCGAGCTTCGTGAACCGCCCCTCCGAGTAGACGACGGCGCCGTCTGTGCACCCGAACACGAGAGCGTCCCGGGCTGCCGCCTCACCGTGGATGCCGGGGCAGTCCTCGGTCCGGGAGATCTCCGCTCCGTCCGCGTCGCGGGCGAGAAGCCCCACGCGGGTGTCCTCGTCCCCGAGGGTGCTCACCACCACGCCGTCATCGTCGGCCACCGCCACCCCGTGGTGGGCGTGTTCGGATTCGAGGATCCGACGGTCGGCGTCGGGGTCCGAGACCTCGCTGCTGTCGACCACGGTGATCTCGCCGGTCCCGTCGTCGAAGAACGCCGTCCGACCGGCATGGACCACGACGTGACCGGGCTTGGTCGCCTCCACGCTCACACCGGTCAGAGTGGGCGGTGACGTGTAGTGATGCGCGTGATCCCCGTGCGGTTCGCCCCAGGTGCCCACGTCCAGGACACGGAACCCGCCGGTGGTCGACACGGCGAGGTGCCGGTCGTCGCCAAGGGGGTTGAGCCGGTTGTACCCGTCCATGGGGATGTCGGCGATCTGCTCGAGGGTCTCGGAGTCCAGCACGAGGAGACCGCCCTCGTACGTCGCCACCAATCGGGGCATCGCACGGCGCTGCTCGGTGGGTTCTCCGGATTCCACCTCGGAATGGCCGTGCTCGGCCTCGCCACCGGTCGGTTCACCGGGCTCGGCGGGGGTCGCGTTCGTGGCGCACGCGGCGAGAAGTGTGGCGGTCAGGGTCAGGGCAGCCGCGCCACGCGCGCGGCGATGCGATATCAGAATGTGCATAACGATAATCATTGTCAATAACAGGACCGAGGACAAGCCGTCTCATGCGCATGTCTGGATAGGCCCCGGCCAGACGAGCGAAATAGACCACGGCCCCGGTCGGCGCCCCACCGAGGTGGGGC
>JBKBUP010000207.1:0-4521 GCA_046289795.1 Dietzia sp. | reverse complement strand
CTGGGGACTGTGGCTCGCAGCCACCGGGTTCGCTCTGATCGGGATGCTGCTCAACGCCGCCACCTCCAGGTTCGGCGACCTGCCCCCGGCCACGCGTGACGTCTTCCGCGACGCCGTCGAGACCGCCGGGACCACGGCCGTCTCCCTCGAGGCGCTGTTCGGCATGGCCCGGATCGTGGGCGCGGTCCTGGCGGTGCTCGTCTCCGTCGTGACCGTGTGGCTCGCCTTCCGGCTGCGAGCGGGCAAGGGCTGGGCCCGGACGATGCTCGACATCGTCGCGATCTTCCTCGTGGTGGACGCGGTCTCCGTGGTGATCGGCGTGTTCGGCGGCGTCGCCGTGGCGGGGGAGCGTGGCGAGGTCGTCACCTTTGTCGTCATCTCGCTTCAGATCCTCGCGGGGCTGTGCGCCGCGACCGCCGTGTGGCGCCAGCACACCGCCGAGGCCATGAAGTTCACGACCGCCGGCGGTGCGCGTGCCGGCGAGTGAACCCGAGCGGCCGGGGTCGGAGCCGGAGGGCCCCGTCCTCTTTGCCGAGGACGGCTGGAGCTGGGCCTGGATCTTCGCCGCGCCGCTGTTCTGTGCGAGCGCCGCGGTGTTCGAGGTTGCCACCGGAGCTCCCGTCCACTGGATCATGCTCGCCGTCTGCGCGATCGCCTCGGCGATGTGCCACGGAGTGATGATCGCCGCCACCCGCGTCCACGGTCGCGTCCGGCTCACCCCGACCACGTACATCCAGGGAACCGAGGAACTGGAGCTCGACCGCGTCGAGGAGGTCCTCCCGCTGCCCGCTGACGGTCTCCCCGAGGCCTCGTGGGAGACCGCCCGCACCCTTGGGGAGCTTCGCGAGGTCCCGCGCCGCAGACGATCCGTGGGGCTGCGTCTGGACACCGGTGGCGAGGTCAGGGCCTGGACCCGCGACCCCGTCGCGCTGCACGCCGCTCTCGAGGCCGCGGTCCGCTCCGTCGGAACGGGCACGGCCACAGGCACGGGCACCGCCGCGGACCCGACGTGACCGCCCGGCGCCACGCCGTGCTGGCCGTCACCGCGGCGGTCCTGGCGGTGGTGTTGTGGTGGCTGTCGCGTGACCTCGTGGCCGTCCGGCCGCCGGAGGTCGACCCGCCCGTCGACGGCGTGATCCTGCGGACCTACACCGAGCCCTGGCTGCTGCTGGCGGCCACGCTGGCGGCAGGCGTCGCGATGGTGTCGACGACGCTCGCCGTCCTCGGGCGCCGCCCCCGGCATGAACAGTGATATATCTACTTCTGCCTGCAGTTTTTCGCCGCTGACCCCGCTGGCGATAACGATCGGATGACGGTTCCCTGAGTCGGTGCGAGTTGGTAATGCGTGGCGCGGGCCACAGGCTACATTTGGAGCGGTTCGGACGCTTGTGACGCTCGTGAACTCGAGTGGTCGCGGCGTCCGATTCGTATGGCAGACATCTACAGAACATGGAATCGGGGATCGGTGCAGCCGTCTAGCACTTTTGTTGGCACCACGGCGGTCGTCGGGGCGATCGCACTTCTGAGTACCGGAGTGGCTGCCGCCGCCCCGGTCAAGTGGCAGGACTGTACCGAGATGCTCGGGATCGAGGCCGAGTACGTGCCGGCCGGACTCGAGTGCGGGACCGTCGAGGTCCCCGTCGACTACTCCGAGCCCGACGGCGCCAGGACCGAGGTCGCGCTGACCCGCATCAAGGCCTCCTCCGGGCAGGCCCGGTCGGCCGTCTTCGGCAACCCCGGCGGCCCCGGCAACTACGCGCTCAACTTCTGGAGCCCCGCCTTCGACGGCACCGCGCCCGCCGGCCTGTACGAGAACCACGACCTCGTGGCCGTGCAGCCGCGTGGCCTCTACGGCTCCAACCCGATGACCTGTGACGTCGCCTTCGTCGGCCCCACCGCCGCCAATGCGCTGCACGACGCCTGCTTCGGAACCGACCCGGCCTACATGGCCTCGTTCACCACCGAGAACGCGGCCCGCGACATGAACTCCGTCCGCGAGTCGCTCGGACTGGCCGAGATCGACTACGTGGGCGTGTCCTACGGCACCGCGATCGGCACCGACTTCGCGACCCTGTTCCCCGAGCACACCGGCCGCATGGTGTTGGACTCCAACACCCACCCCGACTGGCGGTGGTCCCAGCAGGCCGAGCAGGGCGCGCTGGCCCAGGAGCGGCGGGTGAACGACATCTTCGCGTGGATCGCCGAGCGCGACGACTACTACGGCCTCGGCGACACCCCGCTCAAGGTGTTCCACTCCTGGAAGTGGGTCACCGACCAGGAGGTGGGGGGCCCCGCCAACCTCACCCCGCCGCCCGCCGAGACCCGCGACCTGCCCGTCGAGCTGCGGGGCACCGCGCTCGAGCGGCCCGCGCTGGACACCATCAACGGGACCGCGCCCACCCTCGCCCGCGTCGAGGGCTTCGGTCGCGCCGTCGCGCTTCAGGGTCTGACCAACAACGCCACCACCGGGCTGTACGACGCCACGGTGGGCGCGACGTACTCCGAGCAGGCGTGGCCGATGCTGGCGCACATGCTCAAGTACTACAACGACGGTGGCAACATCGCCCGAGTCGACTACCCGACGGCCGCCCGGATCGTCGCCGCGCAGGAGAGCCGCTCGCCGGTCTTCCGCACCGACATCGAGATGAACGCGATCGTCACGTGCAACGAGACCGCCTCGCCGCCCAACGAGCTGGGCGTCATGGCAGCCAAGGCGGACCGGTACACGGGCGGCAACAAGCTCACGACCCGTGCCGCGGCCGAGGCCGCCGGTGACGACTGCGTGGGCTGGGCCCCGGTCGCCCGCACCATCCAGCCGAACGGCGACAGGCTCGACCAGAAGCCGCTCGTCCTGCACTCGGAGGACGACGCCGTCACCCCGATCGCCGGTGCCCACAGGGTCGTCGAGACGCTCGACGGGACGCTGGTCATCGTCGGCGGTGGCGACCACGGCACCTTCCGCACCGGCAACGCGGCCGTCGACGCCGTGGTGATGGAGTTCCTCGAGACGGGCGCCGCCACTCCGGGACGCGTCGAGGGCAAGCCCTCGCCGGAGCCACTGCCCAGGTGGGGTCAGGCCGAGCGTGCGGCCGCCGCGCAGCAGGGGATGTCCGCTCCCGTCGCCGGTGCCGACGACTGGTACGGCACCCACCGCGACGCCGGTGCGGCCGCCGCGCCCGCCCCCGTGACGGGGTCCGTGGCCCCGGCCGCGCCCGCCCCGGCCGTCCCCGCGCCGGCTCCGCTGCCCACCCCGCAGGAGCTGCACCAGCAGGCCGAGAAGGCGCTGCAGGACGTGGCCGGACAGGTCGACACCGCCGTCAAGGCGATGTTCGCCCCGCCCGCCCAGCCCGTCCCGCCGCAGGGCTGACACCGCGAAGGGGTGCTCGCGGGCAGTCTTTGAGACACTGGACGGGTGACGTCTGCGAGCGATGCCTTCCCGACCCCGTCCGGCCTGTCCGGCACCACCCGATCGGCCGAGCTCTTCGCCGAGGCCCGTGAGCTGATCCCCGGCGGGGTCAACTCCCCGGTCCGCGCCTTCAACTCCGTCGGCGGAACCCCGCGTTTCATGCGTGAAGCGCGGGGTTCGCGCATGACGGACGTCGACGGCAACACCTATATCGACCTGGTGTGCTCGTGGGGCCCGATGATCCACGGTCACGCCCACCCCGCGATCGTCGACGCGGTGCGGGAGACCGCCACCCGCGGTCTGAGCTTCGGCACCCCCACTGAGGGCGAAGTCGACCTGGCCCGCGAGATCGTGGGGCGGACCTCCGTCGAGGAGGTGCGCCTGGTCAACTCCGGTACCGAGGCCACCATGAGCGCGGTGCGACTGGCGCGTGGGTTCACCGGCCGCTCCAAGATCGTCAAGTTCTCCGGCTGCTACCACGGCCACGTGGACGCGCTCCTGGCCGACGCGGGGTCGGGCGTCGCGACGTTCTCCCTGCCGGACTCGCCCGGTGTGACCGGTGCGAGCGCCCACGACACGATCGTGCTGCCGTACAACGACGTCGAGGCGGCCCGCCTGGTCTTCGCCAACCACGGCAGCGAGATCGCCTGCGTGATCACCGAGGCCGCCGCCGGCAACATGGGCACCGTCCCGCCGCTGCCCGGCTTCAACGAGGAACTGCGCACCCTGTGCTCCGAGAACGGCGCACTGCTGGTGATGGACGAGGTCATGACCGGCTTCCGGGCCGGCGACCGCGGCTGGTGGGGGATCGACGGCGTGGCCGGCGACCTGACGACCTTCGGCAAGGTCATGTCCGGCGGCCTGCCCGCCGCGGCGTTCGGTGGCCGCGCCGACGTGATGTCCGCGCTCGCCCCCGCCGGGCCCGTCTACCAGGCGGGCACGCTGTCGGGGAACCCCGTGGCGGTGGCGGCGGGCCTCGCCTCGCTGCGGCTTGCCGACCACTCCTGCTACTACACGCTGCAGACCAACGCGGACCGTCTCGAGGCACTTCTGAGCAACGCCCTGCAGGCCGCGGGAGTGGCGCACACCATCCAACGGGCCGGGACCATGCTCAG
>JBKBUP010000206.1:0-4538 GCA_046289795.1 Dietzia sp. | reverse complement strand
GGGCCACTGGACGTGGTGGCGATCCGCTTCCACTGCTGCCGGGAGTTCTACCCGTGCTTCCGCTGCCACGCCGACGCCGCTGATCACGCGCCGTCGGTGTGGCCGCGGGCCGAGTTCGAGACCCGCGCGATCCTGTGCGGCGTCTGCCGGACCACGCTGACGATCACCGAGTACCTGGAGGCAGAGGGGTGCCCGGACTGTGGGGCGGCGTTCAATCCCGGGTGCTCGCTGCACCACTCGATCTACTTCGAGTAGAGGATCGGCCTGTCTCGGGGCCCCCGAGCGAGGTCCGGACTTGCAGCTGCGCGGCGGGGTCCACGACTAGTGAGCCGTCGACGACCGACAAGACCCACTGGTCCAGCTCCTCGAGCAGCGCGGAGGATCCGCTGTCACAGGCATCGCACCCACAACCCGGTGTCTCCAACGGCACCGCGCCCTCCTGTTCGGGGCGGAGGATGATCGTGGTGGTCGTGTACCCGTGGGGGCCACGCTGTTCGACGGTGCGCTCCGTGTCCAGCTGCGCCCAGCCCCGGTCATCCAGCACGCGGACCCACGCGCCTGACAGGCCGCGCAGGCGGTGGTCTCTCTCCTGCCACCACGTCGCACCCGGCCGCCCATTCGTCATCGTCGCGCGTACCCCTCGGAGTCGGGCGGAATGTCCTCATCCGAGTTCAGCACGTCCATCACACGCACGAACACGCCCAGGTGTAAGCGGATGATCTCCTCTCGTCGGTCCGCGCCGGCGTCGCGTGGAAGGTTCAGACCGCGGGTGACGAGGTCGGGATCCGGCAGTGCCCTGACGACGGCAGCCAATCCCCGTGCCTCCCGGGGATGGATTCCCAGGATGGGTGCATCGTCCACCATCGTCTCGACCGTGATCCGCAGTATCGAGCCCTCGCGGGAGTCGAGCTCGTCGACCACCTTGGCGACCTCGTCGTGCAGCCATTCGACCGACTCGTAGTCCTCTGGATGCTCCTGCGCATCCGCCCACTCCTCGGCGACGTCGGAGAGCAACTCGAACAGCATCTGGTCAGCCATCATCGGGCCGGGCCAGTTCTCTTGGTGCTCGTCGAACGGGATCGCCACCGCGCGCGAGATGAGGCGATCGGCAGCCTCGGAGTCGCCGGCCTCGAGTTTGTCGATCACCTTGTTCAGCAGGTTCTCTGCTGCGACTTGAGCCGCTTGGCTGAGCGGTGCCAGCGCGCCGGTCTTCGTCTCCGGGTGTATCCCGTACGGGGATCGCCGTGCCATTTCCGCGTCGAATGTGTGGAACGCACCGGACTCTATAGACCATTTGTCAGTCATCGCCCCAGCCTGCCACGGTGCGCGATTCGGAGGACGCTCACCTGTCGGCTCGTCCGGACACTTGCGCTCCCCGGTTGACCCGCCTCCTACGCCGAGTAGTACCGCCCCAGGAACTCGGCCTTGTACGCCACGTACTCGTCGGGCCCGGCGTCCATCGCGGCGCGCACCTCGTCGACCAGCCGCACCACGAAGGCCAGGTTGTGCAGGGTCAGCAGGGTCGAGCCGAGGAACTCCTTGGCCTTGAACAGGTGGTGGAGGTAGGCCCGGCTGTACTCGCGCGAGACCTCGGACGGGCCCTCGGGGTCCAGCGGGGTGTGGTCGTGACGGAACTGGGCGCGGGTGACGTTGACCCGCCCGTCGAGTGTGTAGATGCCGCCGTGGCGGGCCAGGCGGGTGGGGGCCACGCAGTCGAAGGTGTCGGCCCCGTTCTCGACGGCGGTGAAGATGTCGTCGGGCTCGCTGATCCCCAGCAGGTGCCGCGGCCGGTCCTCCGGGAGCTCCTCGGTGCACCAGCCGACGATCGTGCCGAGGTTCTCCTTCTCCAGCGCCCCGCCGATCCCGTAGCCGCCGAACCCTCGCCGTCCCTGGTCTTCAGCGCGGTCGCTCATCTCGACCAGCCCGCGCACAGCCTGTCGCCGCAGGTCCTCGAACTGCGCGCCCTGGATCACGCCCCACAGTGACTGGCCGGGCCGGTGGGTCCGCTCCTCGGAGAGCTTCTGGTGCTCGTCGAGGCACCGCTGCGCCCATCGCCGGGTCCGCTCCACGGAGCCCTCCTGGTAGTCGCGGGTGTTCATCAGGGTGGTGAGCTCGTCGAAGGCGAACAGGATGTCCGCGCCCAGGCCGTGCTGTATCCGCATCGACACCTCCGGGGAGAAGCGGTGCGGCGAGCCGTCGAGGTGGGAGGTGAAGGTGACGCCGTCCTCGTCGACCTTGGCCAGCCTTCCTTGGCTTTTGTTGGTGGCGGAGTCGTCCGGCGCCGGGGCCGCGCCCGCCGACATCTCGATCACCTTCTTGAACCCCACCCCCAGGCTCATCACCTGGAAGCCCCCGGAGTCGGTGTAGGTGGGCCCGGCCCAGCGCATGAACTCACCCAGCCCGCCGGCGGCGTCGATCACGCCGTGGCCCGGCTGGAGGTAGAGGTGGTACGCGTTGGCCAGGACGGCCTGCGCTCCGGTGGATCGGACCTGTTCGGGTGTCAGGGTCTTGACCGTCGCCTTGGTGCCGACGGGGATGAACGCCGGGGTCGCGATGTCGCCGTGCGGGGTGTGGATGACGCCGGTACGGCCCCCCGCCGTGCCGTCGAGGACCATCCGGGAACCCACGTCGAAGGTGGTCGCGCGTGGGGTGGGGGGCGTGTGATCCGACATGGGTCCCATCGTGGCACGACGGCCCGGGGGTGCGGCCGTGGCCCTACGATGGGAGGGATCGACGACGGCAGGGATCGACGACGACGAGGTGGGCGATGTCCGGTACGAGCGGCCGACGGCTCTCCCGGCACGAACGCCGCGACCAGCTCGTGGTCCTGGGAGTGAGACTTCTCGAGACGGTGCCCTTCCACGCGCTCTCGATGGACGACGTCGCCGAGCGGGCCGGTGTCTCGCGCAGCCTTCTCTTCCACTACTTCCCCACCAAGCTGAACTACCTCACGGCGGTGGTCCACGCGGCCGCCGAGCACGTCCTGTCGCTCACCGAGGTGCCCGAGGGGACGAGCGCGGAGGACGGGACGCGCGCGATCATCACGGCCCTGGTGCGCTACATCCAGCGGCGCCGCGACAACTACGTGGCGGTGCTGAGGTCGGGCAGGTCCGTGGATCCGGTGCTGGAGCAGGTCGTCGACGGCATGCACCGCACCATCAGCCTGCGCATCCTCCACAGCATCGGGGTGGCCCAGCCCGGCCCGATGGCCCAGGTCCTCACGCGCGCCTGGCTGGCCGGTGTCGAGGAGCTAGCGCTGCTGGGCGAGGAGTCCGGGTTGCCGCAGGAGACCGTGATCGAGTCCGCGATCACGACTCTCCGGGCGGTCGCCTCCCTGCCGGACTTCGTCTCGGACGTCTTCCCGGGCGACGGCCCGGTCCACCGGTCTGACGCCGACTGAACCCGGAGAAGTGACGAAATGAGAGGAGTCCCGGAACTCCGATGAGTTCCGGGACTCTCCCGTGGCGGTGGCGGTGGGATTTGAACCCACGGTTGGGGGTTACCCAACACAGCATTTCGAGTGCTGCACCTTCGGCCGCTCGGACACGCCACCGCCGATCAGGCTACTTCACGAGCGGCCGCAGACGAAAATCGCCCCGGCCGCAAGCGGTAGATCAGCTCACTAGTTGTTGCCCGTGAGCTTGCTCGCGGCGTCGTTGGCCTTGTCCTTGAGCTTCTCGGCACCCTGCTTGATGCCGGCCTTGCCCTGGTCCGCCTGGCCCTCGGCCTGGAGGTCGCGGTCGCCCGAAGCGGCACCCGCCGACTCCTTGGCGCGTCCGCCCAGCTCCTCGGCCTTGTTCGAGAACTTGTCTCCCACTCCCATGTGGTGCTCCTCTCGATAGCGGCGCCGGTGCCCGGCGCCTTTCCCCATCCACCGTACGGAGATGATCGGCAGGCCTCCACCGGTACGTGGTCACGATCCCGTCACCGCCGCGCGCGGAAGAACTGCTCCAGCAGCGCGGCGCACTCGGCCTCCAGCACACCGCCCCGGACTTCGGGGCGGTGGACCAGTCGGCGGTCACGGACCACATCCCAGAGCGAACCGCAGGCCCCGGTGCGGGGCTCCCATGCGCCGAAGACCACGCGGCCCACGCGGGCGGCGACCGCGGCGCCGGCGCACATCGTGCACGGTTCGAGGGTCACGACGAGGGTGCAGTCCTCCAGGCGCCAGCCGTCGCCCAGCACCCGGGCGGCCTCACGCAGCGCCAGTACCTCGGCGTGGGCGAAGGGATCCCCGTCGGCCTCGCGACGGTTGGTGGCGGCGGCCAGCTCCCGACCGTCGGGGCCCACCACGACCGCCCCGACCGGCACGTCCTGCTCGGGGGTCTCACCGGCGACCGCCAGGGCCCGCCGGACCAGCTGCTCGTCCGCGAACCGTGGAGACGTCAGGGACATGGCCGCCTCACGAGTCGGGCAGGTGCCGCTCGAGCTCCTCGCCGAAGCCCATCCGCTCGGCCACCGACTGCAGCTGCTCGTCGGCGTAGAGGTCGGTCTCGGACACGATGATCTCCAACACCCCGGGCGGCAACCCCACGTCC
>JBKBUP010000205.1:0-4595 GCA_046289795.1 Dietzia sp. | reverse complement strand
GTGTTCCAGACCTTCGTCGGACGGGTCTACCAGATACCGTCGGAATCGATGGAGCCCACGCTGCACGGTTGTGCCGGTTGCACTGGCGACAGGATCTTCGTGGACAAGATCTCGTACAGGTTCGGGGATCCGCAACCCGGGGACGTCGTGGTGTTCGAGGGGCCGGATTCCTGGAACCAGGGATACCAGTCCATCCGCTCGGATACCCCGGTGATCCGGACCCTGCAGGACATCGGAGGGGTCATCGGCGTCGTCCCGCCGGACCAGAACGACATGGTCAAGCGCGTCGTCGCCGTAGGTGGTCAGACCGTGGGCGGGTGTTCACCGGACGGCCGGCTACTGGTTGACGGCGAGCCCCTGGACGAGCCATACCTCAACGTGGACCCCACCCTCGATCGCAATCCGCTCAACTGCGCGTTCGGACCGGTCACCGTTCCGGAGGGCAACTACTGGATGATGGGCGACAACCGGAGCAACTCCGCCGACTCCCGCTACCACATGGGCGACGAGTTCCAGGGCACGGTCCCCGACGAGAACGTCATCGGGAAGGTGCAGGCCATCATCCTCCCGTTCAACCGGATCGGGTCCGTGCCCTCGCCGGATATCCACGCGGGGTGAGCCCGGTCCGACCGGGCCGGGTCCGGGTGACCCGGCGTGACGGACGACTGGCCCTCGAGGCGGCCCTGGGACGGCGCGGCCTCGGGCCGGTCGCCGGGGTGGACGAGGCTGGACGCGGTTCGTGCGCGGGCCCGCTCGTGGTGGCGGCCTGTGTACTGGGGGACCGTCTCGCTCCGGAACTCGCCGACCTCGACGACTCCAAGAAGCTGTCGCCGCCCACCAGGGAGCGGCTCCACGAGGCCGTGTTGCGGCGTGCGGCCGCGGTGTCGGTGGTGGTGATCGAGCCCGATCGCATCGACGAGCGGGGCGTCCACCGGTGCAACCTCGAGGGGATGCGGCGCGCGGTCGCCGCTCTGGACCCGGCACCGGGCTTCGTCCTCACCGACGGGTTCGCCGTTGACGGGCTCGGATGCCAGTCCACCTCGGTGATCGGGGGCGACGCGGTCGTCGCATCCATCGCCGCCGCGAGTGTCCTCGCAAAGGTCACCCGCGATCAGATTATGGTGGACCTCGACCCGAGGTACCCGGGCTACGGGTTCGCAGCGCACAAGGGGTACAGCACCCCGGGTCACGCCAGGGCGATCGAACTACTCGGTCCCAGCGACATCCACCGGATGTCGTACGCCAACGTCCGTCGCGCCGCTCAGGCGCATTCGAGGAGCAGTACTAGATGAGCGCCGAGGATCTGGAGAACTACGAGACCGAGATGGAGCTCTCGCTTTACCGCGAGTACCGCGACATCGTCGGTCAGTTCACCTACGTCGTCGAGACGGAGCGGCGCTTCTATCTCGCGAACGCGGTCGAACTGATCCCGAGGTCCGCGGACGGTGAGGTCTACTTCGACGTCCGGATGTCGGACGCATGGGTGTGGGACATGTACCGGCCTGCGCGTTTCGTGAAGTACGTCCGGGTTCTGACCTTCAAGGACGTCAACATCGAGGAGCTAGACAAACCCGAACTCCGCCTCCCGGAGTAGAACTCGACGGCTGGTCCTCCACAGCCCTCCGCGACTCCACAGGGTGCCCCCGGCCCGATCCGTCTCCAGCGGATCGGGCCGCTGTCGTCGGGCATGGTGAGCCGCGGCGGCCCGGACGGTCCGGGCTGCCGGGGAGGGGCTCGCGATGGCGGGGGACAGGTCGGGATCGGTCACCGGCGCGGACGGGGGTGACATGCGCCGGCGGACCGGGGCTATCGGGGAGGCGCACGCCGCGGGGTTGATCGAGGCGCGTGGGGGCGTGGTGATCAGCCGGAACTGGCGGAGCCGTACGGGGGAACTCGACCTCGTCGCCCTCGATGCCGGCGGCCGGTTGCGGTTCGTGGAGGTCCGCACGCGGACCGGGACCGGGTTCGGGACACCGGCGGAGTCGGTGACCGCGGTCAAGCGTCGGCGACTCCGCACGTTGGCGCGGGAGTGGCTGGCCGAGCATCCCGGTTCGTGGCGCCAGGTCTGCTTCGACGTGATCGGAGTGGACCTCGCGGACCCCTCCCGTCCGCGACTCGAACTCTTCGAGGACGTGCTGTAGTCGTGGCTCTCGGGCGCACGTGGGCGGTGACGCTCTCGGGGATCGGCGGACAGCTCGTCGAGGTCGAGGCGGATGTCGGGCGAGGCCTGCCCGGAGTGAGCATCGTGGGGATGGGCGACGGCGCGGTCATGCAGTCCAGGGAGCGGATGCGGGCGGCGGTGGTCAATTCGGGCTTGACCTGGCCTGCGGGGAAGGTGGTGCTGTCTCTCTCGCCCGCTGCGCTGCCCAAGCGCGGGTCGGGGTTCGACGTTCCACTCGCGATCGGAGCGCTCACCGCGTCGAACGAGCTACCAGCCGGCGGGTTCGAGGGGACGCTGCTGGTCGGTGAGCTGGCGCTCGACGGCCGCGTCCGTCCGGTCCGCGGGGTGTTACCGGCGGTGATCGCGGCGCGTGACGCGGGTCTCCGTCGCGCGATCGTGCCGGCCGGGAACCTGGCGGAGGCGCGGTTGGTGAGTGGTATCGACACCGCGGGAGCGGAGTCCCTCGCGATGCTCGCCGCCTGGAGCCGAGGCGCTGGTGACCTGGTCACCGAAGCCCCCGAGGTGCCGGCCGGGTCGACGGACGACGGGATGGATCTGGCGGAGGTCCACGGACAGGACGACTGCCGTCGAGCCATCGAGGTTGCGGCGGCCGGGGGACACGCGGTGCTCCTTCGGGGTGCGCCCGGGACGGGCAAGACGATGCTGGCCCGACGTCTGCCCGGTCTGCTGCCGGATCTGGGGGAGCGGGAGGCGCTCGAGGCCACGGCGATCCACTCGGTGATGGGCCGGTTGTCGGACCACGACCCGCTGCTTCGGCGCCCGCCGTTCGTCGCCCCGCATCACACCGCGTCGACGGCAGCGCTCGTCGGCGGTGGGAACAACACCGCCAAGCCGGGGGCCGCGACCCTCGCGCATCGGGGCGTGCTCTTCCTGGACGAGTGCGCGGAGTTCTCGGGAAGGGTGCTGGACAGCCTGCGGACCCCGCTCGAGGACGGGGAGGTCCGGATCGCGCGCCGGGACGGCGTCTCGGTATTCCCCGCCCGTTTCCAGTTGGTGATGGCGGCCAACGACTGCCCCTGTGGCACGCCGCGGCCCGCCGACTGCACCTGCACCCCCGACGCGCGACGCCGCTACGGCCGGTCGTTGACCGGTCCGCTGCGCGACCGCCTGGACATCCTGGCCCGGACCCTGCCGGTGGGGTCCGGACTGTTCGCGGTCGGCGAGGAGGAGGACAGCGCCGTGGTGCGCGCCAGGGTGGCGACGGCGAGGGAGTCGGCCGCCGAGAGATGGGCGGCGTGCCCCGGTACCGCGGGCGCCCGCACCAACGCCGACGTCCCCGGGAGGGTGCTGCGCACCGTGCGTGGACTGGACCCGCGCGCGCTGCGGCCGCTCAACCGGTCACTGGCACTCGGGGTGTTGTCACCCCGCGGGGTGGACCGGTGCCTACGGCTGGCGTGGACGGTCGCCGATCTCGACGGTGCGGGAGTACCCGGGGAGGCTCACGTGTCCGAAGCACTGGTGTTGAGGGGAGAAGACTGATGGACGACAGTGACGACGCGGTGGTGACACCGGAGGCCCGCCGGGCATACGCGTACCTGGGTGCGGTGACGGAACGCCCGACGGCAGAACTCTGGGATCTGGTCGACGCGGTCGGACCCGTCGAGGCCTGCGAGCGCATCCGGGTCGGTCGCGTGCCGGAGGCGCTCGCGGAGCAGTCGGCGTCCCGACGGGACCGCGTGGACGTCACGGCACTGATGGACGCGGCCGGGGAGGTCGGTGCCCAACTGTTGGTCCCGGGGGACCCGGGTTGGCCGGCGCAGGCCCTCGAACCCTTGGACCGACCGAGGCGGCGACGACGTGGCGGCCGGGGCGGGGTCGCCACCGCGCTCCGCCCACTCGGCCTGTGGTGGCGGGGGCCCGCCGATCCCGCCGGGTCGCTCGGGAGATCCGTCGCGGTGGTGGGCACCCGCGCGCCGACCTCGTACGGTCGTGCGGTGACCGCGGACCTCGCGTCGGGCCTCTCCTCGGAGGGGTTCACGGTGGTCTCCGGCGGCGCGTTCGGGATCGACGCGGCCGCCCACCGGGCGGTCCTGGGCGCGGGAGGGTGCACGATCGCGGTGCTCGCCGGGGGCGTGGACCGTCTCTATCCCCGCGGGAACGACGGGATGCTGCGGGCGGTCGCGGAGTCCGGGGCGGTGGTCTCGGCGCAGGCGCCGGGCACCGGGGTGACCCGGTACCGGTTCCTCGACCGCAACAGGCTCATCGCGGCCCTGGCCCGCGCGACGGTGGTGGTCGAGGCCGCCGCCCGCAGCGGCGCGCTGAGTACGGCGGCGTGGGCCGCGGTGTTGGACCGGCCGGTGGGTGCCGTCCCCGGACCGGTCACCTCCGTCGCATCGGTGGGGTGCCATCTTCTCGTGCGTGACAGGGGAGCCGTCCTGGTCGGAAGAACCGCCGACGTGATCGAGTTGGCCGG
>JBKBUP010000204.1:0-4603 GCA_046289795.1 Dietzia sp. | reverse complement strand
CGGATATCTGTTCGGGGGACAGGTAGGCGGCGGTGCCCATCACCACGCTTCGCGAGGTCGCCCGGGACTCGGCCACCGCACGGACGAGTCCGAAGTCGGCGAGCTTGACCGCCCCGGAGGTGGAGATGAGGACGTTCTCGGGCTTGATGTCGCGATGGACCAGGCCGGCCTCGTGGGCCTCGCGAAGCGCGCCCAGCAGTGGGCGCAGCACGGCGGCTGCGGCGTACGGGGGCATGGGACCGCGCTCGTCCAGCAGTTCCCGCAGCGTGCCGCCCGGGACCAGTTCCATCACGAGGAAGGCGGTGTCCCCCTCGACGCCCTGGTCGAAGACCTGGACGATGCCGGGGTCGGAGAGCCGGGCGACCGAGCGCGCCTCGAGGGTGAACCGGTCGACGAAGGCGCGATCGCCTGCGAGGGCGGGGTCCAACAGCTTGACGGCGACATGGCGGTCCAACCGCTCGTCGGTGGCCAGGTGGACGATCGACATCCCGCCGCGGGCGATCACGGCGTCGAGCCGGTAGCGCCCGTCGAGCAGGGCGCCCGGCCCTGGTAGCTGCCCGTCGTGAGTGGTCATGACGTCCATTCTGCCCGTCGGCGTCCTGATCTCGGTACGCAACCAGGCGGCGCGCCCCGCGGTGGTGCCCGGGAGCCTCGCTGGGACTAACGTGGTGGCCGTGAGTACCGTTCCGCACTGTGATGACGTCCTGCCCGGGGACGTCGAGACGATCAATCTGCCCCAGGTGTCCCGGCGACTGGGCATCCCGGTCACCCGTGTGCACGACCTCCTCCGCGAAGGGGGGTTGATCGCCGTCCGACGTGCCGGCGTGGTGGTGGTCCCCGCGGTCTTCCTGGACGACGACGACGAGGTGGTGCGATTCCTGCCCGGACTCGTCTCGGTGCTCCGGGACGGGGGTTACGGGGACGAGGAGATCCTGCGGTGGCTCTTCGCCGAGGACGACAGTCTGCCGGGTCGCCCCGCCGACGCCCTACACGGCCACCGCGCCCGAGAGGTCATCCGGCGCGCTCAGGCGATGGCGTTCTGACCCCGCCGGTGGCCCGCCGCCACCACCACGCGACGGTCAGGGACCCGAGCACGGCGATCCCGGTGAGCGCAGGACTGTAGAGGCTCGTCGAGCCGTTCGGCCCGATCGCCAGGACCAGGAACACGGTCACCGCCACCGCGGCCGTGGTGGCTCGTGGTCCGGGGCGCGCCAGCACCCAGAACGCGGCCACCCACACGTGGTACCAGGGCCAGGCGAGCGAGTTGAGCACGACGAACGCCAGCAGTGCCAGCATGATGCCGCGGATCGCGGTCATCCGGTCCCTGCGGTGCAGCCACCACACGGCCACCAGGACCACCGCGAGCACCACCTGTCCGACCAGCCGGGAGACCGCGAGGACGTCCTCGAAGCCGGGGGAGTCGGTGACCGCGTGGACCAGGTGTGCAGCCGCCGTGGGGGCGCTCAGGTAGTTGATCACCCGGTCGGACACCGCGATCGCGTTGAACCACCCGATCCCGGTTCCCGAGGCGAGGGTGGCCGACCCGAGTACGGCCGCCGCGGCCGCCGCGGCGAGCGCCGTGTCCCCGAGCGCCCGGAGCACCGGTCTGGTGCCACCCGGGTCCTCTCGGCGTCGCGACAGCGCGATCCACAACAGGAACGGGGCAACGATCACGGCGGTCGCCTTGAACGCCACGGCGATCCCGATCGCCGCACCCGCCCATCCTTTACGTCCGTCGAGCGTGAGCACGACCGCCCCGAGACAGGCCACGAGCGGGAAGATCTCGTTGTGCAGCCCGCCGGCCAGGTGGATCACCGACAGCGGTGACGCGCACGCCAGCCAGACGGCCGCCCCCGCGTCGACCCCGGTCCGGCGGGCCGCGATCACCAGTAGAGCGGTCAGGGCGGCCAGCGCGGCGAACACCGTCAGGCGCAGGATGACGATCCCCACCGCCGGGTGCCCGCCGGAGATGCCCACGACGACCCTCATGAGGAGCAGGTGGAGCGGGCCGTACGGTGTCGCGGTCGACCGCCAGTCGGGGCTGACCTCGTCCGTGAAGGGGCCAGGGTTGGCTTCGGGGCCGAACTCGTAGGGGTCGACCCCGGCCGCGGTCATCGCCCCCTGGGCGAGATACGACCAGGCGTCGCGGCTGAACATCGGGACCGCGGGAAGCAGCGGTAGTGACCACAGAGCGGTGGCCCAGACCGCGTCCCGCGTGGGGAGCCGGCCCGAGAACGCCCGTGGGCCCAGCGCCAGCCAACCGGTGAACAGCAGCGCGACCCCGATCCAGCACAGCGCCAGTGCCAGCACCTCGCCGTGGCCGAAGGTGAACCCGAGCAGGCCCAGGGCGACGGCGGGTCCGCCGTCCACCGGCAGGGCGCCGGCGCCGAAGCCACCGAGGGTGAGTAGTACGGATCCGAGGATCCCGCGGTACAGGGCGGGACCGGAGCGGCCGGTCAGGGCGGAGCGCGCGGAGGACGTCAGCGAGCTGGTCACCGTGGCGAGGCTCGACAATGAGGGGGCCGACGACGACTGAGCCGACGTAGGCGGAGTTGGCGAAGGCGGAGTTGGCGAAGGCGGAGCCGACGACGAGGCCGACAGGGTCTCCGGAGTCGGGTCCGGGGCCATCGTCACGCCCGACGGCGGGTGGCGGCCTCGGCCAGGTCGCGCAGGGTGGCCCGGCCGTGCTCGCTCACCGCGTCGGAACCGATCGCGTCGAGGGCCCGCACGGTGAGGGTGTCGATCTCCGCCTCGACGGAGGCGACCGCGCCCGAGTCCACGAGGATCCGGCGGGCCCGCTCGAGCTCGGCGGGGTCGAGATCGGTGCCCAGGACCGAGAGGAGGAAGTCCGCGTCCCCGATCGGTGCCAGGGCCGTTCCCCGGGCCAACAGGAGGGTGCGCTTGCCCTCGCGGAGGTCGTCCCCGGACGGTTTTCCGGTGACCTCGGGATCTCCGAACACACCGAGCATGTCGTCGCGCAGTTGGAAGGCCTGGCCCACGGCCACGCCGAACTCCCGCAGCGCCGTGACGGTGTCGGCGTCGGCCCCGGCGAGCTCGGCGCCGATGTGGAGCGGCCGCTCCACGGTGTACGCCGCGGTCTTGAAGCGGTTGACCCGGGTGGGGGTCAGCTCATCGGTCGCGCCCGAGGACTCCGCGAGGATGTCGAGCATCTGACCGGAGAGCACCTCGGTCTTCATGGAGTACCAGGGCACGAGCGCGCGACCGAGCGCGGCGGGATCGGCGCCCGAGGTCACGAACATCTCGTCCGCCCAGGTCAGGGCCAGGTCTCCGACGAGGATCGCCTGTGAGACGCCGTACCGCGCGGGGTCCCCGGCCCACCCCTGCTCTCGATGCGCCGCCTCGACCGAACGGTGGACGGTCGGCCGGCCGCGACGGGTGTCGGAGGCGTCGACGATGTCGTCGTGGATGAGGGCGCACGCCTGGATCAGCTCGAGTGCCGCGCAGGCGGTGACGACCTCATCGGGGACGATCGCGTCGGCGGGGCTCGCCGCGGACCAGCCGGCCAGGCCGAACCGGGGCCGCATCCGTTTCCCACCGTTCAGGACGAAGTCGGCGAGCAGGCCCGCCAGGGCGTCGACGCGCTCGTCGACCCCGGACACGACCCGGCGCCGTCCGTCGAGATGGCGGCGGAGGGCGCCGAGCACCCGGTCTCCGTCGTCTGGACGAGTCGCCGTGACCACGGTCACCATCCCTTCCGGGCGCCGGTGTCCGGCCGCCCTCGTTGCTGTGATCCTAGTCGCCGGGCGGAGGTCGGCACCGGGGCGTGTCGGGCTACCCTGGTCCGGTGACCCAGCTACCCGACATCGAACCAGCGGGCGGCGGACGACACCCGAGCATCGTGGACCGGATCGCCGTGTCGACCACCCCCAGGGTGCCGTTCTCCGTCGAGTTCTACCCGCCGCGGGACGAGGCCGCCGAGGCCCGTCTCTGGCGCGCCGCCTCCGTGTTCTCCGAACTGGGTGCGGCGTTCGTGTCCGTCACCTACGGGGCCGGCGGCTCCACCCGCGACCGGACGGTCAGGGTGGTCGAGAGGGTGGTCAACGAGACCGACCTGGTCCCGATCGCCCACCTCACGGCGGTGGGGCACACGGTCGCGGAACTGCGCGAGATGATCCAGATGTACGCCGAGGTCGGGGTCACCAACATCCTCGCGCTCCGGGGGGATCCCCCCGGGGACCCGCTGGGTGACTGGACCCCGCACCCCGAGGGTCTGCACTACGCGGAGGAGCTCGTCCGACTGATCCACGAGGTCGGCGATTTCCACGTGGGCGTCGCCTCCTTCCCGGAGGGGCACTACCGGGCGCGCGACCTCGACCACGACACGGAGATCCTGCTCAACAAGTTGCGTGCCGGTTCCGAGTACTCGATCACCCAGATGTTCTGGGATGTGGAGGACTACCTGCGCCTGCGCGATCGTCTGGGGGCCGCGGACCCGGAGCAGGCCGCCAAGCCGATCATCCCCGGGCTCATGCCCGTGACGAGCCTGCGTCAGGTCCGCCGCATGGTGGAACTGTCGGGGTGCGCCCTACCGGTCGGGTTGTCCGACCGGCTGCGGGCGGCAGCGGGGGATGGACCGGAGGAG
>JBKBUP010000203.1:0-4667 GCA_046289795.1 Dietzia sp. | reverse complement strand
CTGGGGCATCCCGATCCCGGTCGAGGGATGGCAGGACCGGGGCGACAAGAAGCTCTACGTGTGGTTCGACGCCGTGGTGGGCTACCTATCCGCCTCGATCGAGTGGGCGTGGCGCTCGGGCGAGCCCGAGGCGTGGCGGCGCTGGTGGACGGACCCGGAGGCGGTCTCCCACTACTTCATGGGCAAGGACAACATCACCTTCCACTCGCAGATCTGGCCGGCGGAGCTCATCGGCTACGACGGCCGGGGCGCCCACGGCGGCGAGCCGGGAGCGCTGGGCGCGCTCAACCTGCCCACCGAGGTGGTCTCGTCCGAGTTCCTCACGATGTCCGGGTCCAAGTTCTCGTCCTCTCGTGGCGTGGTGATCTACGTCCGCGACTTCCTGGCCGAGTTCGGCCCGGACGCGCTGCGGTACTTCATCTCGGTGGCCGGGCCGGAGAACCAGGACACCGACTTCACCTGGGACGAGTACGTGCGCCGCACCAACGCCGAGCTGGTGGGCGGCTGGGGGAACCTGGTCAACCGCACGGTGTCGATGGCGCACAAGAACTTCGGTGAGATCCCGCGGCCCGGCACCCTGACCGAGCTCGACGCCGAGCTGCTGCGCGAGGCCGAGGCGGCCTTCGCCACCGTCGGCGGCCACCTGGAGCGCTCCCGCTTCAAGGCAGGCGTCACCGAGTCCATGCGGATCGTCGGCGCCGCCAACCGCTACATCGCCGCCACCGAGCCGTGGAAGCTGGCCAAGGACCCGGACCAGCGCGAGCGCCTGGGCACCGTGCTGCACACCGCGCTGCAGGTGGTCTCCGACGCCAACACCCTGCTCACCCCGTACCTGCCGTCCGCCGCGCAGCAGATCCACGGCGCGATCGGCGGGCAGGGCGTGTGGGCCGCGTCGCCCGAGGTCCACGAGGTGACCGACGACATGCCGGTCGAGCTGGTCGGGACGGGCCTGCCCGAGGCCGGGCGCAGCTACCCGGTGATCATGGGCGACTACGCCTCCGAGCAGGCCACGTGGGCGCGCACCGAGCTCACTCCCGGGACCCCGCTGGCCAAGCCGAGTCCGCTGTTCGCCAAGGTCGACCCCGAACTCGCCGAGACCGGCCCCGAATGGGCGCCGATCACCCGGGAGGACTGACCCCGCCGATGGCCAAGCGCAAGCCCCGCCCGACCCCCGTCCTGCCCGAGCCGCTGCCCGGTCTGGTGGACGCCCACACCCACCTGTACTCCTGCGGCCACCGCACGGCGGACGAGGTCCGCGCCGCCGCCGACCGGGCCGCCCTGGCCGGGGTGGCGGCGATGGTGACCGTGGGCGACGACCTGGCCGAGTCGGAGGCCGTGGTGGCCGCCGCGGAGGCCGACGAGCGGGTGTACGCCGCCGTGGCCGTGCACCCCACGCGGGCACGGGAGCTCACGGACCCGGACAACGGCCCCGCCGTCCGTGAGCGGCTGCGCGAGCTCGCCGCGCACCCCCGCGTGGTGGCGGTGGGGGAGACCGGCCTCGACCACTACTGGGTGGGGAAGATGGACGGTTGCGCCGACCCGGCCGAGCAGGAGGAGTCGCTGCGCTGGCACGCCGGACTCGCCGCAGAGGTGGGCAAGTGCCTGATGATCCACAACCGTGAGGCCGACGACGACCTGATGCGCGTCCTCGGCGAGGTGGCCGGACCGGACTCGGGCATCCCGCACGTCATGCTGCACTGCTTCTCCTCGCCGATCGAGGTGGCCCGGGAGGCGCTGGACCGCGGCTACGTTCTGTCGTTCACCGGGAACGTGACCTTCAAGGCCAACGACCACCTGCGCGAGGCCGCCCGCCTGGCCCCCGCGGGCCAGCTGCTCGTGGAGACCGACGCCCCCTACATGGCGCCCGAGCCCTTCCGTGGCGCCCGCAACGAGCCGGGGTTGGTCGGGTACACCGCACGGGTCGTGGCCGGGGTCCGTGGGCAGTCGCCGGAGGAGTTCGTCGCCGAGGCCGCCAACACGGCCCGCGGCGTCTTCGGCCTGACCGTCTGACGGCGGGCCCGGCCGCTTCTGCCGATGGTGCCACTGTGACTCATGTGCGCCGAGTGGTAAATGTAACAAAACGTGATGTGCGGACCTCGTCGTCGTCGCACGTCAGGGGTGTCACATTGCCCCGGGGCGGGCGAGTCGTTACGCTCTTGTGATGAATCGCGGACGCCCGTATGGGCGTGCGCGGGCGATGCGAGGAGAGAACTGACCAGTGGTTGAAGCTTCACGGACCGACACCCCCACGGGCGCCAAGGGCGTACTCGCCCCGATCCACCGCATCCACAGGTCCCGCTCGACCATGCTGCGGGTGTCCGTGGCCGGGATGCTCGCCACCCTGGTTGTGGGCGGGGTCGCGGCGCTCGACCAGCGCACCGAGTTCACCCTCGAGGTCGACGGTTCCGCGGTCGAACTGGTCACCTTCACCTCCGACGTGCGCACTGCGCTCGAGGAGGCCGGGTACAGCGTGGACGAGCGCGACGTGGTGGTGGCCCCCGGCGACCGGATCGACGACGGCGACACCGTGACCCTGCTCCGCGCCCGGCCCGTGACCGTCGAGGTGGACGGTCGCTCCGAGCAGGTGTGGACCACCGCCGCCACCGTCGCCGATCTGATCTCCGAGCGCGACGACGTCCCGCCCCGCAGCTACATCACCCCCCGCATCGACGCCGAGGTCCCCCTCGACGGCGCGCAGATCTCGGTGGTGACGCCCCGCGAACTGCTGCTGTCCGACAACGGCGCCCCGGCCGCCCCGCTCGCCTCGCCCGGCGACACCGTCGGCGACTACCTCGAGCGCGCCGGCATCACCCTGGGCCCGCTCGACACCGTCGAGCCCGCCACCGACGCGCCCGCCGCCCCCGGCACCGAGGTGACGATCACCCGGGTGGCCACCTCCGAGGAGACCGTGGTCGAGCCGTTCGAGGTTCCCGAGCAGGCCACCGACGACCCCGAGGCGACCGAGGGGGAGCGCACCGTGGTCGAGCCCGGCGCCCCCGGCGAGCGCGAGGTCCGGTACACCGTGACCCTGGTCAACGGCGTGGAGGCCGAGCGCACCCGCGGCGGGGAGACCGTCCTCACCGAGCCCCGCCCCGCGGTCGTCCGGGTGGGCACCAAGCCCCGTCCCTCCGCACCCGCCGTCTCGAACGGCGGAGTGTGGGACTCGATCGCCCAGTGCGAGTCCAACGGCAACTGGAGCATCAACACCGGCAACGGGTACTCCGGCGGACTGCAGTTCGCCGCCGGCACGTGGACCGGTCACGGTGGCGGCCAGTACGCCCCCAGCGCCCACCTGGCCACCCGCGAGCAGCAGATCGCGATCGCCGAGAAGGTCCAGGCCTCGCAGGGTTGGGGCGCCTGGCCCGCCTGCACCTCGAAGCTGGGCCTACGCTGACCGGTCCGGACGCGACCTTCCGCGGACAGGCCGATCCCCTCGGCCCGCAGGAGGTGCGCGCGCTCGCCGAAGAGCTGGACCTCAAGCCCACCAAGTCCAAGGGGCAGAACTTCGTCCACGACGCCAACACCGTGCGCCGGATCGTCACCGTTTCCGGGGTGGGGCGCGACGACACCGTGGTCGAGGTGGGCCCGGGGCTCGGTTCGCTGACCCTTCCGCTGCTCGACGCCGCGGGCCGCGTGGTGGCGATCGAGATCGACCCCGTCCTGGCCGGGCGGCTGCCTGCGACCGTCGCCGAGCGCGCGCCGGAGCTCGCGGGGAACCTGACCGTGGTGACCGCCGACGCGCTGGCCGTGCGCGGTTCCGACCTCGGCGAGCCCGGGCCCACCGCGCTCGTGGCCAACCTGCCCTACAACGTGTCCGTCCCGGTGCTGCTTCACCTTCTCGCCGAGGTGCCCACGCTGCGGACCGCGCTGGTGATGGTGCAGCTCGAGGTGGCCGACCGGTTGGCCGCGCCCCCGGGATCCCGCGTCTACGGCGTACCCAGCGTCAAGGCGGGGTTCTTCGGCACCGTCCGTCGCGCCGGGACCGTGGGGCGCAACGTCTTCTGGCCCGTGCCCAACGTCGAGTCGGGTCTGGTGCGGATCGACGCCTACGAGACCCCGCCGTGGGACCTGGGCGAGGCGCACCGTAAGCGGGTGTTCGCGGTGGCCGACGCCGCCTTCGCCCAACGGCGCAAGACCCTGCGCGCGGCGCTGTCCGGCTGGGCGGGGTCCGCCGCGGAGGCCGAGTTCGCGCTCGTCGAGGCGGGTGTGGACCCCAAGACGCGTGGGGAGCAGCTCACCACCGCCGACTACGTGCGCATCGCGGAGGCGGCGCGGCGGCTCGGGATAGGGTCGGCGCACCGCGAGCCGTAGGCTGTTCGGCGTGCCCCGTGACGTCTCGACCCCCGCCGGCGTGCGCGCCGTGACGGCCGTCGCCCCCGCCAAGATCAACCTCCACCTGGGGGTCGGCGATCTGCGCGCGGACGGTTTCCACGACCTGCTCACCGTGTACCGGGCCGTCGACCTGTGGGAACAGGTCACTGTCGCGTTTGTCGACGGTGACGATCCTGACGACGACGACGACGACGACGTGGTGGTCGTCTCCGGGCCCGGGGCCGATCAGGTGCCCACGGACCGGACCAACCTCGCGGCGCGGGCGGTCGATCTGCTCCGCAGCGAGGCCGGATCCGACGCCCGGCTGTTGATCCGGATCGTCAAGGGCGTCCCCG
>JBKBUP010000202.1:0-4671 GCA_046289795.1 Dietzia sp. | reverse complement strand
CCGTTCGCCACGCCACACAGCAGTCGGATTCGAGCCGGATGGCGAGGAGGACGGGAGAAGTCGGGGCGTCAGGGGCGGTCAGGTAGCCGACCGGCGCGGGAGGGGCCCCGGGCCACAGTGCCTCCGCGGCATCCCGGCGGGCGCGGTGAGCCGCGAGTTCCCGCCTGACCGCGGCGCGGATACCGCTGTCCGCACCGGCCAGGACGAGACCGTAACCGAAGACGGCGGCGTCCTCGGCGGCCAGCCCGGGTGGTGTGGTCATGCGAGTACCACCTCGACCGCCGTCGTACAGGCGGCCGACACCGCGGCCGCGAGCTCGGCGCGGTGGCCGCGGGAGGCCACGGCGACCTCCCCGGCCCGTCTGGCGTCGTCACGCAGTCGCGTGCGGACCTCCCCGATGGGCGGACAGATCGCGGGCGGTTGCGCTTCGGCCCCGTTCGAGGGTGCTTCGGTGGAGCTCGTGGGACCGATCTCGGCGGAGAGTCGCTCGGCGTGTGTGCGACGTGCGTCGGCGATCCTGCGCAGACGGGCGACGTCGTCCCCGTGAGAGGCGTCAGCGGCGGCGAGTTCGCGGGCGTCGCGGTCGGCGGCCTCGGCCAACTGCAGCAGGGGATCAGGCTCGTCGCTGACCAGGGGAACGGCGCAACCCCCGGCGACCGCCAGCCCGGTGGCGACCGCGGTCATCGCGACGAACCGTCGACGCGACACGGGGACGATGGAGGAAACAGGCACCCCGACATCCTGCCAGGGGCGTCGGGCGCCGGCCCGGGGGCGGTACAGTGATCCGGCCCGTCCGCAACCCGGATCGGCACCCACCAGCAGCGACGCCAGGAGCAACGTGATCGTCCCCGAGCCCGACAGGGCCCATATCCGCAGAGCGGTCGCCGACCGCGGACTCGAACTCGAGGAACTCCGAGAGGATTCGCGGGCGGCCGACTGGCACGTGACCGTCGTCGTCGACGGCGACTCCGGTGTCACGTTGGACGATCTCGCGAGGCTGTCAACCGACCTCGACGCGGTCGCCGAGCAATGGGGTGGACCCGACCGGGCCGTGACGTTCGAGGTGACGAGCCGTGGCGTGGACGCGCCCCTCGAGGCACCGCGGCACTGGAGGAGGGCGCGCGGTCGACAGGTCGACGTGACCTACGTCGACGGAGTCACCGGCCCCACCCGTGGACGGGTCGGTGACCTCGACGAGGAGACGGGCAACGTACGACTGGTCTCGAGGTCGGGTCGTGGGATGCGGGTCGACTCGGTAACGTTGGACGACGTGGCACGCGCTGTGATCCGGGTCGAGTTCCGGCCCGCTCCGGAGGACGAACTCGCCCTCCTGTCGGAGCCCGAGAACCCCGGACGTGGCGTGCGAGAAGGAGAAGACAGTTGAACATCGACATGGCGGCACTGAACATGTTGTCCCAGGAGCGGGAGATCCCGCTGGACGACCTGGTCAGGACCCTCGAGAACGCACTGCTCACCGCGTACAAGCGAACCGATGACGCCCACCGCGTCGCGCGGATCCAACTCGACCGTAAGGCCGGGACCGTCGCGGTCATGGCGGCCGAGGTCGACGAGGAGGGCAACCGGATCGGCGAGTTCGACGCCACTCCGTCCGATTTCGGCCGGGTGGCCGCGGCGACGGCCCGACAGATCATCCTCCAACGCCTGCGTGAGGCCGAGACCGAGCGGATCTACGGTGACCTGGTCGCCCGGGAGGGCGAGGTGGTCAGTGGGGTCATCCAATCGGATTCCCGCGCGAACGCACGGGGGATCATCGTCGTCCACATCGGACCCGAGAACGGTGGGACCGAGGGCACCATCGCACCGGCCGAGCAGGTGCCGGGTGAGACCTACACGCACGGTGACCGCATCAAGTGCCACGTGGTGGGGGTGCACAAGGGGCCGCACGGTGCCTCCGTCTCGCTGTCGCGCACCCACCCCGACCTCGTCCGCGGTCTCTTCGCCCTGGAGGTGCCCGAGATCGGTGACGGGTCGGTCCGCATCTCCGCGATAGCGCGCGAGGCCGGCCACCGGACCAAGATCGCTGTCGAGACGACGATCTCGGGCCTCAACGCGAAGGGGGCCTGCATCGGACCCAACGGCGCCCGCGTCCGGGCGGTGATGGCGGAACTGAACGGCGAGAAGATCGACATCGTGGACTTCGACGAGGACCCCACGGTCTTCGTCGGCAACGCGCTCTCGCCGGCCAAGGTCATCTCCGTGACCGTGGCGGACGCCGAGACCCGGGCGGCCCGTGTCGTGGTCCCCGACTATCAGCTCTCACTCGCGATCGGCAAGGAGGGGCAGAACGCCCGCCTGGCCCACCGGCTGACGCAGTGGCGGATCGACATCCACAGCGACGCGGAGTGACGTCCGGCACGGCCGCCGTCCACGCGGTCGGGCGCGCCGTTAGTATCGATAGTCCGCGACCTGTAGACTCACCAGATGTCACAGTGACTTCACGTTCACCCGCTCGCGCGGGAGGGACGGTGAGATACCGAGGCGGCCTGATGCGGGTTCATCGAGACCAGCGGGACGGCTCAGCCGAGGTGCCGGGTCCGATAAGGACCTGTGTCGGCTGTCGCCGCCGGGATTCCGATTCCCGGCTACTGCGGATCGTCCACGATCCGCGGGCGGCAGCTCTCTCACCGGACCCCCACCGGCGAGCGGTCGGGCGGGGAGCCTGGGTGCACCGTGACGAGCGGTGCATCGCGACAGCACTCGACCGCAAGGCCTTCATCAGGGCCCTGCGGGTCGCCGGGAACGTGTCCCAGGACGCGATCTCGGAGGTGCTCGAGACGCTATCGTCATGAGCACGAGACCACCCGTCGGCCGCATGGGTCGACTGGGGGAGCACAAGAGAAGGAACGGACCAGACACGATGAGCACACCGTGAAGCTCCAGCGATGAACGTCCATCGAATGTAGACCGAGGTCGCGCGGCCAGCCCTGCCGTGAAGACCTCGCAGTGAGGAGAGCAGTGGCAGGCAAGCCCCGGGTACACGAACTGGCAAAAGAGTTCGGTATCACCAGTAAAGAACTTCTGACGAAACTCCGCGATCAGGGAGAGTTCGTCAAATCAGCATCGTCGACCCTCGAGGCCCCGGTAGTCCGGCGCCTCCGTGCGTCGCACGCACCGGCCGACGGCGGCGCCGATTCCGCACCGGCCGCCCCCAGCTCGGGTGGATCGGCTGCGCCGAAGCCCGGCGCGGCGTCCAAGCCGGCACCGGGCCCCCGTCCGGGGGCGGATCCGCGTAAGGCGGCTCCGAAGCCCGCGGCCGAGCGTCCCACCCCGGGTGCCAGGCCCGCGGCTCCGGCTGCGGCATCCAAGCCCGCGGCCGAGCGTCCCACCCCGGGTGCCAGGCCCGCGGCTCCGGCTCCCAAGCCCGCCGCTGCGGAGCGTCCCACCCCGGATGCGTCCCCCGAGGCTCCGGCGGCCCCGGCGGCATCCCGTCCGGCTCCCGGTCCGCGTCCCGCGGGCCCGAAGCCCGGTCCCAAGGCCCCGCGCGTAGGGAACAACCCGTATTCGAGTGGGACGACGCCCGCGCCGCGCCCACAGGGTGGAGCCCGTCCGGCTCCCGGCCAGGGCGGTCCCCGTCCCGGCGGTCAGCGTCCGGCTCCGGGCCAGGGCGGTCCTCGTCCGGCCCCCGGTCAGGGCGGTCCCCGTCCGGCTCCCGGTCAGGGCGGTCCCCGTCCGGCCCAGCGTCCGGGCGCCGCGGGTCCGGGTGGTCCCCGTCCCAGCCCCGGTCAGATGCCCGGCCAGGTCGCGCGTCCCGCAGCAGGTCGCGGTAGGCCGGGAGGCCCCGGCGGTCGCCCGGGTGGCGGAGGTTTCCGTCCCGGTGGTGGCGGCGGTGCCGGTGCTCCCGCAGCGGGTGGCGGCGGTTTCCGCGGTCGTCCCGGCGGTGGCGGCGGCAACCGTGGTCGCAGCGGCGCCGCGGGTGCGTTCGGTCGTCCCGGTGGTGCGCCCCGTAGGGGTCGCAAGTCCAAGCGGCAGAAGCGTCAGGAATACGATTCGATGCGGGCACCGGAGGTCGGCGGCGTCCGGCTTCCCGACGGTCGTGGGCAGATCCTGCGGCTGGCACAGGGCGCGTCGCTGAGCGACTTCGCCGACAAGATCGACGTCAACCCGTCACAGCTGGTCCAGGCGCTGTTCAACCTGGGCGAGATGGTCACGGCGACGCAGTCCGTCACCCCGGAGACCCTGCAACTCCTCGGCGAGGAGATGGGTTTCAAGGTCCAGGTCGTCAGCCCCGAGGACGAGGACCGCGAACTGCTCGACTCGTTCGACCTGTCCTTCGGCGAGGACGAGGGCGGCGAGGACGAGCTCGAGATCCGTCCCGCGGTCGTCACCGTCATGGGTCACGTCGACCACGGCAAGACCCGGTTGCTCGACAGCATCCGGTCCGCGAAGGTCGGCGAGGGTGAGGCCGGCGGCATCACCCAGCACATCGGTGCCTACCAGGTCACCGTGCCGGTCGACGAGATCGACCGCACGATCACCTTCATCGACACCCCGGGCCACGAGGCGTTCACCGCCATGCGTGCCCGCGGTGCACAGATCACGGACGTCACGATCCTGGTCGTCGCGGCCAACGACGGGGTCATGCCCCAGACCAAGGAGGCCATCGCGCACGCGAAGGCCGCCGCGGTCCCGGTCGTGGTCGCCATCAACAAG
>JBKBUP010000201.1:0-4701 GCA_046289795.1 Dietzia sp. | reverse complement strand
CGAGGGGCAGGTCGACGTCCTGGTCCGCGCGTCCGACATCGGTTCCCACGTGCGCACCGTGGACGTGTTCCACCACCACGGGGACGGCATGGCGGTGCTGCACGTGCCCGTGGACACCTTCGTCGACGGCGGCGCGATGTGGCTGGAGTTCCACGCCGTGGACGCGACGGCGGTCGTCTCCGAGGTGACGTGGAGTGTGACGACGACGAGCCCGGCCCGCCGCGCCGCGGTGGCCATCTGCACCTTCAACAGGGCGGACGACTGCGCCGCCACCGTCGACTCGCTGGCCTCCGATCCGATGGTGGCCGAGCTCATCGACGACCTGTACGTGACGGACCAGGGCGCCGACCTGGTCGAGACGCGCGAGGCGTTCCGGCATGCGGCCGCGGAGTTCGGCGACCGGCTCCACTACCTGCGTCAGCCCAACCTCGGCGGCGCCGGTGGGTTCAGCCGTGGGATGTTCGAGGCCACCGCGCCCGGTTCCGCCGGGCCGGTGGACGTGCTGCTCATGGACGACGACGTGCGGGTCGAGCCCGAGACCGTGCTGCGGCTGTTCGCCTTCGCCGCCGTCACGCGCGAGCCGATGCTCGTCGGCGCGCAGATGCTGTACCTGTTCAACCCGGACTATTTGCTGGTCTCGGCCGAGCGGACGCAGCTCGACGAGCTCGAGGGCGGGTTGGACGCGGACGAGTTCGCGCTGCGCGACGAGTCGGTGGTTGATCACCGACAGGAGCGGCGGATCGACGCCGAGTACAACGCGTGGTGGTCCTGCCTGGTGCCGGGGGAGGCCGTGGAGAAGGTCGGTCTGCCCCTGCCGTACTTCTTCCAGTGGGACGACATCGAGTACGGGTTGCGGTGCCGCCAGGCCGGGATGCCCACCTGCACCCTGCAGGGGGCGGCCGTGTGGCACGCCGACTTCTACTGGAAGGACGGCGACGACTTCGGCCAGTTCTTCTCGATGCGCAACTCGCTGACCACCGCGGCCATCCGTCAGGGGATCGACCCGCGCGGGATGGCCAAGAACCTCGGCCGGAGCGTCCTGCGGGCACTCGTGGCCATGCAGTACGGACTCGCCGCCACCCGCATGCGCGGGATCGAGGCGTTCCTCGACGGACCCGACGGCTCCCACGGTGTCGGCGACGGCGGGCAGGCCGCCCTGGCCGCGATCCGTGCCGAGCGTTCCGGATACCCCGAGACGGCCAAGCTCGCCGTCGACGCCCTTCCCCCGGGGATCAGGTTGGAGCGCAAGGTGGGCGTCCCCCGCGAGGACCGCGAGGACCAGGTGCTGGCCAAGCGGCTGCTCGTCCAGAAGCTGGGCCGGCAGCGCGGCGGCGCCGTGGCCGTCCCCTACGAGGACGCGGCCTGGTGGCACGTCTCGCTCTTCGACGAGGTGTACGTGACCGACGCCTCGCAGACCGGGGTGCACCACCGCAAGGTCGACCCGCGGCGCGCCGCCGAGCTGCAGAAGCGACTGGGTTCGCTGCTCGCGCGGTTCGTCCGCGAGGCCCCGGCCGCCCAGGAACGGTGGCGCGAGGCGCAGGCCGGCCTCACCACGCGGGAGAACTGGGCGCGGTTGTACGGGGTGTAGGTGCGGGATCGGGGCGAGTCCCCCGCCGCTCCTCGTCCTCGATCCCGTTCTCGATCCGCGGACGGTCGTGTAGGCGTCAGGCGTGCATACCGGCGGTGAACCAGCGCGTGGCCTCGTCCACGATGTCCCCGATGTCCGCGCTGGTCTCGGCCTGTAGCCACGCGGTGATGAGTTCGCCCAGCCCCCCGACGAGCAGACGTGCGCTGATCTCGTCCCGGGGAGCGGGCAGCGCCTGGTCCCCGAACAGGGTTCGGGCCTGTGACACGACCAGCGCGGCGAAGTCGCGGAACAGTTCGTGGCGGCGCTCGCGCAATGCGGGGACGGCCGCCGACTCGATGATCGCCACCCGGCCCTTGCGGGGGTCGTCGGTCAGTATCGCGGCGAACGCCGCGATCGCGGCGTGCGCCTTGACGGCGGTGTCGCCTTCGGTGTCCGACAGGGCGGACAGGACGGCGGTCCGGACCTGTTCGGCGATCTCATCGACCAGTGCGAGTAGCAGTTGGTCCCGGGCGCTGAAGCTCTCGTAGAAGTAGCGCTCGGTGAGGCCCGCCTGGGCGCAGATGGCGGTCATGGTGGTCCGCTCGACCTCGCGGGTGCCAGCGATCTCCAACGCCGCGTCGAGGAGTTGGCGGCGGCGCGCGGACCGGCGCTCCTCGGCGCTGACGCCGCGGTATCGGCGTGGGGTCGAGGCCATACCCAATCTTGACAGGACGCACTGTCTAATTCAAACTCTACCCAACTGACAGGACCACCTGTCAGAAAGACGGTCGGGAACCGTGCGGTGAGCGCGGGGTCCACGTGAGATCAGGAGTACCGATGACGAGGACGCTGGCGCCCGCGCCGACAGGCAGTGAGTTGACCCCGGTTCCGGGGGATGGCGGGCTACCGCTCCTGGGCCACGGACTGGATTACCTGCGGGATCCGATGCGGCTGTGGGAGGGCCGCTATCACCGCTACGGCCCTGTCTCGTGGTTCCGGGCCTTCGGCACGAGGATCGTGGCACTGCTCGGTCCCGAAGCCTCCGAGGTGGTCCTCACCAACCGGGACAAGGCCTTCGCCAGCGGCGACGGGTGGCAGTTCCTGATCGGGCCGTTCTTCGAGCGGGGGCTGATGCTGCTGGACTTCGACGAGCACATGTCGCACCGCCGTCTGATGCAGCAGGCGTTCACCTCGGACCGCCTCGCGCGCTACTCGGCCGCGATCGATCCGGCCGTCCGTACCGCGCTCGAACAGTGGCAGCCGGGCGAGCGCGTTGAGGTCTACCCGGAACTGAAGAAGCTGACGTTGAACCTCGCGGTCGAGGTCTTCATGGGCGGCGCCCCGGGGGCCAGCCAGGAGCGGCTCGACCGGATCAATTCCTCGTTCATCGACTGCGTCCAGGCCGCGACCGCCCTTGTGAGGTATCCGGTCCCGGGCGGGCGATGGCACCGCGGGCTCGTCGGCCGACGCCGACTCGAGGAGTTCCTGCGCGAGTATCTGCCGGCCCGTCGAGCCGGCGAGGGTGATGACCTGTTCTCGGTGCTGTGCAGGGTGGAGGTCGATGGCGAGCGCTTCAGCGACGACGACGTCATCAACCACATGATCTTCCTGTTGATGGCCGCGCACGACACCTCCACCATCACCCTCTCGACGATGATGCAGCATCTCGGGCAGCATCCGGAATGGCAGCAGCGCTGCCGGGAGGAATCACTGGCGATCCCCACGGACTCGATCGACTACGACCAGCTCTCACGACTGCACTCCCTCGAGCTGGTGATGAAGGAATCGCTGCGGCTGGTCTCGCCCGTGCCGACCATCGTGCGTAGGACGGTCAAGGACACCGAGGTCCTGGGGCACTTCATCCCGGCCGAGACCATGGTCGCGATCGCCCCGTACTTCACGCATCACCTCGACGAGTACTGGCCCGATCCGGAGGTGTTCGACCCCGGTCGGTTCTCCGAGGAACGCAGGGAGGACAAGGCGCATCGCCTGGCGTGGCAGCCGTTCGGTGGCGGAGTGCACAAGTGCATCGGTATGCACTTCGCCGGAGCCGAGGTGAAGATCGTGCTCCACCACCTGCTGCGCAACTTCACGTGGCAGGTCGACCCGGACTACCGCGCGCCGATGGACATGAAGTCGTTGCCCTTCCCCAAAGACGGGCAACCGGTCCGCCTCACCCGGCTCTGACACCCTTCCCGCCCCGGCGTCGGGGTCGCCGGACGCAGTGATTCCACAGGCCCCGTCTGTCCACAGGCGCCTCCACGCAGGCACCTCCACGGTCCGGATCCGACGGTCGCGTGCCGCACTGTGTCCGGTATGGACATCCCCACCCCGAAGGACCCCGGCGGGCTGCCGCCGGGCCCGTTGACCACTGCCGAACTGGCGGCGGCCGTCGCCGATCCACGGGATCGTGGCCGCTACGTCCGGATCTGGCACGGGGTCTACCGCCGGGACGACCAGGTGGACGACCTCCGCCTGCGCAGCGAGGCGCTGGCCCGGACCTGGTCCGAGGGGGTCCTGCGTGGTCGCAGTGCCGCACTGCTGTGGGGGGACGACTCCGCCCCGGTAGATGCGCTGCCCGAGATCTGGCTGCCGTCCACCCGTCGATCCCGCGGGGGACGGGTCTACCGCTACGGCGCGATGCCACCGGCCGCCGTCACCGAGCGGGACGGTCTCCGGGTAACCACCCCGCTGCGCACCTGCCGGGACCTGGCCTGCGATCTGGATCTCGTGGACGCGGTGGTGGCGGTGGAGCGGCGGCGGCCGTTCAAGGAGCTGACGGGGTTTGTGCAGCCGGAGAGCCGCGGTGCCATTGTGCGCTGCTACCGCGGCCTGCTGAGCAGCTTCGCGGGCGGGCAGGAGCCGGCGGGCGAGCAAGGGCTGGTGCGCCGGCTGAAGTACCGCTACTTTGCCGGCGGCGCGGATGCGGATGCAGCGGCGGATAAGGCGCAGGCTTGGTTCACCGCCTGGATCGCAGCACTGGAGGCGGAACCGGCGAGCGCCGAACGCGACGCCCTTTTGGAGGAGTTCCGCAGCCGCGCAAGCGGGGTGGGCAATGGATCACCCGCCGCCACGCTTGCCGTGAAGCTGGTGACGCCGGGGCCCGCTCAATAGTGGCTGATGGCGAAAACAGC
>JBKBUP010000200.1:0-4710 GCA_046289795.1 Dietzia sp. | reverse complement strand
TCATACGAGAGGCGGGCCGTCGTGCTTTCCGGAGCCCGGAACGGATCCGACGCGGTGCGGTGCCAGAGTCCGCCCTGCCAGAGTCCGAACGGTCAGAGTCCGAACTTCTCGCTACCGCCGAGGTCGATCGGGATCGAGGCGCCGGTGATCCCCGCACCCGCGGCGCTGCACAGGTAGACGGCCATCGACGAGATCGCCGACGCCTCCACCCACGGCTCCGGCAACTGGTTCATCCCGCTGAAGGTCTCCGCCGCGTCCTCTAGCTTGGTGCCCTCGCCTCCGGTCATCATGGCGATCATCGACGGGTTCTCGATCATCGGGGTGCGGACGTTGCCGGGATGGATCGAGTTGCACCGCACACCCGAGAACCCGAGCTCGCCGGCCAGGGACTTGGCCAGCCCACGGACCGCCCACTTGGAGGTCGTGTAGCTGGCCGTGAACGGCGCGCCCCGAAGCCCCACCATTGAGCTGATGATCACGACACACCCGCCCCGCCCGGTGGCCAGGATGTGGGGGATCGCGACCGTCGTGGTGACCCAGGTGCCCTTGAGGTTGATGTCCAGCGTGGTGTCCCACTCTTCTTCGGAACGTTCCCACGAGGCTGTGGGCTCGGGCGAGACCCCCGCGTTGGCCACCACGAAGTCGAGACCGCCCAGTTCGGCGACCCCGGCATCGACTGCTTCCCGCATCCCGGGTAGATCGCGGACGTCGACCTCCGCGGTCACGCACCGCCGGCCCAGCGCCCGCACCGCCTCCGCGGTGGCCTGCAGGTCCTCCGGATTGGCCATCGGGTAGGGGACCGTCTCTATGTCGCGGCACAGGTCCAGGGCGATCACGTCGCACCCGGCGGCCGCGAACGCCTCGCAGTGCGCCCGGCCCTGGCCACGGGCGGCTCCGGTGACCAGTACGACCTTTCCGGTCAGCTCGGGCGGGGTGGCGGCGGGGTTCGACATGGTGGGTGTCCTTCGGCGATAGGTGGCGGGCCCTGCGGGGTCGTCCGCCCTGCGGCATGCTGGAAGTCCAACGTAGACAAAGTGATAGGTAGTGATCATCATGCTTCAACGGACTCTTGTCCTAGTAGATACCTCGTATCTACTAGCTAGCTTTTACAACTCATGGGAGGAAGGTGCGCGCGGTCAGCTGGAGATATCCCTGGCCACGGTCGTGCACCGTTTAGACCAGGTCGCCCACGGACTCGTGGACCAGCCGGTCCAACGACAGAACTGGTACGACGGGATCCCGGATTCCGGCCCGCACCGTTACCAGCGGACGCTCCGGGTTATCGAGGGCGTGCAATTGCGCGCGGGGCAGTTGATCGAATGGGGCGAGCGGCGTACCCAGAAGGCCGTCGACACGCTGCTTGTCGCGGACATGATCCAGGCCGCCTACAAGGGGCAGTGTTCCGACATGGTGCTGGTCACCGGGGACGCGGACATGATTCCGGGGGTCCGGGTGGCCGTGGACGCCGGCGTGCGGATGCACCTCGTGGGCTTCGGCTGGGATTCCATCTCGTCGGCGTTGCGCCACGCCTGCGACACCACGATGGTCCTGGATCCGCGTACCGATTTCCATGACGCCATGCAGATCAGGGTCCTCGAAGGGCCGATCCCGCCGAAGGTGCGGGCGACCCCCGTGAGGCCCACCGCGCCCGGAGACGAGGCCAGCGAGCCGGAGGGCGAGGAGTCGGTGGGGATGGTCGAGGTGGATCTGCGGTCCGATCGTGCCGCCGCCACCTCGGTCGCCGACGAGACCAACCTGACGATCGCCGACGAGGAGTGGGCCGCCGACGCCGAGGAGAGGGCGGCCGACGAGCAGGAGTGCGCAGAGATCACCGAGACCCGCGGTGCCGAGGCCTCCGTGGCTGCGACGCCCGAGGCTGCGACGCCCGAGGCGGCGGCGACCGATCAGCTGCCGACCGGCGCGCAGGCGCCTCCGGTGAACGGGCGGGGTGTGAAGCCGGGGACCGGGACCGGGTCGACGGAGAAGGCTCCCGGGCCTCAGGCACATACACAGCCCCGGGCCCAGACACAGCCCCTGCCCCAGACACAGTCAAAGCACCAGTCTCATCCCCGGCCGCAGGAGGCAGAGCCCCAGTCCCAGCCGCCGTCCCCGATTCAGTCGCAGACCCGGGCCCGGACCCCGGTGGCCGGGACATCGCCCGTCGCATCGGGGTCAACGCCCCCGCCCCCGCCGGCGCTCCCGCTCGCGCCCACACCCGGATCAGCCCCGACGCCCGGTCCCCCGCCCAACGGCTCGTCGCGACCCAGCCCGTCGATGATGGCCCCGCACCGCCGCCCACTGCGGTCCAAGTTCGTGCCGCTGTCCGAGGAGGTGTGGACCTCGTCCGGTGAGCAGACGCCGTTCGACGTGGGCCAGCAGTACGCCACCTGGTGGTACGAGCAGGCCGCGACCGAGGAGCAGCGTGACCAGGCGCACCTGCTCTCCGGGGGCGTGCTCCCGCCGGTGGTGGACCGCCCGCTGCTGCAGTTCGCATGCCAGATGCTCAACGAGTTCACCCTGACCGAGGCGCAGCGGGTACGCCTGCGCGACGGATTCCACGAAGGGATCCGGGCGGTTCTGCTCAAGCATCGCTGAGCCGCGCCGTCAGTGCGTCAGAGTGTCAGAAGGGCGGGGGGTCGTGGTCGTAGTCGTCCGGCCCGTCGTCCCGCGCCGCGGCCGCGTTCACTCGACGCTGTGCCGCGATCCGACACGCACGCCGGTACCAGTGGGTGCTGAGTGGTCGGGGACGGAGCCAGGGTCGCTCGATGGAGCCGGGTTCGGGAGGCGCGTCGGATCCGCTTCTCGTCCGATCCCGCCACTTCGCCAAGGGGCCGTCGGGCTGGGTGGTGATGGTGTGGCCACTTTCGGTGACGATCGTCAACGTCCCGTCCCGCAGGAGCTGGTAGTACCAGGTGTGGAAGGTCTTGAACCGGTGGTGGCGCCGGCAGAGACACATGAGATTGGCCTCGACGGTCTGTCCGCCCCGGGCCGGGTCGGAGTGGTCGAAGGGGACGACGTGATCAACATCGCAATCGTCTGCGGGTACCGAACAACCGGGGTGTCGGCAGGTGCCGTCGCGGAGGCGGATCCGGCGGGCCAGCTCGGCGCTGATCCGGTAGCGGCGCGCACCGCCGGCGGAGTCCGCGGCCCCGGCCTCGGGATCGGGTAGCGAGATGTGGGCCCCGACGCTGCGGGCGAGCAGGGCGATGAGCGCGTCGATCGACGCCGGCCCGCCCCGCGGGAGGTAGACCTCGGGCTCCTCGCCCGGTCCTCGCGGGGCCAGGATCGTGATGGTGGGTCGGATCTGCGGCGCAGGTGCTGCCCCGGGCCGTCCGGTGTCGCCCGTCTGGTCACCGTGACCGAGGATCGCGTCGACCAGCGCGTCCGCGCGATGCTGCTGACGGGAACGGGCATGCGGGTCGTATGCCGGCCCGGTGCCGTTGCGGACGGCCTCGATGCGGGCCTCCTTCTCGCGATCTAGCCGCTCCCTGGCGGTGCCCTCGAGCGCGTCGTGGATCGCCGTTGCCTCGGTCGAGGTGAGGTGGGCGCGCAGCTCGGACATGCCGTCCACCCCGCGCCGCACGCTGACCCGACGCTCACGCGCCGCGGCGGCGCACCGGGCCAGGACCCCGTCCGGATCGAAGGCGGCGATGATGCTGTCGGTCTTGGCCAGGATCGCGTTGCGGCCGGGCCGTTCGCCGGATTCGATGGAGTCCAGCAGCCAGTCCACGACCTGGCGGTGTACGGCGTCAAGGTCGGAGGAGTCGACCGTCCGCATCTGCCTGGCGAGCATCCCCGCGGTGCGCTCGTCCAGGAGGCCGGACCCCATTGCCTCCACGATCGCCGGGAATCGGATGATGAGATCCCGGGCCAGCGAGAGCATCGCCGACGCACGGTGGTGGTGGACGCCATATGTGGCGACCAGTTCCGCGCAGGCGACGTCGAAGGGGTCGAGCACCGCATGGTCGCGCGGGCGCTCCGGCCCGTCGAGGTCGTAGTAGCCGGCCTCGACGTCCCGGGCGAACTGCTCTTCCTCGCACAATTCCAGGAGATCGTGACAGGCGTGCAGTCGGGCGGCAGCGGCTCGGTTCTCGGTGCGGAGCGCATCGAGGGCGGCCACCCCGGCCGCCGCGATACCCGAACCATGCGCTGCCGACATCCGCCTCACCCCTCCCCGAGAGCCACCTGATCGCTCGTGTGTTCGATAGGGAAACACTAGCAACGGGGTACGACACGAAGGTCTGACCTCGGCCGATGCGGCCACTGAGCGGCCACTGAGCGGCCACCGCTCGGCCGCCCGCTCAGCCTCCCAGCAATGCCCGGTAGTGCTCGGCCAGACCGGGGTAGTAGTCCGGCTCGAAGTTCAGCGCGTCCGGATCCCGGCCCGCCTCGGCCTCGACCAACCGGTCCAGATAGAAATCCCACCCGGGACCGATGGAGGACGCGGACTCGGCGTCTGCGATGTCCTGTTCCAGGGAGATGACGGCCTCGTCGTCGTCGCCCTCGACACGGACGGTGAGCAGCCACCCGCCCGGTCCGGTCCGCACCACGAGGAGCCCCGGCTCCTCGCAGGTCACCACCTCGACCCCGTCGACGGGATCGCCGTCCTCGGCGGTCATCGTGAGCTGGACGGTCCCGGACGCCGGGTCGCCCGACCACGGGCCGATCCACCGGGCGGTGCGGGCGGGGTCGGTGACGGCGGCCCACGCC
>JBKBUP010000199.1:0-4728 GCA_046289795.1 Dietzia sp. | reverse complement strand
GGATTTCACCGCGAGGACGCCCCATCGGGATTGCGCGACCGCATCCGATGGATCTGGATCCCGCGCTGGCATCTCGCGCCAGGGGTGGCCTCCCGACAGGAGCTACTGCCCTTTCCCGCGTCCAATCTCGTCGTCGAACCCGGTGGCGTCAGCCTCTCGGGGCCGACGACCGGCGTCTCCCACCGCGACCTCAGCGGCAGCGGATGGGCGGTGGGCGCACTGCTCCGCCCGGCCGGACTCGTCTCGCTGACCGCGGAACCACACCGGATCCGCGACGCCGAGACCTCGTTCGACGCCTCCGTCCTGCACCGTGCCGTCGCGGAGGCGATGGCGGGGTCGGAGGCGAATGATGTCGTCGGCGGGACGAGCGAGGTCGACCAGCGTGAGGTCGCGGCGCGGGAACGGGCACTCCACGCCTTCACCGCCTGGGCCCTCGAGAACCTCGCACCCCCGGACGACGGGGGCGCCCTGGCCAACGCGATGGAAGCACTCATCGCCTCGGACAGGTCGATCGTCCGGGTGGACCAGGTCGCCGCTGCCCTCGGAGTCTCGACGCGCGGAGTGCAACGACTCGCGCACCGCTATGTGGGGCTCACGCCGCTGGCGATGATCCGTCGGTACCGGCTCCAGGAGGCCGCGCAGCGACTTCGCGACGACCCGGCGGTGACCATCGCGCAGATCGCCGCAGACCTCGGATACTCCGATCACGCCCACCTCAGCGCCGACTTCCGCACAGTTCTCGGCCTGAGCCCGAACTCCTACCGCCGTGCGCCCGGCGCGGCGGCGAACGGATCCTCCGACGGGTGACGGATCGGCACGATCCGCTGTCCGAGGGGGAGCAGGGCCAGCGGGACCATCTTCCAACAGGCGATGCCGAACGGGATCCCCACGATCGTCAGACACAACAGCAACCCGGCGACCAGGTGGGCGATCGCCAGCTCCCAGCCGAGCAGCAGGATCCACAGGATGTTGCCGATCAACGAGAGCGGACCGGCGTCCCGGCGGAACTCGGTCCTCCGCCCGAACGGCCACACGACGTACGCCGCGAGGCGGAAGGACGCGATACCGAACGGGATGGTGATGATCAGAATGCAGGCGACTATCCCCGCGATCACGTACACCAGGGCCAACCACCAGCCGGCGAGAAGAAACCAGAGCACGTTTCCCAGAGTTCGCATGCGACCACGGTAGCCACCGCAGCGGTGGGCCGGTCGGGATGCCGCCGCGCCATCTCGGGGAGAGGCAAAAACGCTGACGCGGGGCATGGCGTGTGCCATGTTCTGATGATGGGTGTTGATAAGACTGCTGTTACCAAGAAGCTGCTGGCGCAGGTGCTCATCGTGTGTCTGGCCGCGAGCGCTCTGATCGCGGGCTCTGCGCACGCCGGTGCACAGACGCGAGCGGTCGAGGGTTTCCACTGGGGGGTCGCGACGTCCGGCTTCCAGGTCGAGGGGTCGAACGCGGACTCCAACTGGAAGCGCTATGTCGACGGTGCCGCGTCACGGGGCGAGGCGGATCCGGTCAACGACGCCGTCGACTTCTGGAACAGGTACGAGGAGGACATCGCCCGTGCCGCGGACATGGGCGTCACGACCTTCCGCCTGAGCGTGGAGTGGTCGCGCATCGAACCGCAGCCGGGGCGGTACGACGAGCAGGCGCTGCGGCGCTATGACCACATCCTCGACACGATCAGGTCGCACGGCATGACGCCGATGATCACGATGGTCCACTACGTGTATCCGGGCTGGTTGGTGGATCGTGGCGGTTTCCTCTCGCCGGACGCGGTGGAGGCGTTCGGGCGCTACGCCGAGCTCATCACCGAGCGGTGGGCCGGCGACGGGACGATGTGGGTCACCTTCAACGAGCCACTCGTGTTCTTCAGCCACGAACTGCGCATCGGGCTCGTGGGGCTGCACCAGTTCAACGCCTTCCGCGACAACGTGGTCGCGGCCCACAAACTGGGATACCACGCCGCACACCGGGCAGACCCGGACGCGATGGTGACCGCCAACGAGGCGTACCTACCCGCGTTCGCCCCGGCCACCGACGATCTCCTGCTCAATTACATCCGCGGGGAGCTCGACTTCATCGGCATCGACTACTACTACGGGATAGCGCTCGACAACCTCACCACCATCCGCGCTGCGTGGGACGACTTCGCGGGTGTCCGGCCGCAGCCCGAGGGGATGTACGAGTCGATAGTCCACTACGCGAGGCACTTCCCGGGGATGCCGCTGTACATCGTCGAGAACGGGATGCCCACGCACAACGGCCACCGCGAGGACTCCCTCCAGCGGGGCGACTACCTCCGCGACACCGTCTTCTGGATCCAGCGCGCGGTCGCCGACGGCTACCCGGTGATCGGGTACAACCACTGGTCCCTGGTCGACAACTACGAGTGGGGCAGCTACGACTCCCGTTTCGGCCTCTACCAGGTCGACGTGCTCACTGATCCGACACTCGAGCGCAGGCCGACCTCCGGAGTCGACGCGTACCGGGACGTGATCGCGCGCGGTGGTGTCCCGGAGGGCTACCGCCCTGTCCTGCCGGTGGGGATGTGCTCGCTGGGCACGATCCCCGACACGTGCCTTGATCCCGTCGACGTCCACGGACCGCTCGCGACGCTGGCGGGCTGACGGCACGGTCCTACGCCATCGGGCTCTTCTCCACCCGGCCCCCGGGTCGTAGGGTCACCCCATGGAACGGCTCGTATCCGTCACCGGGGAGCTCGACGCCCTCGTCGACGCCGGACGACTGACCGGGTACGTCTGCGGGGTCCGGCAGGACGGCAGGTCGCGGATCGCCGCTGGCGGGACACGGTCACTCGGCGGCCCCGCCCTCGACCCGGACGCGGTGTTCCCGCTGTCGTCGAACACCAAGCCGGTGGGTGGCGTGCTCGCGCTGAGACTGGTGGAGCTCGGGGTCCTCGCGCTCGACGACCCGGTGGCCACCTATCTGCCGGAGCTGTCCGCTCCCCGGGTCCTCGCCCGGCCGGGCGGGCCGATCGACCGGACCGTGCCGGCCTCGCGACCGATCACGCTGAGACACCTCCTCACCATGACCGCCGGCTTCGGCTGGGCGGGGGAGGGCAGCCCCCTCTCAGAAGCCATGAGCGAGCGACAGGTCGCACCGGGCCCCTACGCCCCTCCGATGGCGCCGGACGAGTTCCTCCGGCTGCTGGGTGCGCTGCCGTTGGCGGACCAGCCCGGGCGCGGATGGCTCTACCACACGGGTAGCGATGTCCTGGGTGTGCTCCTTGCGCGGGCCACGGGCGCCACCGTGTCCGAGCTGGTGGCCGAGCACGTCACCGGCCCCCTCGGACTGGCGGACTGCGGGTTCACCGTGGACCCGGACCGGCTCCCCACCAGCTATGGGCTCGGCCCCGATGGGGATCTCCGGGCGCTGGACACCCGGAGCAGGTTCGATCACCCGCAGCGGTTCGAGTCCCTGGCCTGCGGACTGGCCTCGACCGTCGCCGACTACCTCGCCTTCCTCGACGTCCTGGTGGACGGGGGGACCGTGCTCGGCGCGCGGTACGTGGAGGAGATGGCGACCGACCACCTGACCGCTCGGCAGCGCGCCGCTGCCGAGGGGTTCGTCGGACCCGGCTGCGGTTACGGGATCCAGGTGGAGATCCGCCCGGACGGGGCCGTCGGCTGGGCCGGGGGACTGGGCACCATCGGCTACGTCGACCGGCGCACGGGCCGCTGCGCGGCGGTGTTCACCACGCAGTCCTACGACGTGCCCGGAACGGCGGACGCGCTGGACTCGGTGTGGGCACTGTTGCCGTGACCGGCCGGCCGGACGTCACGCCTGTCGTCCCTATGCGTCGCGCCACCAGGTGTCCAGGGGGGTGGCCGGGACGGCCCGCTTGTGGCGGGTGGCCAGGAACAGCTGCTCGATCCGGGCCACGGCCTCTGGTGGCACGCCGTCGCGGCCCTCCAGGTAGTCGTCGATCTGCTCGTACGTCACGCCCAGCGCCACCTCGTCGGGCAGGCCCGGGCGGTCATCCTCCAGATCGGCCGTGGGGACCTTCCGCCAGATCGACTCCGGTGCGCCCAGGTGCCGCAGCAGCGCGGCGCCCTGTCGCTTGGTGAGGCCGGTCAGGGGGGTCAGGTCGACCCCGCCGTCGCCGTACTTGGTGAAGAAACCGGTGACCGCCTCGGCGGCGTGATCGGTGCCGACGACGAGGTGGCCCAGTTGCCCGGCCACCGCGTACTGCGCGATCATCCGCTGCCGCGCCTTGACGTTGCCGCGGACGAAGTCCCGGAGCGGGCCCCCGTGATCGGGAAGACCCTCCAGTGCCTCGGCCGCGGCAGCCGAGGAGGCGTCCGAGGCCGCCCGGACGTCGACGGCGACTCGGGCGTCGGGTCGGATGAAGTCCAGGGCCGTGACGGCGTCGGCCTCGTCCGCCTGGGTGCCGTAGGGCAGGCGCATGGCGACGAAGCGGGCCTCGGCCAGGCCCTCGTCGCGGAGTCTCTCGGCGGCGAGCTGGCAGAGCCGGCCCGTGAGAGCGGAGTCCTGCCCGCCGCTGATCCCGAGCACGAAACCCGTGGCCGGCGTGGAGCGGAGGTAGTCGGCCAGGAACGCCACCCGCCGCTCCACCTCCTGCTCCGGATCGATGTCGGGGCGGACACCGAGTTCGGCGATGATGGACGCGCGGAGCGCACCGGTGTCGAGAGAGATGCCGGTGTCGGGAGAGGTCTGGTTCATGGCGTCAGCATAGGA
>JBKBUP010000001.1:0-51334 GCA_046289795.1 Dietzia sp. | reverse complement strand
CCCATGGTTCCGGTGCGCACCCGCTGGGCCACGGCGAGCGCGGCGTCGGGGTCGGCCGAGTACACGGCGCCGGCCAGGCCGAACTCGGAGTCGTTGGCGATCTGCACGGCCTCGTCGACGGAGTCGTACGCGATGACCTGCATGACCGGCCCGAAGATCTCCTCCTGGGCGATGGTCATGGAGTTGTCGACATCGGAGAACACGGTCGGCTGGACAAACGCACCGCCGGCCACGTCCTCGGCGAGACCCTCGACCTCGCCGCCGCCGTAGGCGATCGTCGCGCCCTCCTCGACGCCCTTGCGGATGTATCCCTCGACGCTGTCCTTCTGCTTGTGGTTGGCCAGGGGCCCGAACGCGATGCCCTCGGCAGCCGGGTCACCGACCGGCATGGCCTTGACGTTCTCGACCAGGGCCCGGACCACCTCGTCGTAGCGCGACCGCGGGGCGAGGATGCGGTTCTGGGACACGCAGGCCTGGCCGGAGTTCATCAGCGCGGAGAACACCATGGTCCCGGCATTGGCGGCGATGTCGGCGTCCTCGAGGATGATCGCGGCGCTCTTACCGCCCAGCTCCAGCGAGCAGCGGGTGAGGTTCTGCGCGGCGATCCCGGCGATGTGCTTGCCCACACCGGTGGAGCCGGTGAACGAGATCTTGTCGACCTCCGGGTGCGAGACCAGGTGGTCGCCCACCGAGCTCGGGCCGGTCACCACCGACAGCACTCCCTCGGGCAGCCCGGCCTCTCGGAAGAGCTCGGCGAGCCACAGCGCGGACAGCGGGGTCGCGGACGACGGCTTGAGGATCACCGAGCTCCCCGAGAGCAGGGCCGGGCCGAGCTTGGCGGAGTTGAGGTAGAGCGGGACGTTCCACGCGGTGACGGCCGCGACCACGCCGACGGGCTGACGGGTGACCACGGAGGCGCCGTAGTCGCCGTGCCGGACCTCGGACCACGGGAAGTCGGCGGCCAGCTTCGCGTAGTACCGAAGGACGCCGAGCGTGGGCGTCACCTGGATCATCGCGGCGGTCCCGGGAGGGGTGCCCATCTCGTCGGAGAGGATCTGGCAGACCTCGCCCTGTCGCTCCTCGAGCATGTCGGCGACCCGGCCGATCAGCGCGCCCCGCTCGGCGGGCGGGGTATTCCGCCAGATTCCGGACTCGAAGGAGTCGCGGGCCTGGTTGACCATCTCGTCGACGTCCTCGGCGGTGGTCTCGGCCACCCGCCCCACGACGGCGTTCGTGGCAGGAGACGTCACCTCGAGAACCCCCGTGGTGATGGGAGCGGTCCAGCGAGTGCCGGAGAAGAGCTTGTCATGGACGACGACCACGGGGACCTCCGAGAGGTAGAAAACCAGAACGTGTTTCACCAATCGTAGACGAGTGTCCGACTCCCCGGGCGGTCCCCGCGGACACCGTCCGGCGCCATCCGCGCCGCTAGCTAGCGCGCCCGCAGAACCAGCACGAGGTTCGACACCAGGACCTCGCGGACCAGCGGCACGCGCACCAGCCACCACGCCCACCGCGGGTGGTAGCGAGGGAAGGCGGCGAGCAGTTCGCCCGAGTCCGTGCCCCGCGCCCACTCGAGCCCCTCCGCGCAGCCCACCTCGAACAGCGAGTCGCCGTACACGTTCTTGGGTGGGTGCCCGTGGCGACGTTCGTACATCCGCCGCGCCCGCTCTCCGCCGAGGTAGTGGGTCAGCCCCATCTCGTGGCCGCCGAACGGGCCGTACCAGAGGGTGTAGGAGACCACGACGAGGCCACCGGGTCGAGTGACCCTGAGCATCTCCTCGGCCATCGTCCACGGCTCGGGCACGTGCTCGGCCACGTTGGAGGAGATGCACACATCCACCGAGTCCGACCGGATGGGCAGCGACATCCCGCTCCCCCGGACCGACCCCGACTGGTCCAGCCCGGCGGCGGACATCTCCCCCACGTCGGGCTCGACGGACACGTAGCGCGCGCCCTCCGCGGCGTAGGCGTCGGAGAAGTAACCGGGCCCGCCGCCCACGTCGAGCACCGTGAGCCCCGGGAGCCGGGCGCCCGCCGATTCCGCCACCCCCTCGGCGGCCCGGTCGCCCGACTCCACCCACAGGTCCGCCACCAGCTCGACCGTGTCACGGGCCAGTCCGGAGTAGAAGGCGTCAGGGTTGGACTGCTCGAGGGGGAACGAGCGCAGGAGCCCGAGCGAGCGTCCGAAGGTGGCACGCCGGGCCACCGAACGCAGCGCGCTCGACCGGTGATCTGCAGGTGGGGTCACAGCGGAGACGATACCGGCGGGCCGCCGACCGACCCGCGCTGCGTACAGTGTGCGCCGTGGCTCGAATCCTGCTGCTGTGCTGGCGAGACAGCACCCATCCGCAGGGCGGTGGCAGCGAGCGCTATCTGGAGCATGTCGCGGACGGCCTGGCGGCCGCCGGGCACACCGTGATCTACCGGACCTCCCGTTCCCGCGGAGCGGCCCGCTCGGAGGTGCGAGGGGCCGGCGCCACCCGGGCAGGCGTCACCGGGACCGGCGTCACGGTCAGCCGGGGAGGCGGCCGCTTCACCGTCTACACGCGCGCGCTGGGTGCGATGCTGCTCGGGCGGGTCGGGCTCGGGCCGCTCGGCCGGCTGCGGCGGCCCGACGTCGTCGTCGACACCCAGAACGGCGTCCCCTTCTTCTCCAGGCTCGCCACCACCGCCCCCGTCGTGGTCCTGGTCCATCACATCCACCGCGAGCAGTGGCCCGTCGCCGGGTGGTTGGTGGCGAGGATCGGCTGGTGGATCGAGTCCTGGCTCTCGCCGCGCGTGCACTCGGGCAGCCAGTACGTCACCGTGTCGTTGCCGTCGGCGGACGAGCTCGCCGACCTGGGCGTGGACCCGTCCCGCATCGCCGTGGTCCGCAACGGCCTGGACCCCCTGCCCGCCGGGGTGCGGCCGGGCGGGTCCGGGACCCGCGCCGACGGCCCGCGCCTGGTGGTGCTGTCCCGACTCGTGCCGCACAAGCACGTCGAGGACGCCCTGGATGTCCTGGCTGCGCTGCGCGAGACCCGTCCCGGGCTGGTGCTGGACGTGATCGGCAGCGGCTGGTGGTCCGACCGTCTGCGCGAGTACGCGGGTGATCTCGGCCTGCACGGTCCCGGATCCCGTCACCCCGGTGCGGTCGTGTTCCACGGGCACGTCGACGAGGCCGCCAAGCACCGGATCCTCGCCGCGGCGTCGCTGCACCTCATGCCGTCGCGTAAGGAGGGGTGGGGGCTCGCGGTCTCCGAGGCCGCCCAGCACGGCGTCCCCACCATCGGCTACCACCACGCGGCCGGACTGCGGGACTCGATCGACGACGGCGAGACGGGCCTCCTCGTGGAGGACGTCGCGGCCATGACGGCGGCGACCGAGCACCTGTTGGCCGATGCCGGTCTGCGCGATCGGATGGGCGAGGCCGCCCGCCGCAAGGCCGCCGGGCTGTCGTGGCCCGCGACCGGGGAGGCGATGGCCGAGGTCCTCACGGCCGTCACCGAGGGGCGCCGGGTCAGCGGCGTGATCGGCGGCCCACCCAGGCCAGCGCCGTCGCCACCAAGCCGGTGAGCAGCCACGCCGCGTGCGCCACCAGGACCGCCGCCCGGGAGGCCGCGGTCGCCGGGGGCGGGGCTGAGATGTGGGGCGGGGCCGTTGTGTGGGTCGGAGCCGCGAGCTCCTGCCCGTCCGCCGCGCCCAGCTCGTAGAGGACCAGTTCGGCGTCCGCGAACCTCGTCGTCGTCGTCTCCAGGGTCCGGTCGGACTCCCCCCGCGGACCGGCGGAGGTGCGCTCGTCGAGCACCCACCGCACGCCCAGGTCGGTCAGCTCGCGGGGGTCCTCCCCGCGCAGCAGGGCCTCGGTGGCCTCGCGCGCGCGGCCGCCCTCCCCCTCCACCGTGCCGGCCCGGCCCACGACCAGGTCACCGGGCACCAGCACCCGGGTGTCGAGCATGCGGGGAGCGGGGTCGAGCACGGCGGCGCCACCGGCCCACAGCGGGGTCGAGCGGAAGGACCCGGCCGGCAGGACGAGCAGGTCGCCGGGACGGCCGTCGACGATCGCTGCCACCTTCGCCCACCCGTCGCCGTAGGTAACCGGGCGCAGTGACTCCCAGAGGGCGCGAGGAGCGTCGGGGACGGAGGCCACGGCCACGGCGGTGAGCACCAGTGCGGCCCCCGTGGGCCGCAGCAGCGATGCCAGCGCCCGGGCGGCGAAACCCCACGCGAGCACGGTGGCCGGCAGGGCGAGCGCGACGAACTTCTGGGTGTCGCGCAGCAGGCCGGCCTCCGGGACCGCCCCGACCAGCGCGTCCAACGCCACCAGCCCCGGGCCGGTCGCCGCCAGTGCCACCAGCAGCCACGTGACCAGCGCGAGCGGGACCGTGGCCCGGACCACCGGATCTCGCCGGGCCCGCCACAGACCCCGAGCCGCCAGCGCCCACACCGCCAGGAGCAGCGCCAGCGCCGCGACCGCCCACCAGCTCGCCCGCGAGGGCGGCACGGCCGCCGAGTTCCAGATCCCGCCCAGCGCCACCACCGAGCCGAGGGTGCCGATGCCGGTCTCGGCGCGGGCGGCGAACGCGGCCACCCCGGTATCCCCGCCGCCCGCAGAACCACCACCTGCAGAACCCCCGCCCCCGAGCAGCGTTGCCAGCAGCCAGGGCAGCGCGGTCACCACGGCCACCGCGGCGAGCGGAACCGCCGCCCGCACCCGTCGTCCCGCGCCCGCGCAGCTCAACGACACCGCCCCGGCCACCACCGCCAGAACCCAGCCAGTCGGAGTGAGCCCCGCCGCGGCCACCGCCGCACACGCCGCCGCGACGCGCGGTCTCGGTCGGGCCAGCAGCAGCGGCATCGTCACCACCGCTGCCACCCCGGCCAGCAGCGACCAGTGGCCCTGCAGGAGCCGCTCCACCACCAGCGGGTTCCACACCGCACCCACGACGGCGGGCAGCCTCAGCAGATGGCCCGACCAGCCGGGGGCGTCGGCGCCCGGCCCGTTCGCGGCCTGCACCACCTGCCGGACCAGGGCGCCCGCCGCCACCGCGAGCCACACGCAGAACAACGCCGTGAGCAGGCCCGTCAGCGGCCACACCGGAAGCCCGACGGCGTCCAGCGCGCGGGTCGCCCAGACCACCGCCACGTCCTGCGGCACCGCCCGCGCGGCCGACTCGCCGCGCCCCAGCGCCGCGTCCGACAGCGGGGGCGTGGGAGTGGCCACCCAGTCCCGCACCAGTGGGAAGCCCGGACGGGCCAGCCCGGCCAGCAGCACGGCCGCGACCACCACCCCGACGCCGGCGTCCACGGCGACACCCGCACCCGGGCCCGCGAGTGCGCGGCGGGACCCGACCGAGGTGGCTGACATGCGCACATTCCACCACGGCGACCGCCGCGCCCGGGCCGCGGGCGACGCCCTACGATCACCGGTGTGGACCCTCAGGCGCGCGCGGCGGCACCCGGCTCCGCCACCAGGCGATTCCTGACCGGCGCCGGGGCGGTGACGCTCGGTTCCCTGCTGGCCAACATCGCCGCCTACCTGCTCCACCTGCCGGCCTCCCGATGGCTCGGCCCCGAGGGCTACGGCGCGTTCGCGGCCCTGCTCTCCGCGCAGCTGCTGGTCGCGGTGCCGTCACTGGCGCTGCAGGCCGTGGTGGCCCGGGAGCACGTCCGCGGGGCGCCGCACGAGGCGCTGCGCTCCCTCGGTGCGCGGGTCGCGCTGCTCGTGGCACTGATCGCCGCCCTCGCCGTGGTCCCGGTGTCGCTGCTGCTCGACACCCCGACGCTCGCCACCGCGGCCGCTCTGTCCCCGGGGCCGGTGCTGTGCCTGCTGGCCACCGAACAGGGGTTGCTGCAGGGCGCCGAGCGGTTCCGCGCACTCGGTATGGTCCTCGCCCTGGCGGGTGTGGGCAAGGTCGTGCCGGCGGTCGCGGTCCTCGCCGCCGGCGGCGGGGTCGGAACGGCGCTGGCGGCGGGTGCGGTCGGCGTGACCGCGGCCTGGCTGATCGCGGCGTGGGTGAGCCGAGCGACGACGACGAGGCGTTCCCGATCCCCGGCCGGCGGGACCGCACTGGCCTCGCCCGGTGTGGCGGCCGTGCTGGCCGCCGGGCAGGTCCAGCTGGTGATGATGGCCCTGACCTCGGTCGATCTGCTCCTGGCTCGCGCGCTGCTGTCGCCCGAGGACGCGGGGCGCTACGCGCTCGGTGCGGTGGCCGCAAAGGCCGCGTTCTGGCTCCCCCAGGCGGTCGGCACCGTGCTGTACCCGCGGATGGCCGACCCCGCGGGGCACCGCGGCGCCGTCCGGTCCGCCGTCGGGGTGCTGCTCGGGATCGGGGCGGTGGTCGTGCTGGCCGCCGCGGTCGCGGCCCCGCTCGTGCCGGCCGTGGTGGGCGAGGGCTACCGGCCGGTCACCGGGGTGCTGTGGGCCTTCGCCGGGCTCGGGGTCACCCTGAGTGTCCTGCAGGCGTTCCTGCTCGCCACGATCGCCACCAACCGGACGATGGAGGCCGGGATCGCGTGGTGCGGTCTGGTGCTCACCGCCGCGGCTGTGTGGGCGGCGCCCCGCGAGTTGGGATCCGTGCTGGGGGCGACCCTCGTCGTCGTGGTCCTCACCACCGTCGTCGCCGGGTGGCGGGCGTTCCGGGTCCGCCCGGCCTGAGCGGACACCTCCGAACGATCCGCCCCTGGGCAACTGCCGACGGGCGGTGGCGGGCACACGAGAAGAGCGTCCCGCACACCCGCCACTCGGGCGATGTGTGCGGGACGCTCTCGACGATGCGGGAGGGGGCTAGCGGGACGTCAGGCGCGAGTCCCTGCCCCGGCGCCCCGATCCCCGCGGGCACCACGGGTGCCCCGGGTGGTCCGACCCCCGGCACCGCTACGGACACCCAGCAGGATGCCTCCGATCAGCGCCAGCACGCCGAGCACGCCGAGCACCGCCGGGAGGACGCGACCGAACGTGTTGAGCGTGTCGGCGCTCTCCTGAGCGGCGGCCTGCGTCAGCTCCTTGGTCTCCTCGTTCCAGCCGGACTCGAAGCGGACCGCCGTCCGGGTGGGCTCGGCCTTCTCGGCCTCCATGCCCGCCGCGTCGTTGAAGAATGCCTCGGCCTCGTCCTGGTCCTCGGCGAAGAACTGGTAGATGTTCTCGTTGCCGTTGACGACCTGACCGGTCTCCGGGTTCACGTACACCGTGCGGGTGTTGGTGTAGAAGCGACGCATGTCGACCTCGCGCTCCGGGTCGCCGTCCAACCCCCACTGCTCCGCGGTCATGCCCTCACGGCGGTAGCTGGCGAGCACGGCCTCGACGGCGGGGTCGTAGCCGTCCGTGATCGCGGCGAAGTGGTCGCGGATCGAGGACCACATGTCGATCGGGCCGAGCTCCTGGCGGAACTCGTAGGCGTCGATACCGCCGACGGTGGTCTCACCGACGAAGGAGATCGGGTTGGTGGTGAAGGTGCTGGCGTCGAAGTAGTCGTAGTCCCGCTGCTCGGTGTCGAACGGGAACTTGTACTGCAGACCGTTGCGGACGAACCCGGTGGGGGCGGAGTCGTCAGCGTTTCCGGAGGCGACCACCTGCAGGGTGCTCACGGCCTCGTCGATCGGCTCGGCGGACACCCGGTCGACGGTGACACGGTCGATCGAGGCGTTGACCAGGCCCTCGACCCCGTCCGACCCGGTCTTGTCCTCACGGAGCAGCGACTGCGCTGCCTGCAGCGTGATCACGTCGGCGTCCGACGGCTCGACCGCCTGGACACGGCGCTGCGAGTAGAGCGGGATGTCGTTGTCGATGAAGCAGGAGACCGGGAACTGCTCGTCCTCGGCGGGGGCCTCCGCCTCGGCGGCGTCACCCTCGGCCGCGGCATCGCCCTCGGCGGCGTCCTCGTCCTCGTCCTCGTCGCCGGCCGCGTCCGCGGCGCTGCACTCGGGCCGGGTGGAGTTGAGCTCGGTCGGCGAGTTACCCGCCAGGGCCGCACCGACCAGGACGGCGCCCTGGGTGGTCTCGGTGACCGTGGTGGTGTTGATGTCGAGCGGGGTCTTCTTCTGTGCCGGCACCACGAAGAAGACGAGCGCTAGTGCGATAGTGATCAGGAACGTGCCGAGCCCGACGAGGACCAGTGCGGGCACTGACGACCTCCGTCCCGCGGAACTGCTCTGTCGTGCCATCGGTTGTCCTCCTGGAGTCGCACCCTCGGTCCGCCGGTTACTTCCGGGTAGCTTCCCGGGTCGGTCACCGGACCGGACCATCATCAGGAGAAGATTAACAGTGATGAAGAACGCATTCGCCACCCCCGACCGACAAGTCGGAACTCTCCCGTCCGCGACCGGCTTCGTGCCCGCGCTCGAGGGCTTCCGCGCGGTGGCCGCTCTGGCGGTCCTCACCACTCACGTCGCGTTCCAGACCGGTTCCTCCACAGGGTCGGTGATCAACCGGGTCTGGGGCCGGTTCGACCTGTCCGTGGCAGTCTTCTTCGCGTTGTCCGGGTTCCTGCTGTGGCGGGCCCACGCCCTGCACGCCCGTCGGGGCGGGCCCGGAACCGCGCGTTCTCCGCGGGTCTACCTGCGCGCACGTCTCGTCCGGATCATGCCGGCCTACCTCGTCCTGGTGGCCGCGGTGTTCCTGCTCATCCCCCAGAACGCGCACAGCTCGGCCTCGACCTGGACGGCCAACCTGACGCTGATGCAGGTGTTCGTCCCCGACTCCCTGGTCGAGGGTCTGACCCACGCGTGGTCACTGTCCGTGGAGATGTCCTTCTACCTCGTCCTGCCGTTGCTGTGGTGGGCGCTCGCCGGGCTCCGGGGCCGCGCGGCGCGATGGCGAATCCCCGTCATCGCGGCTGTGGGGGTGCTGAGCCTGGCATGGTCTCTCGTCCCCTGGTACGACCTCGGGCTGCCCGAGCGGATCAACGACCAGATCCTGCCACCGGCGTTCGCCTCGTGGTTCGCCGCGGGGATGATCCTCGCCGAACTCGCCGCCGCCCCGCCCGGACGCCTCGCCGCGCTGGCCCGGCACCGCCACGCGCGGTGGGGCTGGTGGGCCGTGGTCGCCGTGGCGTTCGGCGTCAGCACCGTCCCGCAGTGGTTCACCGAGGGGTTCGTGCACCCCTCCGGACCGGAGTTCGCGGCCCGCACGGCACTGGGCGCCGTGGTGGCGTTCTGCCTCCTCGCCCCGGTCACGCTGGCTCCGCAGGGGCAGCGATTCGCGGTGCTGGACTCCGCGGTGATCGGCATGCTGGGCCGATGGTCCTACGGCGTGTTCCTGTGGCACGTGCTGGTCCTGCATTTCGCGTTCCAGATCGCGTTCGTGCCCATGTTCTCCGGCCACATGCTCGAGATCTGGCTGATCACCGTGGTGGTCTCGACCGTCCTCGCGGCCGCCAGCTACGCGCTGGTCGAGGAGCCGTCGGGGCGCTGGTTCGCCCCCCGGCGCACTCCCCGCGGCACTCCGAGTACCGACGGCCAGGCCGCGGCCAACCCGGCGCAGACGAGCCCCGCCACCGTCGCGACCTGAGGAAGCCAGCCGTCGCCGGCGTACCCGGCCGGGGCGGGCCACGGTGCGCGGGCGAGCAGGGCGGCGCCCGCGACCATCCCCACTCCTGAGCCGACGATCAGCAACTCCCGCGCCCGCCCTGCACCCAGGTGGCGGCTCGCCACCAGCGCGCCGACGGTGAGTCCCGCCGCCAGCCCCAGCCCGACCGGGCCCGCCAGTGCGTAGGCGACGGCCGCCGTCGCGATCGCGGTGACGGCTCCACCGGCGCGCCACACCGCGGCGCGGGCACCCGCCCGGTCGCGGCCCCGGAGCAGGAAGAGAACCAGGACGAGCGCCAGCACGAACGGCCCGGTCATCAGCGCTGCCCGGTACGGCCCGTCGAGCGGGACCGTCAGCACGAGGGTCGCGCCGGTGCCGGCCGCGGGCAGGACCCAGCCCTGCTTCCAGCCGTCCACGGTCACCGGGCGGACATCGGGCAACTCGGTGCCGTCGTCGGAGACCAGCCTCGCCTCCCACGCGGGGGTCACCGATTCGGGCACCACCAGGACGCGCTCCCGCGGCGCGGCGGGCACGTGCAGCTCGCGGCGCGAGGCGTCCCACCGGACCGTCGTGACCGCCCGGGTCGCCTGCGACGCCCCGCCCAGGACCGGCGTGCGGGTGGTGACCTCGGCGCGACCGGTGCCCGCCCGGCCGGCGCCGCCGCCTTCGACACCACCGCCCTCGACACCACTGTCGACGACGACGAGGCCCACCGAATCGACCGAGAACGCCTCCCCCGGGTCCACCGAGACCTCCACCGGCCCGGCTGCCATCGCGACCGGGTCGTCGTCGCACGGTTCGACGGGGATCGCACGGCCTTCGAGCAGTTCCCGTCGCGTGGTGGTCAGGCGGGTCGGGACCGTCCGGTCGCCGATGAACAACCGGGGGCCGTCCTGGCAGGCCAGGGTGACCGGATCGTCGTTGGCCGCGGGCAGGGCGCCGATCCGCGCACCGGTGCCGTCCCGCACCCACACCTCCGCGATCCCGGTGGGGACCTGCGCCCCTCCCGGGGTCCGCACGTCGTGAGCGGCGTCGATCCGGACCGACACCCGGTCGGTGTGGTCGGCGGGCAGGGGGACCACGACGGACCCGTCCTCCTCCGGCGCGATCGCGTCCAGGTCGACGCGCGTGGTCTGGACACCCGTGTCCACGGTGATCACCCGGGGGGCTGCCGGGGCGTCCGATCGCGGCGCCCACAGCCTGATCGAGCCGACCAGCTGTCGGCCGGGTAGCTGCAGCTCCAGCGTCGGCGACGGGACGTCGGGCGCGTGCCAGCTGGTCGACCGGTCACCGTCGACGGCTGCTGACGGCCCGCCGGCGGGGTCGGTCACCAGGGACTCACCCACGGCCCGGACCTGGCGCGCGCGGGTGGCGGGGTCCCCCCGCAGCACGTCGTCCAACGCCGCCCCGGCCCGCGGACGCACGAGGATCTGCGGCAGGACCGCGGTCTCGGTCGGGACGTCGAGCAGGCGGGCGAAGCGCTTCGGCTCCTCGGCCTCTATGGCGAGCTCCGGAGCGCACCGCACCGCGCCGGTCTCCTCCTCGGCGCCGGCCAGCCCCTCGACCGGACTCCCCCCGTGGACGCAGTCCGAGCGGCCGCCCAGTTCCTGCCTCAGCAGCCAGCCGGACGGCGCCCCGGAGTCGGAGGGTCGGTCCGGCAGCGCCACCACCCGCAGGAGCGGGATCCCCTCGCCGCCCGCGCTCAGACCGAGTTCCGACACCTCGAAGTACGTCCCGCGGCCCCCGTCGACGAAGCCGGTCGCCGTGACCCGCACCGTCTCGGTGGGGCCAGGGGGCAGTGCCACGACCAGCTCGCCCCCACCGGTGGGGAACGCCGTGGTGGTGCCGGAGTCGGTACGGATCTGCAGGGTGCTGACCTCGGGCCCCGCGTCCGGGACCGGCACGGTGATGCGGAGCAGTCCCCGGTCGACGGGCTCGGGGAGCCCGATCTCGATCCACTGACCGAACGCCGAGCCGTAGCCACCCGAGCGCCAGGCGGTGTCCGGGTCGCCGTCGACCGCCGCCGCCACCGAACGAGAAGGCTGAACCGGGCCGGTCTGGGCGGAGTCCGCCGCGGACGAGGAGACCCGCACCCGCGCATCCCACCAGCGGGCCTGCGCCAGGGGCGGTTCGGTGTCGGCGACGGTGGCCGCATAGTCCGGCACCGAACCACGGCTGCGCCGCGGGTCGCCCTCGGCGCGGACCGCCGACGAGTGGTGGTCGAGGCGGCCGAAGTCGGTCTCCCGGTCCGTCGGGGAGTCCGTGAGGACCGGCGCCGTGGAGTTGACCGGTCTCGGCCTGGGGAAGGGATCGGAGGCGGGGTCCACACCCGCCGCGTCGGCGTCGACCTCCAGCAGTCTGGTCACCCGGGCCGGGGACCCGACCGTGTCCTGCACGGCCAGCAGGTCGTCGAGCCGGGACAGCGACTCCGAGCCGCCGGCCACCACCGGCAGGTCGCGCACCTCCACCGTGTACGGGGCCGTGGCCGACCGGGGCGGACCCGGTGACGCGGCGTCCGAACCCAGTCGGGAGTCGACCCGGTAGATCTCGATCGCCGGATACGCCGGGCGGAGGCCGGAGTCGGGGACGACGACCACCTCGTCGTCGTCACCAGTTCCGTCCCCGACCTCCGTGTTCCCTACCTCCGTGCCCCCGACCTGCGTGCCCCCGACCGGTTCCCCGAACTCCGCGACCTTGACCAGGCCCGGTGAGCCGTCGATCGCCTGGTGGACCAGGACCGGCCGGGGCGCACCGGAGTCGGCGGTGAGGTCGTTGCGCACCACCAGGAAACCGATGCCGAGGGAGGCGAGCGTGGCGGCCATCCCCGGGGCGGGGTTGCCGTCGGCCAGGCGGCGCTGGACGGCGTCGAGGGCCCGGATCGCCGGCGCGGGCTGCAGCGGAACCGAGTCCCGGACCGCCCACGGCGTGGTGGCCAGCGGCTGCAGGGGTTCGTCGCGGGTGACGCCCCAGACCTGACGACCGAAGGACGACCCCGGCACCACCAGCGCGCGCGTCGTCGCCGCCGGGTCGGGGTCACCGCCCTCGACGACCGCAGCCCCCGGCGGCGCGACCGGCGCGTTCTCCGAGAGCCACGCGGCGGCGTCGGTCCAGTGGTCGGGGATCGCGGCGTGGGCGCCGACCGGGGCGAGCCGGCCGAGCAACGCCGGGGCCACCGCGACGGTGCCCGCGAGCACGACGACCATGGCCACGGCGACGGATCGGTTCCGCTCGGGGTGCGCCACCGCGGTCCAGCCGCGGGCGGTCGGTTCGCCCTCTCCCCCGCGTTCCGATCCCCCGTGCAGGCCGGCGAGCAGGTGCGCCAACAGATGGGCGGTGCCCAGCACCAACGGGAGGCGCAGCAGCGGCTCGAACTTGTGGACGTTGCGCAGCGGCGCGCCGGCGCCGTCGAGGAACGCGCGCAGTGTCTCGGCCAGGCCGCCGCCGGCCGGCCCGACCCACGGCGCCGCCATCGCCACCAACCCGACGGCGGCGATCACCAGCAACCGGCCCCGGGCGGGCATCCCCCGGTGGAGCAGACCCAGCACCCCGACCGCCGCCATCACGCCGGTGGCCAGGACGAACACCGGTTCGCTGGTGAGCGCGGCGCCGGCCACCCGGTCCGTGGACACGAACGGCACCCACGTCGCGGCCCCGCGCAGCACCTCCGTCGCCGACGACCACCGCGTGGTGACCTCGGCCGACTCGATGTGGTCGAGGAACGGGGGCGAGACCCGACCCAGCAGCACCAGCGGCACCGCCCACCACAGACACACCGCCGCCGAGAGGGGCAGCCACCACGCCGCCAGCCTCGACCACGTGCGTCCGGGGCGGTGCATGAGCCACCACAGGACGGCGGGCAGGCACGCGGTGGCGGTGGCGACCGCGTTGACGGCGCCCATCAGCGCGAGGGCCAGCGCGGCACCGGCACCGCCGCGGCGCGGGGACATCCGCCCCTGCAACACCCGGAGTACCGGGAGCAACACCCACGGGGCCAGCGCCACGGGCCAGATCTCGGAGGAGATCGAACCGAGGTCTCCGAGCATCCGGGGTGCGAGCGCGTAGAGGATCCCCGCCACGGCCCTGGTCTGGCGGGTGCCGATCCGCAGGGCGGCCGCGACCCGGACCACCCCGACGTAGGCGACCGTCAGCACCACCGCCCACCACAGGCGTTGGGTCAGCCAGGCGGGCATCCCGACCAGGTCGAACAGCGCGAAGAACGGGCCCTGCGGGAAGAGGTACCCGTACGCCTGGTTCTGGACCTGTCCGCCGAACGACAGTCCGGTCCACAGGTGGGTGGCCTGCGTGAGAAAGCGTCCGGGGTCGACGACGAGGTCGTACTTGGTGTCGGGGACGACCAGACCCGGGGACTGCAGGCAGGCGAGGAGGAGAAAAGCGAGAAAGGCGACGACCGCGTCGCGCGCGCCTGCACCGAGACGGATCCCGCGGGTCACCTCGGCCGGCGCGAAGGAGGGACTAGCGGGCGCCGTACTCGACCTGACCCAGGAGGGCCTGGTCGGCGGGCGGCTGCGCGACCTCGGGGATGGAGTTCTCGGCCATCGCGGAACTCGCTCCGAAGGCGACGATGCCGCCGAGGACGATTCCGCCGACTGCGCTGGCGAGCGCTCCGGTACCGAAGCTCATCGAGTTCTCCCTGCGGGTAACGAGAATGGGGCGTCATGGCAGTGCCGTGGGGCACACCGACGCCGAAAGAGTATCACCCGGCGCACCGTGGATCGCCCGAAGTGTCGCCCACAACTCCTTACTGGCCGGTAAGTTGGTGTGGGACACGACACCACGTCCCGCCGGAAGGAGTCCTGTGACGACGGGGACCAAACGGATACCACGCGCGATCCGCGAACAGCAGATGCTCGACTCGGCCATCCGCGTGTTCTCCGACCTCGGCTACCGGTCGGCGTCGATGGACACCATCGCCAAGGACGCCAGGATCTCCAAACCGATGCTCTACCTCTACTACGGCTCCAAGGAGGAACTGTTCTCCGCGTGTGTGATCCGTGAGTCCGGACGACTCATCGACCACCTCACCTCCGCGGCGACCAGTGGGACCGGTGCGCGTCACAGTCTGGAGAGCGTCGTGGAGGCGTTCCTCGACTACGTGGACGGCCACGCCGACTCGTGGAACGTCGTGTACCGCCAGGCAGTCGCCGAACCCGCGTTCAGCGAAGAGGTCGAGAAGACCCGTTCCGTCCTGGTGGACCTGACCACCGATCTGCTCGCGCAGAACTCGGTGGACGAGCGCAGCCGAGAGGTACTCGAGGTGGTCGCCATCGCGCTCGTCGGGGCCGGAGAGGCGGTCGCAGACCGCGTCGCACACCGGTCCATACCCAAATCGGTGGCCGCAGGAGTGGTCGTCGAACTCGCGTGGCGCGGCCTCGCCGGAGATCCCGCCAAGTCACTCACCACCCCGAAAGAGGAGAAGCCGTGACCGACAAGACCGAAGACAGCACCCGCCGCAAGTCCCAGGGCGCCAGGACCCTCACCCCGCTCGACCTGGCGGGAGGCCTGCCCTCTCTGGTCTCCGATCTGCCGACCGTCCTCCGCGGTCTCCGGATCGTCCGCACCTCCCGCGGTACCGACAAGCTCTCGATCGGCAGGAGGTTCCAGGAACTGGCGGCCTCGCAGCCGGACGCTCCGTTCCTGCGCTTCCTGGGCACCGAGGTCACGTACGGAGAGGCCAACCGGCGGGCCAACCGCTTCGCCGAGGTGCTCAAGGCGCGTGGCGTCGAGCGCGGCGACACGGTCGGCATCTGCATGGTCAACCGGCCCGAGGTCATGCTCGCCATCCTCGGCGCCGTCAAGGTCGGCGCCTCGGTGGGACTGCTCAACCACCACCAGCGTGGAGAGGTCCTGGAGCACTCGCAGAAGATCCTCGACTCGAAGGTCGTCCTCATCGGCGCCGAGTGCGCCGACGCCGCCGGGTCCATCCCCCGCGAGAACTGGCTCGGTGAGCTGATCGCCGTCGGCTCCGAGCAGGACCTGCCGTTCCGCGAGTTCACCGCCGGCCATCGGCCGGACGAGCTCTCCGACCTGACCTGGCTCGAGGACGAGCTCGAGGCCCTCGGCGCGGACTCCGGCGCCACCAACCCGCCCGAGGCCGACGAGACGCTGGGCAACGAGACCGCGTACTACGTGTTCACCTCGGGCACCACGGGTCTGCCCAAGGCCTCGACCATGACCCACTACCGCTGGAACCGCGCACTCGCCGGCTTCGGCCTGTCGGGCGTGCGGCTCAAGAAGGACGACGTCCTGCTGTGTCCGCTGCCGATGTACCACAACAACGCCCTGACCGTCGGCCTCGGCTGCGTGCTGGCCGCCGGTGCGTGCCTGGCCGTCGAGGAGCACTTCTCGGCTTCCCGGTTCTGGGACCAGGCCCGCGCGTCCGGGGCCACCGCCGCCATCTACATCGGCGAGATCTGCCGCTACCTGCTCAACCAGGAGCCCGGTCCGGGCGACCGCGACCACTCCGTCCGGGTGATGACGGGCAACGGGTTGCGCCCCGAGATCTGGACCGAGTTCCAGGAACGGTTCGGCGTCGACCGGATCTGTGAGTTCTACGCGGCCAGCGAGTGCAACATCGCCTTCGTCAACGCCTTCAACATCGCCAAGACCACCGGGTACTGCCCGATGGACTTCGCGATCGTGGACTACGACCCGGACACCGGAGAGCCCCGCCGCGGCGAGGACGGCCGGTTGACGAAGGTGGGCAAGGGCGGGATCGGCCTGCTGATCAGCGGCATCTCCGACACGCAGCCCTTCGACGGGTACACCGATCCGGAGGCCACCGAGAAGAAGGTCATCCGCGACGCCTTCAGTGACGGCGACGCCTGGTTCGTCTCGGGCGACCTCATGCTGGACCAGGGCCTCAAGCACGCCTCGTTCGTCGACCGACTCGGCGACACCTTCCGGTGGAAGGGCGAGAACGTGGCCACCACCGAGGTGGAGGCGGCCGTCAGCGCTCGCCACGAGGTCGACCAGGCCGTGGTCTACGGCGTCCCGGTGCCGGGGGCCGACGGCAAGGCGGGCATGGCCGCCGTGCGTCTGCACGACCGCTCCGACTTCGACGGTGCCGCGCTCGCCGAGCACCTGCGCCAGTCGTTGCCGTCGTACGCGGTTCCGCTGTTCATCCGGCTCTCTAAGGAGCTCGAGGTGACCTCCACCTACAAGAGTCGGAAGACCGAACTGCGTGAGCAGGCCTTCGACACCACCGAGTTCGACGACCCGCTCTTCGTGCTCTCGTCCGACAAGGGCTACATCCCCTTCTACGATGGGGCGGAGAACGACGTCGTCGCCGGCAAGGCCTGAGGCCGGAGGCGTCCCAGAGGAGGTCCCGCCGCCGCATGCCCGGTCGCCGCACGTCCAGTCGCCGCCTGCCCGACCGACGCGCGCGCGGCAGCAGCGGTACCGAGCTGTCCCGCCGATCACTGCTGATCGGCCTGTCGGTGGGAGCGGGCGGCGCGGCGGGCTGGGCGTTGACCTCGGCCCTCGGGGCGAACGACGACGACGAGGTGACGTCCGGCCCGAGTGCCGAATCGGTTGCTACCCGTCCCTACGTCGCACCCGAAGGCGCGGTCCCGGTCGGGGAACCACGCCGGTTCTTCTACGGCGAACCCGGCGACACCGACGGGCAGACCTTCGGTGACCTCTACCTGCCCGAGTCGGCCAATCCGGCACTGCCGGTGGTGGTGTTGATCCACGGTGGCGGGTGGAAGGACTCGCTCGGCCTGGCCTATATGGAGAACCACGCCCGCGACCTGGCCTCCTTCGACGTGGCGGTGTGGAACATCGAGTACCGCCGCGTCGGCTCCGGGGGCGGCTGGCCCACCACGGTCGCGGACGTGTGCGGGGCCGTGGACCACCTGGTGGAGGTCTCCGCGCAGGTGGGCGACCGTCTCGACCTGCGCCGGGTGTTGGTCTCCGGGCACTCGGCCGGCGGGCACCTGGCGCTGTGGGTGGCCGGGCGGGCGCGCCTGCCGTCCTCCCTGCCCGGGTCCCGTCCCGTCGTCCCGGTCTCGGGCTGTGTGTCCCTGGCCGGGGTCGCCGACCTGCTCCGGGCCGAGGAGTCCGGGGACAAGTACGTCGCCGGACTCCTGGGCGGCCGCTCCGACACCCGCCGTCAGCGCTACCGGGACGCCTCGCCCGTGGCGCACCTCCCCACCGGGGTGCCCGTGGTGTGCGTCCACGGTCGCGACGACGAGGTGGTGCTGCCCGAGCAGTCCGAGGCCTACGTTCGGGCCGCCCGCCAGGTGGGCGATCCCGCCCGCGTCTCGCTGGTCCCCGGTGGCCACGACCCGTGGGGCGACATCACCGGCCGGGTATGGCACGACACCCGCGACACCATGCTCGCGATGGCGCGCCGGGACCCCGGTCCCGCCGGTTGACGGACGGCCCGGGGTCAGGCGTCGGAGTAGCCGGTGTCGACCCTGATCCGTTCGAGCCGCCGGTAGGCGATCAGCCACCGACCGTCCACCCTGCGGTATCGCTCGTGGTAGTGACCCCAGCCGTGCAGCCACCGCCGGCGCCCGTCGTCAGACCACCACAGCCGGTCCTCCATCGCCCAGATCCCGGTGGCGGTGGGCTCCCCGGTCTCCGGGTGCGGGCCCGTGAACTCCAGCAGCGGGGTGTGCCCGTGGTGGACGCTCGTCACCGGGACGCGGCCGTCGAGGGTCGCGCGGATCGCGGCGGTGAGTTGGTCGCGACCCCGCACCTCGGCCGCGCCGCCGCTGGCCGCCCAGGACTCGCTGACCACGTCTGTGGTGTGACACGACCCGTAGGCGTCCCACTGCTTGGTGTCCATCACGTACAGGCGACGGGCGAACACGGCCCGGATGGCCTCCAGATCGTCTGCCCGGGAGGTCACGCCGTGTGGTGGGTCCACGTCGGGTGGTCGGCTCACGTCGTGTAATCAGCGTTGATCGAGATGTACTCGCGCGAGAGGTCGCAGCCGTAGACCGTGCAGGACCCGTCGGCGACGCCGGCGTCCGTGTCCGCACCGACCACGCCCAGGTCGACCGAGATCGTGACCTCCTCGGCCCGCATGATCTCGGTGAGCCGTTCCAGCTCTGCGGGACCGGGGAACGCCGGGTAGGTCTCCAGATCGCCGAAGACGATGCGGACGCGCTCCGGGTCGATGTCGGTGTCGTCGTGGCACTTGCCGATCGCCATGGCCACCCGGCCCCAGTTGGGGTCCGCCCCGTGGACGGCGGTCTTGACCAGCGGGGAGTTGAGGATCGACTTGGCCACGCGCTTGGCCTGATCGCGGTCCCGGGCCCCGGTGACCTCGACGGTGAGCAGCTTGGTGGCTCCCTCTCCGTCGCGGGCCAGCTGGTGGGTCAGGTCCAGGCACACCGCTTCGAGGGCCCGCCGCAGCTCCCCCTCGTCCACCGACCCGGCCACGCCGCTGGCCAGCGCGATCGCGGTGTCGGAGGTCGAGGTGTCGGTGTCGACGGACAGGCAGTTGAACGTGTCGTCCACCGCGCCCCTGAACGCGGTGTCCAGCACACCGGGTTCCACGGCGGCGTCGGTGAAGACCACGGCGATCATCGTGGCCATGTCCGGTTCGACCATCCCGACCCCCTTGGCGATGCCCACCACCCGGGCGGTCGCACCGCTCGTCGTCGTCATCTCCACCGACGCGGTCTTGGGATGGGTGTCGGTGGTCATCATGGCCGACGCCAGCGCCAGCGCGTCGGCGTCGAATTCCGCGCCGGCCAACCCGTCCAGGTGGGCCCGCAGTATCGGCATCGGGTAGCGCCGGCCGATCACGCCGGTGGAGGCGATGAGCAACTCCTCGGGCGCGACGCCCACGGCACCGGCCGCCCGCTCCAGGACCTCGCGCGCGTCGGCCATCCCCTGCTCCCCGGTGGCGACGTTGGCGTTCTTGGCCACCACCACCACGCCTCGCGCGCGGCCGCTCGCCGCGTTCTCCCGGCTGAGCACGACCGAGGGCCCGGCGAAGAGGGATCGGGTGAACACCGCCGAGGAGGTCACGGAGGGACCGTCGGCGACGACGACGAAGACGTCGGCCCCGCGCTCGCGCAGCCCCGCGGCCCCCGCGTGGGCGCGAAAGCCTGCGGGCAGGGGGACGGAATCGACGGCGATCTGCGTACTCGGGGTCATCCGTCCATTGTGACCCGAGGCGTGCGATCCGCGCGATCGAGGGCCGATTGTGTCGTGGATAACAGATAAATGCTGGTAGCGCCCATGCGCTGGGCGGGTAAGAGGAGCCTTCGCCCGAAAAGCCCGTTCGAGGCTGCTGCCGGGTGACGTGATGGTCACGGCTACGTAACGTTCGGTCATGAGTTCGGGATGAACTCACCGAGTCCCAAACGGGCTCAATGCTTATCGCGCGGCGTAACAGACGTCGCCGCATCGACGAAGGGAATCCATCATGGACCTCTCCACCATCATCGCCAACATCGCCTCCGGCTCGGCCCAGGCCACCCCGGCCACCGGCTCCGCTGCCGTGGACCTGTTCACCAGCGTCCCGTCGGACCTGATCAACTACTTCGCCGGGCTCGTCCAGGGCCTCGGCTCCTGATCTGAGCCGCTGAGCGCGGGCCCCGGCCCGCAGCAGCCGCCACAGCGCCGGCATCCGTCCTCGCGACGGGTGCCGGCGCAGTGCATTTCGCCGGCGCGCATTCGGCACCGCGCATTTCGCCGGCGCGCATTCGGCACCACGCATTTCGGCACCGCGCCTTTCGTTAGGCTCGTGCCATGCAACTCGACCTCTCCCGTCACGTCGCCGCCGACCCCGACGCGGTCTGGGCCGTGCTGACCGACATCCCCTCCGCGCACCGCACCCTCAGCGGGGTCCTGGCGGTCGAGATCCTCACCCCCGGCCCCTACCAGCCGGGACTGCGCTGGCGGGAGACGCGCAAGATGTTCGGGATGAAGGCCACGGAGGAGATGATGGTGGTCGCCGCTGAGCCGCCGCACTCCACCGCGATCGTCGCCGAGAACGGCGGGACCGAGTACAAGACGGTGTTCACCGTGACCCCGGACCCCGACGGCTCCGGATCGACCCTCCGGATGCGGTTCGGTGCCCACACCGCACACGCCCCGGCGATCTCCCGGGTCGCGATGGCCGTGATGGGCGGTCTCGCCGAGAGGTCGACCCGCAAGACCATGGAACAGGACCTGGCGGACATCGCGGCGGAGGCCGAACGCCGCGCCGCATGAGCCCGCCCCTCACAACCCAACCCAACCAAGCCCAACCAAGCCCAGCCCAGCCCGCGAACCCACCGGAATCAACACCTGTCTCAAAACAGGTTGACAACTTCCGGATCCGGGTAGCGGCCCGTTCAGCTCGGTAGCGGATTCGTGGCGCGGTCCCAGAGTTCGGCGACGACCTCCGCGGCCGGTCGATCGGCATAGGCGTCTGCCGCGCGCCAACCCGAGCCGGCCCACAGCGGTGGGACCTCGATGTCCCCCGACTCTGCGGCGGCCTTGCGCACGGGCCCGGTGAGGACGTGCAGGTGCGGGTAGGCCGGCGGCGCGAGCGCGTCGAACTCCGCCACGAACCCGTTGACCAGCGAGCGTGCGAATCGTCCGGTGTAGCAGCGGGTCGGCCGCGACTCGGTGAACCGTGGATCGGCCAGGGCCGCCCGGTACAGCGCACTCGTCCCCGCCTCCGGGGTGCGCAGCAGGACGGTACCGAGTTGGACGCCGTCCGCGCCCGCCCCGACCACCGCTGCGACGTCCTCCGGGGTACTGATCCCGCCCGCCGCGACGAACGGCACGTCCGGAAGTGCCCCGCGGACGGCCCGCACGAGGTCCACGGTGGTGACGGAGTCGGGATGCTCGCCCACGGTCGTGGTCGACCGGTGTCCGCCCGCCTCGGCGGACTGGACCGAGAGCCAGTCGGCGCCCGCCCCGACCGCGCGCCGGGCGTCCCGGACGCCTGCGACGGTGACCACGACCGCTGTGCCCACCTCCTGCAACGCCTGCACCACGTCCCGGCCCGGGATACCGAAGGTGAACGAGACCACGGCCACCGGATCGGCGACCAACGCGGCGAGGGTGGCGGCCTGGTCGAAGTCGGTGAACTCCGGTCTCCCGGCGCGGGCGATCCCCAGCCTCTCCGCGACCGGGGCGATCGCGGCCGCGTAGTGGTCGACGGCCTCCGGTCCGCCGGCCCCGGCCAGCGCGGCGCCGGAATCGGCCCTGTCGACCAGGAAGACGTTGACGCCGAACGGGGCTGAGGTTCGCGCCCGGACCCGGTCGATCTCCTCGCGGGTGGCGGCGGCGTCGAGATAGCCCGATCCGATCATCCCCAGGCCGCCCGCCTCGCCGACCGCGGCGATCAACTCCGGGGTCGTGGGGCCGCCGGCCATCGGCGCGCCGATGACAGGCCTGCGCAGGTCGGCAGGCAGCAAGCGGTCACGTGAGTCGCGGACCCGGGGCAGGCGCTCGATCATGACTGAGACGGTACGCCCGGCGGGAGCGCGCGACCGCGGGTGACCGCGTAGACCACCCCACCGACGGCAAAGACGACGAGCCCGGCCGTCACTGACTCCCACGGCAGACTCCCGGCCACCACGACGCACCCGATCGCACCCAGCACCGGCACCCACGCGGGCAGTCGGCGGTGCTCCCGGGCGAGCCGCAGCGCCGCCGCGTTGGCGACGAGGTAGTAGACCAGGACCGCGAACGACGAGAACCCGATGGCCTGGCGCACGTCCGCCACCAGGACGATGCCGGCCACGAGCACACCCACGCAGATCTCGGCCACATACGGCGTACGCGTGGTCGGGTGGACCGAAGCCAACCGCGGGGGTAGATGGCGGTCGCGGGCCATGGCCATCGTCGTTCGGGAGACCCCGAGGATCCCGCCCAACAGTGCGCCCAGCGCCGCGATCCCGGCGGCCACCCGCACGATCGGCGCGAGCTCGCCGCCGCCGATCCGCTCGGCCGCGTCGAGGACCGGGGCCGGGCCCGCCGCCACGCCCGCCACGCCGAGGACGTGGACCGTGGAGGCCAGGACCACCGCGTACACGACGATCACCACGGAGATCGCCGTCACCACCGCTCTCGGAATGGTCCGGGCGGGCTCGCGCACCTCCTCACCGAGCGTGGCGATACGGGCGTAGCCGGCGAAGGCGAAGAAGCAGAACCCGGCCCCGCCGAGGACCCCGAGGATCCGCGACGGCCACGCCTCGTCGTCCACCGACGGGACCGGCTGCAGCGCACCGGCCGGGACCGGCGCGGCGGTCCACGCGGCGACGACGAACACCGCCAGCACCGCCAGCACGATCGCGACGAGCACCTTCGACGCGGTGGCCGTGCGCTGGACGCCGAGCACCGACAGCAGCGTCAGTGCGAGCACCGCGGCGGCCGCGACGACGTTGGCGTGCTCGGGCCACACGTACAGACCGGCGGTGAGTGCCATCGCAGCGCAGGAGGCGGTCTTGCCCACCACGGTTCCCAGCCGGCGAGGAAGCCCGGCAGCGGTCCGAGCAACTCGCGGCCGTAGACATAGGTGCCGCCGGCGGAGGGGAACCGCGCGGCCAATCTGGCTGACGACAAGGCGTTGCACACCGCCACCACCGCCGCGACGGCGAGCGCCGCCCACACCAGCGACCCCGCACGGGCCGCCGCCGGGGCGAACGCCACGAACACCCCGGCGCCGATCATCGCGCCGAGGCCCACCACCACGGCATCGGCGAGGCCGAGACGACGGGCGAGTGACGTGGTCATCGGCACACTGTCGCACCCGTAGTTGGCCGGTGGGTGAACCGGACCCGCGGCCCACGGCCCGGGGCGGCCCAGCGGCTACATTTGAGGCGTGTCCTTCACCCGCCGGCTTCGACTGACGGTCACCGTCCTGGTCGCCGGACTGGCGCTGACCGGATGCGGCGCGGACGGCTCCGTCGTCCCCGGACCCTACGAGGACCGCGCACCCGTCGGACAGACCGCGCAGGCTCGACCCGCCGCCCCGGCCTGCGAGTCGCCTCTCGATTCGTTGAGCCAGCGCGAGCGGATCGCGCAGCTGTTCACCGTGGGCGTGAGCTCGATGGCCGACGCCCGGCGGGCGGTCGACGAGCACAACATCGGCGGGATCTTCCTCGGCGGCGACGTCGTGGGCGAGGTGGTCTCCGGCGACGGCCTCGCACGACTCCAGGAGGACTCGGCGCTGCCGCTGCTGGTGTCGATCGACGAGGAGGGCGGACGTGTGTCCCGCATCGCCCCCTACGCCGGGCCGATGCCGTCGGCCCGCGTCATGGCCGCCACGATGAGCCCCGAGGAGGTCCGGTCGGCGGCGCGCACCCGCGGTGAATTCCTCCGCGGGATGGGAGTGACCGTGGACTTCGCCCCCTCCGTCGACGTGTCCGACCAGCCGGACGGGGCCGTGATCGGCGACCGGTCGTTCTCACCCGATCCGGCCCGAGTGGTCAGCTACGCGCGCGCTTTCTCCGCCGGTCTCCTCGACGCCGGGGTGACCCCGGTGTTCAAGCACTTCCCCGGCCACGGCCGCTCGTCGGGGGACAGCCATCACGAATCGGTGACCGTGCCGCCGCTCGACCAACTCCTCCCACACGATCTCCGGCCCTTCTCCGAACTCGCCGAGACCCCCGGCGCCGCGATGATGTTGGGACACCCCCAGGTCCCGGGGCTGACCGGAGTCGACCGGCCGGCCTCCCTCTCCCCGGCCGCGTACCGCCTGCTCCGCGAGGGTCACGGGTACGGCGCCCCGCCCTTCGACGGTGCGATCTTCACCGACGACCTGTCCGGGATGCGAGCCGTGACGAACGACTTCCCGCTGCCCCGGGCGGTCACCGAGTCGCTCATCGCCGGTGCCGACTCCCCGCTCTGGATCACCACCGCCGGGATCCCCGAGGCGCTCGACTCGGTCGAACGCGCCCTGGCCGACGGCACGCTGAGCAGGACGAGTCTGGACCGCTCACTGGCCCGGATGGCCGCCCTCCGGGGGATCCCCGGATGCCTGAGCTGGCCGGACACCGGGCGGGTGACGGAGGCGGGTTCGCTCGCCGGGCCCTCCCCCGAACTCCCACCCCGCGCCGACCTGCCCCGTCTGCCCGAGTCGCCGGGCTAGCCCGGTCAGGGCGCGACCTCCCGGGCCCAGATGCCGGAACTACCGCGCCGGTGCGAATCCACCAGGTGCGTGTCGATCACCCCGATGGCCTCCATCAGTGCGAACACCGTCACCGGCCCGACGAAGCTGAAACCCCGCCGCTTGAGTTCCCCGGCCAGCGCCTCCGACTCCGGGGATCGGCTGGGCACCTCGCTCATGGTCCGCGGCTCCGGGGTGTGATCCGGCCGGTACGACCAGATCAACTCCCCGAGTCCGCCCTCTCCCCGAAGCGCGATCACGGCACGCGCGTTGCCGACGGCCGCATCGATCTTGCGCTGGTTGCGCACTATCCGGGTGTCGGCCATGAGCCGGGCGACGTCCGATTCCCCGTAGTCGGCGACCGCGTCGGGCGAGAACCCGGCGAACGCCTCCCGGAACGCCGGCCGCTTACGCAGGATCGTCAACCAGCTCAGGCCGGATTGGAAACCCTCCAGGACGAGCCGCTCGAAGAGACCGGCCTCGTCGTGGACCGGCATCCCCCATTCGGTGTCGTAGTACTCCCGCAGTAGCGGATCCCGCGCCGCCCAGGGCGGCCGCATCAGCCCGTCCTCGCACAGCACCGCGCCGCCGGCCTGATCCAACTGGTGTTCCGACATGTCTCCCCCTGGAGGTTCGTGGACCACCCTTCACGGTGATCGTCGTGACCCTAGGTTCCGACTACGACAGGTATCGACTACGACAGGATGCCGGTGAGTTGCACCATGCGTACAGCGGCCAGGACGACGAGCGCCACGCCCACCACGAGCGTGAGCAACCGTCCGGCCACGCGGCCGTAGACGAGGAACCTGTCGATCCTGCGGGTCGCTGCGGCCACGCCGGACGAGTCGACCCGCGCCAGCGCGATGATCAGCCCCGTGCTCGGCAGGATCGCGATGATCGCGAAGAACAGGATCTGCAGCAGCTTGGACCACCACGGCGTCTCGGCGAACGAGATGAGGACCATGCCCCCGGCGAACGGCGCCGAGGTCGCCGACTGGATGACACCCAGCGAGACGCCGGTGACCATGATGCCGAACCTCTGCAACACGGACTGGGTGAGCGGGGCCTCGACGTTCTCCTCTTTGGCCTCCGCGGGTCTGCGCAGGCCCATCACCGTGATGACCAGACCGATGACGCCCAGGACCACCATCGCCCAGAGGTTGTAGAACAGGCTGCGGACGAACTCCTGGTTGTTGCCGATCACCCACACCGACACCAGCGAGAGCAGGACGATTCCGCAGAACGCACCACCGGTGAAGCGGGCGGCGCGCGAGGCGAAGCCTCCCCCTCGACCGGCAGCCGCGAGCCAGAGCCCGGCGATGACGGCGAACGCCAGGAGGTTGACCGAGTCGATCGCCGCGAATCCCAGCAGGCTGAGGTAATACTGCACGTCGGCACACACTACCGGCGGGGGCCCGGTGGGCGATCCCGGTAGTCGTCCACGTCGTCGTCGCGGCGGGACTCGTCGTCGTCGCCCTTCATCCGGCCCGGACGCCCGAACACCGACCGGTCGCGCCGCAGGCGGGTGTCGAACCCCCTCATGCTCCAGCCGCGCATCGGCGCCGGGACACGCCACTGGAGACGCCACGCCACCATCCGGAACGTGAACGCGAACGCGGACAGCACCACCGCTGCGACCGGGCCCCACGTGTCGGTGGCCACGGCGAGTGCGGTGAGCGCCGCGCCGGTGGCGGCGGGGATGACGTACAGGTCGGAACCGTTGAACACGGCGGGGATCTCGTTGGCCACCACGTCGCGCATGAGTCCGCCACCGACCGCCGTGACCACGCCGAGCAGGAGCGCCGAGGCGATCGGCATGCCGTGGTCCAGCGCCCGGGCGGTGCCGAAGGTGCAGAACAGACCCAGCCCGGCCGCGTCGAAGACGATGATCAGCGTGCGGACCCGGTGGAGGTGCGCGCCCAGCAGATACACCACCGCGGCGGCGGCGAACGGCGCGGCGAGGAGGACCGGCTGCGTCAACGCGAGCGGCGTGACCCCCAGCATCACGTCACGGATGATGCCGCCACCGAGACCTGCCAGCAGGCCCAGGACCAGACCGCCGGTGATGTCGATGTTCTTGCGCGCGGCCAGCAGGTTGCCGGAGAGCGCGAAGAAGAAGACTCCGACGAGGTCGAACCACAGCAGCAACGGCGAGGACTCCACGGCCGACCTCCTAGACCACCGCGTCCGCGGTGGAGCGCGCGTGGTGTCGGCGACGCACGGAGCGGAACGTCCAGAGCTTGTTGACGATGAAGTTGATGGGCATCGTGATGATGATCGTCAGCAACTGGCTCCAGTACTCCCGGGAGTGGATCCCCGCGTCCTCGTGCCACCACGGTTCGGGCAGGTAGAGCGGCGAGGTGGGGTTGGTGAAGGCCACCTTGATGAAGATGCCCGCCGCCGCGGCCACCGAACCCACCAACAGGAACGGCCAGAACTCCTGCAGGACCGGCGCCTTGTGGCCCTTGCCGAACGTCCAGTGCCGGTTGAGCATGAAGTTGTAGACGTTGGCCACCAGGAACGCCACGATCCACACCAGGGTCGTGAAGCGGAAGTTGTACTCCGTCCCGGAGAACGGGAACAGGATGTCCTGGGCGTTCTGGGTGCCGCCGTTGGCCCTGTTCATCAGGACCGTGACGATCATGTTGACGACCAGCCCGGACCCGCCGACGATTCCGAACATGACGAACTGACGGGCGCCTCTGCGGTAGCGACCGGATTCGGACAGGGCCGGGTTCACAACGAGCCAGTCTAGGCCTACCGGCCGGGACTAGACCGCTCCGTGCCCCTCCGGGACCCGCTCGGACGGGTTCTCGACGGGGCCCGGGGCGGTGCCGTCACCGAACGGACGGCCACCCAACTCCTCGCGGTGATGCGCGGAGAGGAAATTGCTCAGCTCCGGCCCCTTGGGCACGATGCCGGTGGGGTTCACGTCGCGGTGGACGTTGTAGTAGTGCTCCTTGATCTGCGGGAAATCGCAGGTGTCCCCGAAGCCCGGCGTCTGGAACAGGTCGCGCAGGTAGCCCCAGAGGGCCGGCATCTCGGTGATCTTGCTGCGGTTGGCCTTGAAGTGGCCGTGGTAGACCGCGTCGAAACGCACGAGCGTGGTGAACAGTCGGATGTCGGCGACCGTGATCGTGTCCCCGACGAGGTAGCGACGGGTCGTCAGCCGATCCTCGAGCCGGTCCAGCGACGCCCACAGTTCGTCGTAGGCCTGCTCGTAGGCGCCCTGGTCGGCCGCGAAGCCGCTGCGGTACACGCCGTTGTTGACGGTCGGGTAGATCCACGAGTCCAACTCGTCGATCTGGTCGCGGTGCTCGGCCGGGTACAGGTCCGGGGCGCCGTCGCGGTGGAAGGCCGTCCACTCGCTGAGCAGATCGAAGTTGAGTTTCTGGTACGCGTTGGTCACCACCGACATGGTGGGCAGGTCGACGAGGGCCGGGACCGTGATGCCGCGCGGGTAGTCGGGGATCCGGTTGAAGTAGGCCTCCTTGAGGCGGTGCAGTCCGGTGACCGGGTCCTTGCCGTCCGGATCGAGGTCGAAGACCCAGGAGTTGACGTCGTGGGTCGGGCCGGCCAGTCCCATGGAGATGGCGTCCTCGAGGCCCATCAGGCGGCGGACGATGATCGAGCGGCTGGCCCAGGGGCACGCGCGGGCGGCCATCAGGCGGTAGCGGCCGGCCTCGACGGGCCACCGCATCTCCCCGATCTTCTCCCCCACCGGGTCCGAACCCGCCGGGAGGTCCGCCACGACGCGGTCGTTGATGTAGGTGGCGTCGCGAACGAACTCACCGTCCGCCGAGGCGTTCTTGGCTGCGATGAACTCGGTGTCGTCTGCCATGGGGTCTCCTGCGGTCGTCGGCGCGGCGAATGGTTGATGCATCACCAACATACCTGGTCCCGAACACGCGCGCCAGCCCGTCGTCCGGTATGCCACGCTAGTCGCATGGACTCAGCGCACGTCGACGACGTCCCCACCCGCTACGCCGAGTTCGCCGAGTTCGAGGTCCGCGGCCGCACACCCGTCTACCTGGCGTGGGCCCGGGGCATCGCCGAGGACCCCGCGACCTGCGAGCTCATCGGGAGCCTGCCCCGGATAAAGAGACAGCCCGCGCTGGTATTCGCCTCCGCCCGCCACGCCGGCGCACCCGAGACCGAGGACTACGCGCGGTTCCGGGACTTCGTCCACGCCCACTGGTCGGAGATCGAGCAGATCGCACTCACCCACTCCACGCAGACCAACGAGGCCAAGCGGTGCGCGGTCCTCCTGCCGTTCCTGTCACTGCTGCCCGGCCCGCTCTCGCTGGTCGAGATGGGCACCTCCGCCGGCCTGTGCCTGTACCCGGACCGGTACGCCTACCGCTACGCGCTCGACGGCGGTGCGACCTATGACCTGAGACCCACCGACGCCGACGAGCGCACCCCGATCCTGGACTGCGCCCTCCGCGACGGCGTCCCGCGCCCGCACTCCCTACCCGACGTCGTCCATCGCGGCGGAGTGGACCTGTCCCCGATCGACCCGGCGGACGCCGAGTCGCGCGCCTGGCTGCGCAGCCTGATCTGGCCCGGGCAGCAGGCCGAACGCGTGCCCCGCCTGGACGCCGCGCTCGACATCGCCGCGGCCGACCCGCCCCGGGTCCTCGCGGGTGACCTCGTGGAGAAGGTCGAGGCCGCGGTCGCCGCCTGCCCCGCGGGCTCTACCGCTGTGGTGTTCCATACCGCCGTGCTCGGCTACCTGGAGCCACCGGCCCGCGCCGAGTTCGCCCGCCGGGTCGCACAGTTGGACTGCGTGTGGATCTCCGTGGAGGGCGTGACCCTCCTCCCCGACGTCGCCGAGCAGGTCCCGGAGTCTATCCGGCGCCACAAGGGCATCTTCGTCGTCGCAGTCAACGGTCGGCCCCTGGCCACCGCGCACGGCCACGGCGACTGGGTCCGCGCGCTCGACAATCCCTAAGGCCGGGCCCGCCGGTTCAGTCGAACGGCCATCCGCGGCGCATCTGCTGGTCGGACCGCGGCTCGATGAGGTATTCGGTCCCGAACGTCACCGCGTAGACGTCCTTCGGCAGGGCAAGCATCATCCCGATGTCGCTGGTCTGGCTGGCGTGGCACTCCATCGCGCGACGCTTGAGGTCGATCACATCCGCGGGCAGCTCGATCGCCCATGCGATCTCCGACTGCGGGACCCCGACCGGCAGACCGTCGTCGCCGATGAGGATCATCCGCCGCAGTTCCTCCGCATCCATGCCGCCGGCCGCGAGCGTCGCCAGGAACTCCGCCGCCTCGGGACTGTCGAGCATCTCGACCTGGGCGTCCTGATTGGTGGTGGCCTCCAGCAGCCGCGGACGGCGGGCCGCCGACTCCACCGCCCGGCGGGCGATCCGGTGCACGGCCAGGTGATCCGGGTGCCCGTAGTTTCCGTGGTGGTCGTAGCCCACGAGGACGTCGGCGTCCTCCCGGTCGAGGATCCGGGTGAGCCGCGCGGCCGCGTCGTCGGTGTCGGCGCGGTGCAGGCACAGCGGGTCGTCGTTCTGCGACCAGCCGGTCATGCCGGAATCGTGGTAGCCCAGCCAGTCGATCCGCGCCACGCCCAGGACCTCAGCGGCGGCGCGGGCTTCCCCTCGCCGGTAGTCGACCAGGTCGCCATCGGGCCCGAGATGATCGGGTCGCTGGCCGTGGTTGCCGTCGGTGGCGAAGACGGTGACGACGCGGTGACCGCCGCGCGAGGCGATGGCCATCATCCCGGCGGTCTGGGAGGTCTCGTCGTCGGGATGGGCGTGGAGGAACACGATCGTGGACACCCGGACAGTCTGCCCTCCCCGCTGGTCTCCCGCCGGTCACCCGGCCCGGGCGTCGGGATGACCGGCCAGCCACCGGTCGAAGGCCTGCGCGCTGGACAACTCGGGCGTGTACCCGAAGTCCTCGCGCAGTCTGGTGTTGTCCAGCACCGGACGGTAGCGCAGGAAGCCGGTCTGCTCCGGCCCGTAGCGCGTGGCCCGGAGCGCGCGACCCACCGTGAGCACGACCTTGAGGACGACCTCCGGCACGGCGAGGGTCCGCTTCCCCAGGCGCTCGGCGATCTCGCTGATCGTCAGGGTCCCACTGCCGGCGACGTTGTAGACCCCCGGCGGGCCGGCGTCGACGGCACGCACGACGATCGCGACCAGCTCCGAATCCCAGATGAAGACGAACGGGGAGTCCGAACCCCGGATCGCCAGGAGCCGGGGACGGTGGAACAGCGCGGTGATCTGGTTGTCCACGGAGTCCCCGAGGATCGTGCCGATCCGCAGGACCACCTGGTCGAGACCCGGGTGGTCGCGGCGGGCGTCGGCGAGCAGGTGCTCGACGAGCGCCTTGTGGTGGCTGTAGGCGAATGCCGTGGTCCCCCGCACCGGCCGGTCCTCGGTGATCGGGACCGGATTGTCGGCGTGGTACCCGTATGCGGCGCCGGAGGAGGACACGACCAGTCTTCGCACTCCGTGCTCCAGACAGGCGTCGAGGACATGGCGGGATCCGTCGACGTCCACCCTGAAGGCGGCGTCCCGGCCCATGCCGTCGGGGTCGACGACGGAGGCGAGATGGACGACGGCATCGTGCCCGGCGACGGCCTCCGAGACCGCGGCAGCATCGGTGACGTCGAGCATCACGTGACGCACCAGCTGATCCGCAGCGACCTCGCCGACCTCCGGTACCCGCAGGTCACCGCTAGTGACCTCGTGCCCGGCAGCGGCCAACCCGGCCACCACCCCGGTGCCGAGGAACCCACTGCCACCGGTGACCAGAACCCTCACGCCGCGTCCACCTTCTCTGAATCGATCTCCTGCGATCTCGTCCGCCGTGCCCACACCACGGCCACCACGAGCCCGACGATGATGTCCCACACGCCCCACCACGCGGCCACCAGCGCCATGCCCCCGAGCCCGTCGAAGAAACTGAACACGAACAGCAGTCCGAGTCCGGCGTTGCGGATCCCGACCTCGAAGGTCATGGCCTTACGCGCGGGGACGTCGAGCCTGAACCCGCGGGCGATGCCGTAGCCGAGACCCAGCGCCAGCGCGTCGTGGAGGAACACCGCCACCGCCACGACCCCGATGTAGGCGACGAACAGGCTCCAGTTGTTGGCCACCGCGATCACGATGATCCCGCCCAGCGCCGCGAAGGACAGGACCCCCACCACGCGATGGGTGCGGGCTGCCACAGCGGGCAGCAGATGGGACACGACCAGGCCGAGCGCGAACGGCAGCGCGATGACCAGTAGCACCTCGCTGAGCATGTCCCACGGGGCGACGCTGATCTCGTTGAAGTAGTCGCGACCCGTCGGGTGCAGGTGACCCCAGAACGAGAAGTTGAGGGGCAGCATGAAGATCGCCAGGACGTTGCCCACCGCCGTCATGGACACCGACAGCGCCACGTCACCGCGCGCCCGGTGGGTGAGGATGTTGGAGACGTTCCCAGGCGGGCAGCACGCCACGAGGATCATGCCCAGCGCGACCGACCCCTGCACCCCGAGGATCAGGGTGAGAACGTAGGTCAGGCCCGGCAGCAGAGCGAACTGCGCGATGATCGCCACCGCGAACGCCCTGGGTTTCTGTAGCGCCAGCCGGAAGTCCTCGAGCCGGGTATCCATGGCGATGCCGAACAGGATCAGTCCCAGGACGATCTTGAGCGTGGTGAGCGAGCCGGAGTCGAACGCGATCCGGACGTCGTCGACGTTCACGCGAGGACCCCTTCGCTCTCCGCCACCTGCATCTCCGCCGCCCGCATCTCCGAGAGCAGGGACGTCACCGCGTCCCGGTAGGCGGTCTTGTTGACGTAGTAGGCCATCCGGTCCAGGCCGAGGTAGCGGTACCCGCCGGTCAGGTCCGGCCGCGGGCCCCGACGCCCCCGGTCGACGGCCTCGGCCGCCGCGCGTCCGGCGGCGCTCGGGTCACGCCGAGCGGCGAGGTACCGCGCCAGCAGATCCGCCTGCTCGTAGCGGCCCTGCCAGCCGATGCCGGACGCCTCGAGCATGCCCAGCACCGCGAGGTCGTGGCGCCGCGACGGGAAGATGTTGAGGAACAGGTCCGGCGCGGCCTCGCCGTCCGCCCAGTCCAGGTGCCTCCGCTCCAGGAACGGGTAGTGCAGCACGTACCCGGTCGCCAGCATGATCAGGTCGTACTCGGCGGAGCTCCCGTCCCGGAAGTGCACGGTGTGGCCGTCGAAGCGCTCGATGTCCGCGCGGACCCCGATGTCACCGTGCCCCACGTGTTGGAGGATCAGCGAGTTGACGACGGGGTGGGACTCATACAGTTTGTGATCTGGCGCGGGGAAACCGAATCGGGTCGGGTCACCGGTGAACAGCTTCAGTACCCGGCTGTCGACGAACTGCTTGATCCGCGCGGGCAACGGCCGACCCGAGTTGAGCGTGTCGGCGGGCTTGCCGAAGAGATACTTGGGGACGAAGTGATAGCCGCGCCGCACGCTGATGTCGACCGACTCGGCGTGGTGGACGGCGTCGACGGCGATGTCGCAGCCGGAGTTGCCCCCGCCCACCACCAGGACCCGCTTGCCGGCAAGCTCACGCGGGTACTTGTAGCGGCTGGTGTGGCGGACCTCGCCGTCGAACCGTCCCGCGAAGCCGGGGATGTTGGGCTCGGAGAGGGTGCCGTTCGCGATCACCAGCGCCGAGAACTCGCCCGCGTCACACACCGTGTCGGCGACCACCTCGTCGTCGTCGCCCGTCTTCCTCACGGTGAGCCGCCACCCCGAGTCCGGCTCGTCACCGAGCGGTTCCGCCCGCACCACCTCGGTTCCGAAACGGAACCGCCCGCGCAGGCCGAAGTGGTCGGCGAAGTCCCGGAAGTAGGCCAGCAAACGGCGGTGATCCGGGTAGTCGGGAGTGTCGGCCGGCATCGGATACTCGGTGAACTCGGTGGTGCGGGCCGAGGAGATGAGGTGGGCCGAGGCGTAGACCGTGCTGCGCGGGGAGTCGATGTTCCACAGTCCACCGACGTCGTGGGCGAGCTCGAAGCCCACCCAGTCGACGCCGTGGCGGTCGAGGTTGCGGGCCGCGGCCAGGCCGGAGGGCCCGGCCCCGATGATCGCGACGGGACGGGGATCGGGCGAGGGCATGGATAGAGATCCTGCCCCAGAACGCGCGACTCCCCGACCGAAATCGCTCAGGGTGAGCGTATTCGGCCGGGGAGGGCGCGGGTGATGCGTGTGGGGGCTACTTCTCGCGGACGACCGTGCCGTCGTCCTGCAGGCGCAGGAGCGGGTAGATGCCGTTCTCGTCGTGGTTCTCCTCGCCCACGACCGGAGGGTTGAACACGCAGAGCATGCTCATCTCCTCCTCCACGATCACCTGGTGCTTCTCGTGGCCGTCGAGCAGGTACATCGACCCGGCTTCGAGCGGATACTCCTCGCCGTTGGTCAGGTCACGCAGGGTTCCCTTGCCACGCGTCAGCCAGACGGCCTCGATGTGGTTGGCGTAGTGGAAGTCGTTGGTGGTCCCGGCGGCGATGGTGGTCTCGTGGAACGAGAACCCCACGCGGTCGTCGGCCAGGACGATGCGCTTGGACACCCAGTTGCCGTTGTTGCCCTTGACCTCGCGGTCGGTTCCGGTGATCCCTGCGGTGGTACGGACGATCATGTGTTGCCTCCTCGTGGAAGGTGGACGGTCGGGCGTGACCCGGGTGGTCGTGACTCGGGCGAGCGTCAGGCGTACTGCGCCGTCAGGACGTGGTTGACGGCCTCGTAACAGATCTCGATGCCGCGGTCGCGCTCGTCATCGGTGAGGGTGAGCGGGGCGAGGAACTTGACCACCTCGTCGCTCGGGCCGGCGGTCTCGACCAGCATCTTGTGATCGAAGCAGCGGGCCATGACCTGCTGGGCCAGCTCCGGGTTCTCGAGGAACGCGATGCCGAACGCCATCCCGCGGCCCCGCAGCTCGAGCTTGCCCTGGTGCTTGTAGACCAGCGGGGAGAAGCGCTCGCGGAGGATCCGGCCGTTCTCGAGCGTGCGGTTCTGCAGCTCGTCGTCCGACCAGTACTTGCGCAGCGCCACCTCGGCGGTGATGAAGGCCATGTTGTTGCCGCGGAACGTGCCGTTGTGCTCGCCCGGGGTCCACTCGTCGAGATCGCGACGGAACAGGGTCAGCGCGAGCGGGAGGCCGTAGCCGCCGATCGACTTGGACAGCGTGACGATGTCCGGCTTGATGCCGGCGAACTCGAACGAGAAGAACTCGCCGGTGCGGCCGCAGCCCATCTGCACGTCGTCGATGATCAGGAGGATCTCGTGGCGCACGCAGAGCTCGTTGAGCGCCTGCAGCCACTCGGCGCGGGCTGCGTTGATGCCGCCCTCACCCTGGACGCACTCGACGATCACGGCCGCGGGGCGGTTCATGCCGGACCCGGAGTCGACGAGCACGCGCTCCATCCACTGGAAGTCCTCGGTCACGCCACCGAAGTAGTTGTCGTACGGCATCGGCGTGGCGTGCACGAGCGGGATACCGGCCCCGGCCCGCTTCATCGAGTTGCCCGTGACGGACAGCGACCCGAGGGTCATCCCGTGGAACGAGTTGGTGAAGTTGATGATCGCCTCGCGGCCGGTGACCTTACGGGCCAGCTTGAGGGCGGACTCGACGGCGTTGGTGCCCGTCGGCCCGGGGAACATCACCTTGTAGTCCAGCCCGCGCGGCTCGAGGATCTTCGAGGTGAACGTCTCCAGGAACGCCCTCTTGGCGACGGTGTACTTGTCCAGCGAGTGGGTGACGCCGTCGCGCTGGACGTACTCGAGGAGCGCGGCCTTCATGTCGTCGTCGTTGTGGCCGTAGTTCAGTGCGCCTGCTCCACCGAAGAAGTCGAGGTAGTCGTCACCGTCAACGGTCGTGAGCTTGGCCCCCTTGGCGGTGTCGAACACCACCGGCCAGCTCCGTGAGTAACTGCGGACCTCGGACTCGCGGTCGGTGAAGATCGAGGTGTCGAGGTTTGCCTCGTGCGTGGCTTCGGTCATGGTGGTGATCACTCCATCGAAAAAGGTGGCGGGCGGCGGTGGCGGACCTGTGGGTCCGGGCGCCCTTCTAGGAAATCGTGTAGAGATCTTCGGGTTCGTGTCCCTCGCCGAGCAGCTCGACGCCGAGGTAGTCCTCGCTGGACAACGTCATTCCCCGATCGCGGGCGACAGCGCCGAAGGTGCGCTGGGAGGCCTCGTTGTCCGGGCTGATGGTGGTGCGCAGCCGGACCACCCCGCGCTCGGCGAGCCGGTCCATGAGGCTGTGGAGCAGTCGTGCGGCCAGACCCTTACCGCGCTGGTCCGCGTCGACGCCCACCTGCCAGACGAAGATCGTGTCCTGCTCCGAGGGTCGGAGGAATCCGGTGACGAAGCCGACGACGCGGCCCTCGACCTCTACGACCACAGAGCTCTCCGAGTACTCCGCTCCCCACAACACGTAGGCATAGGAGGAGTTGAGGTCGAGGACTCCACTGTCGCGGGCGATCTCCCACATGCGGTTTCCGTCTGCCGCGGTGGGCGGACGGAATACCGCGTCGGACGAATCAGGGTTACGGGGTGCTTCTCGTTCTCCTGGGTTCATAGGTATGTCCCACCGTAGTGACGAGGACCGGCTGCCGCATCTACCTTCGCTCGATCGTTACCCGATTGTCGGGCGAGTTCGCAGGTGGCCGTGGTGTAGTGAGGTCCGTCACCCGGCACGCGCCAAGTCGGCCCCCGCTAGTCACCCGCGCGGGGTCCCCGAGTGACAGAATCGGTACATGGACGACAACGTGATCACAGAGATCGACCGCAACCGCGCCCTCGAACTGCTCGCCACCGAGTCGCTGGGCCGTCTCGTCACCGTGACCGGGGGCCGCGCCGACATATTCCCTGTCAACTACGCCCTCTCCGCCGACGGGAAACTGTTCTTCCGCACGGCGGAGGGCACCAAGCTGGCGGGTATCACCGTGCAGCCGGACGTGCTGTTCCAGGTGGACCACATCGAGGGCGACTCGGCCTGGTCGATAGTCGTTCGCGGGACCGCCCGCCGGCTCGACACCTTCACGGAGATCAACGCCGCCGAGGAACTCGACCTCAAGCCGTGGGTCCCCACGCTCAAGTACAACTTCGTGGAGATCACCCCGGAGCAGCTCTCGGGCCGCGGCTTCACCTTCGGCGAGGAGCCGGAGCGCTACACCGGCTACTGAGCCAAGCGGTCCGGCTCGGCTGACAGCGACTCCCACAGCTCCCGCACCCGGCCGTCGATGTCGTCGCGGATGAGTGCCATCCGTTCGGGCCCCTCTATCCCGTGCCCACTCGGTTCGACGGTCTCCCAGACCTCGATGTCCGCGCGCATCCCGTCGACCGATTCGAGCCGTGCGGCCGTACCGAGCACGACCACGCGGTCAGCCCGTCGCAGCACCTCGTCGTCGACCGGAGTGGCCGTACCAGCCGACATGTCGGCACCGACCTCGGCGAGGGCGGCCACGGACTCGGCGTTGGGTGACTTTCCCAGCGCGGGTTCGGTGCCGGCGGAGTGGATCTCGACCGCGTCCCCCGCGACGTGGCGCAGCAGCGCCTCCGCCATCTGGGACTTGCCGCGATTGGACTTGCACACGAACAGGACGGTGGGCCGGCGGTCTCGCGCGTTCGGCGTCATCGGTGATCGGCTCCGGGCTCGCTGGAGTCGGGGGCCGAGGTGGAGGCAGCGGAGTCGGAGGTCATGTCCTGGTGGATCGCGTTCGGGACCGTGGGATCCCCCTTGAACAGCCGCTTGCCCGCCCACAGACTCACGTAGACGAGAGCGATCAGCACGGGGACCTCGATGAGCGGCCCGACCACCCCGGCCAGCGCCTGACCGGACGCCACCCCCCAGGTGCCGATACTGACGGCGATCGCGAGTTCGAAGTTGTTCCCCGCGGCGGTGAACGCGACCGCGGTGGACTTGGCGTAGTTCAGCCCGGCCGCTCGCGCCGCGAGCAGGCTCCCTCCGAACATGAGGATGAAGTAGGCCAGCAGGGGCAGCGCGATACGCGCCACGTCGAGAGGATTTCCGACGATGGTGTCGCCCTGGAACGCGAAGAGCACGACGATCGTGAACAGCAGGCCGTACAGCGCCCACGGACCGATCTTCGGCAGGAAGGTCTCCTCGTACCATTCCCGACCCTTGGCCTTCTCGCCGAAGTGCCGCGTGAGGAATCCGGCCAGCAGTGGGATACCGAGGAACACCAGGACGCTCAGCGCGATCGCCCACACCGAGAACCCGGCGGTGGTGGTCTCCAATCCCAGCCAGCCCGGGAGGACCTGGAGGTAGAACCATCCCAGGCCCGCGAAGGCGATTACCTGGAACACCGAGTTGATGGCGACGAGCACGGCCGCCGCCTCCCGGTCACCACATGCGAGGTCGTTCCAGATGAACACCATCGCGATGCAGCGGGCCAGGCCCACCACGATCAGGCCGGTGCGGTACTCGGGCAGGTCGGGGAGCATCAGCCAGGCCAGCGTGAACATCAACGCGGGACCGACCAACCAGTTGAGCGCGAGGGACAGCAGGAGGAGCTTGCGGTCCCCGGTGACGCGACGCGTCTCGTCGTAGCGGACCTTCGCCAGGACGGGATACATCATCACCAGCAGGCCGACGGCGATGGGAACAGAGATGCCCCCGACCTCGACCGCCTCCAGGGCTTCGGCGATACCGGGCACCAGGCGTCCGAGCAGGAGCCCGAGCGCCATGGCGGCGAGGATCCACACGGCCAGATAGCGGTCGAGGAAGGACATCCTCGCGGCGACCGGAGTGTCGGGATCGGTAGGGGCAGGGGGGCCGGCAGTCGCCGATACCTGGGTGCTCATGCGGCCAACCCTAGGGAATTCATTGATGCTCGTCAATGTGTGTCGTGTGACACTCCGTACCGCGCGGTCAGAACGGTGGCGGGTCAAGGATCTCGTCGAGGAGTTGCTGGACCTGCTGCTCGGCGCGGCTGACAACTGGTTTGTTGCGATCCCACCAGCGGCTGGTGGGAGGCCTGGTGCGATCAGGTCTCGTGCGATCAGGTCTCGCGCGATCGGGGCCGGCGCGGTTGGCTCGAGCACGTTCTGCGCGTTCCGCGCGGTGACGGGCGGCACGGCGGGTCCAGAAGGTGGGCTCGGACTGCAGGTCGCCGTCAGCGGTGTCCGGCTCGGGGTTGCGGGCCTGCTGGGTGTCCCAGGCGTCCTGTTCGGCTCGGGCCTGTTCGCGCCTGTACGCGGCCAGGGGCCCGGAGGGTCTGGTGAGCATGGTGGAGCCGTCGGGAGTGACGACGACGAGCGTGCCGTCTGGCGCCAGGTCATAGATCCATCCGGAGAAGGTCTTGAACCGGTGATGGCGCCGACACAAGCACATCAGGTTGCACTCGGTGGTGTGTCCGCCTCGCTGCGGGTCGGCGTGGTCGAAGGGCCGACAGTGATCGATGTCGCAGTTGTCGGCCGAGACGGTGCAGCCCGGGTGCCGGCAGGTGCCGTCACGGAGGCGGATGCGGCGGGCCAGGGCGGCGCCGGGCCGGTAGGTCAGCGCACGGCGGGCGTCGTCGGCGGCGCCGATGGCGGGGTCGACGCGTTCGAGGCTGGCCCCGTCACTGGCGGCGAGCATGTCGAGTAGCGCCTGGAGCGCGGAGTCGCCGGTGCGGGGAAACTCGACCTGCGGGTCGAGACCGCCACCGCGGGCGAAGACCGTCACCCGCGGCCGCATTGGCGCGGGCGGCTCGTCCGGCGCGAGACCGGTGGCACGGGCGCGGCCCCGGTCTCCGCACACCAGCGACAGCAGGGCGTCCGCGCGGCGTTCGGGCACCGGATAGTTCGACATGTCCGCCGCCTCGGCGTCGGCGTGGGACTGCGCTGATTCCGCGGGGGTGTGCGGGTCGGAGTTGGCGAACTCGGCAGCGCGCTGGTCGATGGCCTCGGCCAGTACCGCGGCCTCATCAGAGGCCAGGGTGGCCCACAGGTTGGTCATGCCGTCGGCGCCCTTGCGGATGTGGACTCCGCGGCCGCGCGCGGCGGCGTCTCTGCGTTGGCGGATGCCGTCGGCGTCGTAGCGAGCGATGATCGCATCGACGGACTCGCGCACCGACCGGGCACCCAGACGCTCACCGGCCTCGAGGGCGGCGAGGTAGTCGTCCACGACCTCCTGCTGGACCCGGGACAGGACGGCAGGGTCGACCGTGGCCATCTGGCGGGCCAGCAGTTCGGCGGCACGCTGTTCCATCCGGCCGGCCGAGAGGGCCTCCATGACGGCGGGGTAGCGCTCGGTCAGGTCCGCGGCGAGGCTGATCATGGTGGCGGCCCGGCCGGTGGAGATGGGCATCGCCGCCACGACGTAACCGGTACACACGTCGAACGGGTCGACCACCGCGTGCCCGGGCGGGGAGCCGTCCCCCGCCCCGGCCTCGTCCTGGCGCACACATTCGCGGAACAACTCGTAACACGCGGCCAGGCGGGCCCCAGCGGCGCGATTCTCCGCGACCCAGGTGCCGCGGGCTGCATCGGACAACCTGCCGAGCACAGACGGGTGATCGGAGCGGCCGACCCCGCTTGTCGCACCGCCAGCCGTGTAGTCCATGCCCCCACCTCCGATCGTGCGTCGCCGCCACGCCTTATCGAACTCGTGTTCTACTATACGCACACACTTTCGAACACGCAAGAGGTGATCCGCATCGATCATCCCCATCCTGTTCGTCCGAGTAATCTGGTGTCATGACCTCGCCCGAGCCCACCGAGTCCTGCTGCATCGCCGGCGCGAACGGGCCGCTCAACCAGGCGGAGGCCGAGGCCGCGGCGGCCCGGTTCAAAGCACTGGCCGATCCCATGCGCCTGCGCCTGCTCTCGCACATCGCGGCGGCGGAGTGCAATGACGTCTGCGTCTGCACCCTCACCGAACCGCTCGGGATCACCCAGCCCACGGTCAGTCATCACATGAAGAAGCTGGTGGAGGCGGGGCTCGTCACCCGGGAGCAACGCGGCCGGATGGCGCACTACAGCATCGTCCCGGAGGCGTTCGCCCAGATTCGGGACATCGTCGACGTGCGAGGCCTCCGCTTCGTCTGAGATCGACCCGTGACGACGTCGGCTACCGGATCGCAGCGCCCGAACCCGAGGCCAGACGACGCAGCGCCTCCGGACCGACGGGATCCACCGCCGAATACGGCACCACGGCCAGCCTCTCGGCGAGGCCGTCCCGCACCGCGTCCAGCTGCTCGCGCTCGAGTTCGGCGCGCCGTTGCAGGACGGCGTCCGTGGTTCCGCTCGCCGCGAGTGCGTTGTTGACCACCCAGGCCCACGGTTCGATTCCGGCTCGTCGCAGGTCGTCCTGGAGTGCGGCCGCCTCGAGGACCGGCGTGGTCTCCGCGAGGGAGACGATGAGGATCTTGGTCTGGGCCGGATCCTGCAGTCTCATGAGCGGTGTGGTGAACCGCCCACCCTCTCCCATCTGTCGGGCGATCTCGCGGTGGTACGACCCGGTCGCGTCGAGCAGGAGCAGCGTGTGCCCGGTCGGGGCGGTGTCGACGACGACGAATCGGCGCCTCGACTCGTGGATCACCCCGGAGAACGCCTGGAAGACCGCCACCTCCTCGGTGCACGGCGAGCGGAGGTCCTCCTCGAGCGCGGCCAGGCCGGCCTCGTCGAGATTGGTCCCCTTCCCGGCGATGACCCGCCGGCGATACTCGGCCGACGCCTCGTCGGGATCGATGCGGGAGACGGTGAGCCCCGGGATCTCACCCGCGACGGTGTCGGTGAGATGCGCGGCGGGGTCGGTGGTGGTGAGATGCACCTCGTTCCCGCGCGCGGCGAGTTCGACCGCCACGGCCGCGGCCACGGTGGTCTTGCCGACTCCCCCCTTGCCCATCGTCATGACGAGGCCGTGCCCGTCGGACTCGATCTGGTCGACGAGGTCCGAGAGCGGAGCGGACAGAGGGGCGGGCAGAGGGGCGGGACCACCCGCCACCGCGTGCGCCGACGCCGTCGAGGCCTCCAGGGGCTCGAAGAGCCGCTCCAGCGCCGCGACCCCGACGAGGTTCTCCGGCCGGAGCGGGACCGTCTCGGTGGGCAGGCCGCGGAGGGCGTCGGGCATGGCGTCGAGGGCAGCCTGCTGTCGCTGGCGGAAGCCGGCGGCGATGGGGTCGATCTCGTCGTCGTCGTCGTCATCATCCCTGTGGGGACCCGCGAGCACCCCGTTCACGACTACCGATTGATTGCGCATTCCCACGTCGGCGAGCTCGACCGAGGTCCGGGCGATCTCGTCCAGCGAGGAGGTCTGCGGACGGGCCACCAACACGAGCCGCGTGGTGGCCGGGTCCGCCAGTCGCGCGACGGCGTCCGCGTACACCGCGCGTTGCTTGTCGAGCCCCGCCATGGGCCCCAGGCAGGAGGCGTCGCCCTTGCCGCGCTCCAGGAAGTCGGTCCACGACCCGGGGAGCGTGAGAAGCCGGATCGTGTGCCCGGTGGGGGCGGTGTCAAAGACGACGTGGTCGAACCCGTCCATCACCCCGGGGTCGGTCAACAGCGCGGTGAACTCGTTGAACGACGCGATCTCGGTGGTGCAGGAGCCGGAGAGCTGCTCGGTGATCGCGGTGATCTCGGCCTCCGGCAACAGGCCGCGCACGGGACCCACCACGCGCTCGCGGTAGGCCTCGGCGGCGGCGTCCGGTTCGATCTCCATGGCCGAGAGCCCCGGGACCGCACCGACCTCGACGATCCGGTTCCCGATCCGCTGTCCGAACACCTGACCCACGTTGGAGGCGGGATCAGTGCTCACGAGCAGGACTCGCGCGCCCTCCCGACAGAGCCGGACCGCGGTCGCACAGGCGAGGGAGGTCTTGCCCACCCCGCCCTTGCCGGTGAAGAACAGGAAGCGGGCGGGGTCGTCGAGGAACGATTTCACGGATACCTTTCGGGGGATCAGCAGCAACCGGACGGGCCGCAGTTGTCGTCGCCGTCGGCCAACAGGTCCGCGCCGACGGGCGCCGCGCCGGCGACCGAGGGGACCAGCGTGGTCACGTCCAGTCCCGCCCAGCGCGCCAACTCCGCGCGCGTGGGGTAGCGACCGGTGAGCGTGGTGACGCCGTCCACGCGGAACAGCGGGAGCCCCTCGGACCCACTCAGCCGGAGGAAGGCGCCGACCTCCTCGTCCGACGCGAAACGCATCGGCTCGGCGGCGAGGTTGAGCCGCTCCACCGGGGTCCCCGCTGCGGCGAGCCAGTCGCAGTCGGCGGAGAACTCGACGAGTTCGGCGGGCACATCCGGTCCGCACACCCCGGTCGAGCAGCAGAGTGCGGGTTCGTAGACGGTGATCTTCGTGGTCATGTCGCCGTTGTCCCTTCACTGGATGGAACACCCGCGGCGGGGGCGGGCGTCATGCCGATGATCTCCGGGAGGGTCCTTCGGACCCGGGCGTCGATGTCGTCACGGATCGAACGCACGCGGTCGAGATCCTGGCCGGCGGGGTCCGAGACGTCCCAGTCCAGGTACCGCTTGCCCGGGTAGACGGCGCAGGCGTCCCCGCACCCCATGGAGATCACCACGTCGGCGGCCGCCACCACGTCGTCGGTGAGCGGCTTGGGGTACTCCGAGGTCAGGTCGAGTCCGATCTCGGCCATGGCCGCCTGACAGTTCTCGTCGATCCCGGACCCCGGGAGCGACCCCGCGGACCGGACGTGGACCCGTCCCTCCGACCGGTCCGCCATGAGAGCCGCGGCCATCTGGGAGCGCCCCGAGTTCTGGACGCAGATGAAGAGCACCTCGGGGACGTCCTTGGCGACGCGCCCCTCGGCCTGCGCGAGGGCCTTGAGCCGGTCGGTCGCGAAGCGGCGGGAAAGCGACGGCAGGTGCGTGGTGACCCGCGCGGTACGACGCAACGCGGCATAGGACTCGAACACCACGCGCTCGACGGTCTGCGGACTGAACACGCCCTCGTAGTGCCGGGCCAGCTCGCGGGCGTCGCGCTGGAGTTGGGTCTGGGGCATGAGCAGCTCAGGTAGAGGAGCGTCGTGCACGGATCGGGACATGTCGGCCTCCAAGCCTCGTATCGACACCCATCAATATAGACACTCATCGATATTTTTGGAACCTATCCGGCGCGGTCCGCGAAAGCGGATGATCAGACCATGAGCCTCTCCAACCGACTCCTCCGCAGCAAGGACACCTACTCGCGCGAGGCCGTCGCGGATCTGTTGGCCACGCTGGCCGAGCGCATCCGGTCCGGCACCGTGACCTTCGACCAGGACGGCAACAGCCTCGACATCGAGGTCCCGGACACCGTGCGGCTCGACATCGAGATCAAGGACGTGCCCAAGACCTCCGGCACCAAACGCGAGGTCGAACTCGAGATGTGGTGGATCACGGGGGCGGACGGCCAGCCGGGCCCGACCGGTGGCGTCACGATCAGCTGACCGCGCCCGGAGCACCGGAGTGGCCGGTTCGGGAACGTCCCGTGCTCAGTGCCCGGCGCCGAGCCTGCCCGAGAGCTTGTCGAGGCGATCCTGGCTGGCCCCGTCGAGTCCGATCACCGTGAGCGTCTTACCCTTGGCGGCGTACTTGTGCTGCACGGCGTCCAGCGTGGCGACGGTCGAGGCGTCCCAGATGTCGGCGTCGGTGAGATCGAGCACCACGTGCTCGGGGTCGCCGGAGTAGTCGAACTGGTACACGAGGTCGTTGCTGGACGCCCAGAACAGCTCCCCGGTGACCCGGTAGGTGCGGGTGTCGACTGCACCGTCGTCGTCGGTGTCGAGCTCGGCGACCTTCTCGATGGTCGTCATGTGCGCGACCCGGCGCGCGAACATGATCATCGCGGTGACCACACCGAGGATCACGCCGATCGCGAGGTTGTGCGTCCACACGGTGGCCGCCACGGTGACGACCATGACGAGGGTCTCGGACAGCGGCATCAGCCGCAGGGTCCGGGGATGGATCGAGTGCCAGTCCATGGTCCCCACCGAGACCATGATCATCACCGCGACCAGCGCGGCCATCGGGATGAGTCCGACGATATCGCCCAGGACGACGACGAGGACCAGCAGGAACACGCCGGCGAGCAGGGTGGACAGCCGCGTCCGGGCGCCCGAGGCCTTGACGTTGATCATCGTCTGCCCGATCATCGCGCAGCCGCCCATCCCGCCGAAGAAGCCGGTGACGAGGTTGGCGACGCCCTGACCCCAGCCCTCGCGCGTCTTGTCGGAGTGGGTCTCCGTGATGTCGTCGACCAGCTTGGCCGTCATCAGGGACTCCATGAGCCCCACGAGCGCCATCGCCAGCGCATAGGGGGCGATGATCTGCAGGGTCTCCAGGGTCCACGGCACGTCGGGGATCAGGAGGCTCGGGAGAGACCCGGGAAGTTCACCCTGGTCGCGCACGTTCGGGACGGACCACCCCACCCAGACGACCACGGCCGTCAGGGCCACGATCGCGATCAGCGGCGCGGGGATCACCGTGGTGAGCCTGGGGAAGAACACCATGACGGCGAGGCCCACGGCCACCAGCGGATACACCAGCCACGGCACCCCCACCAGGTGCGGGATCTGCGCCATGAAGATGAGGATCGCGAGCGCGTTGACGAATCCGACCATGACCGACCGGGGGATGAACCGCATCAACCTCGCGACCCCGAACACGCTCAACAGGATCTGCAACACCCCGGCCAGCAGGACCGTGGCGATGAGGTAGTCCAGTCCGTGCTCGAGCACCACCGGCGCCACGACCAGGGCTATCGCTCCGGTGGCCGCGGAGATCATCGCCGGGCGACCGCCGGTGAAGGCGATCGTGACCGCCATGGTGAAGGAGGCGAACAGACCCACGCGGGGGTCGACGCCCGCGAGGATGGAGAACGAGATCGCCTCCGGGATGAGTGCCAGCGCCACCACGAGGCCGGCGAGCACCTCTGTCCGGAGCCGGGCAGGAGAGGAGAACGCGGCGCGGAACGAGGGCAGCACGCCGGTCGGGAACTCGGTGCTCACGGATCACCTACAGTCGAGGTCAGGACTCTCACACTGCGCGAGAGTAGAAAGCTACCGTAATGGGAGAGTTGTGGGCGGGCCAATTCGCGGCGAGCAGACCATGAAGATCGGTGAGGTCGCCGAGCGCACCGCGCTGTCGATCCGGAGCCTGCGACACTACGACGAACTCGGTCTGGTCAGCCCGTCCGCACACTCCCCCGGCGGCTTCCGCCTCTACACACCGGGAGACGTCGAACGGATCCTGCTCATCCGTCGGATGAAACCCCTGGGGTTCAGCCTCGAGCGGATGCGGGACTTCTGCCGGGCCCTGGACGGCCGCGCCGATGACCCGGCAGGATCGGCGACCCTGATCGCCGAGATCGAGGCCGAGGCCACCGAGCGGCTCGACCGCCTGCGGACCCACCTGGGTTACGCGGAGGAGTTCGTCGAGATCGTCGAGCGCCTCAAGTCGTGACCGGGAGCGCAGCGGCCACGGCGGCCTTCGCCCACTGCCCCACCCCGATGAGGGTCGCCGAGGCCGCGCCGCACCAGTCGCCGTAGCCGAGCAGGAACAGCCCGGGCACGTCCGGGACGGCGGGGCCGTCGGCCACCACCCTGCCGCCGACCCGCGGTAGCCCCAGGGCGCGGAGGTGCCCGAGAGCCGGCCGGAACCCGGTGCACCAGATCACCGCGTCGACCGGCTCGCGTCGGCCGTCGTCCCACCCGACACCGTCCGGGTGGAACCTGTCGAACATCGGGGTGTCGACCAGCTTGCCCGCGTCGCGGGCAGCGAGGACCGGGGGGACGACGACGATGTCGCCGAGGGCTGCGATACCGCGGCCACCCTCGGCGCTGGCCACCCGGAACAGCTCGCGTCCGTCGACGTCGTCGGGCAGATAGCGCGGTGGGCCGGTGGTGCACCAGGTCAGCTCGCACCTGTCGGCGAGGTCGGCGGCGATCTGCGCACCCGAGTTGGCACCGCCGACCACGACCACGCGCCGGCCGTCGAACGGTTCCGGACCCCGGTATCCGGCGCTGTGGACCTGGTCGCCCCGAAATGCTCCGACGCCCGGGTACGTCGGCACGAACGGCCTCGACCACGTGCCGGTGGCACTGATCACCACGCGGGTGCGCCAGCGGCGGCCGTCGGCGGCGTGCACGACGAATCCCTCCGGATCCCCGCGTTCCACTCTGGTGACCCGGACCCCACGCCGGACCGGCAGCCCGTAGTACTCCTCGTAGCCGCGCAGGTACTCCACCACATGGGCCGCATCGGGGTTGCCGCCGTCGGTCCGGTGCATCCGGCGGCCCGGGAGCGAGGAGTAGTCGGCGGGCGAGAACAGCCGCAACGAGGGCCAGGTGTGCGGCCACGCACCCCCCGGCCCCTCGGACGCGTCGAGGATCTCGAAATCCGCGCCGGCGCGGGCGAGGTAGAAGCCGGCGGCCAGGCCGGCCTGTCCGCCGCCGATCACCACGACGTCTCTCGCCACAGCGTCCTTCACCACAGGGTCCTTCACCACAGCGTCTCCCCCCACAGCCCTACCCCGTTTCTGACCCTCTGAACACTTCCTATAGACACCTATCGATATCAATTCTACAGTGGAGGTATGTCCCGATCACCCGCCCCCGCGACCGGCCCGTCCGGCGTGGACACCGACACCGGCGCCCGTGAGCATCGCCTGCTCGTGGCGTCGCTCGCCGCGGCCGCGGTGGCGTGGGTCGCGGCGTGGGTGGCCAACGAGTGGTTCTGGGACGCGGCCGTCGGCTGGCTCGGTCTCGACCTGGCCGACCGCGCGGTCGGGGCCGCGCACTTCTTCCTCTACGACACCGTCAAGATCTTCCTCCTGCTCCTCGGCCTGATGTTCCTGGTGGGCATGCTCCGGGCGAGCCTCGACCTCGACCGTGCCCGCGACTGGCTCGAGGGCCGGGGGCTGTTCATCGGTCTCACCCTGGCGATCGTGCTGGGCGTGGTGACCCCGTTCTGTTCCTGTAGCTCGATCCCACTGTTCATCGGCTTCGTCGCCGCCGGCATACCGCTCTCGGTCACCCTCGCGTTCCTCATCGCCTCACCGCTCATCAGCGAGATCGCGGCCATCATGATCGGCGAGATGTTCGGCTGGCACATCGCCGCCGCCTACGTCGGCGCCGGCGCCGCCATCGCCTTCGTCGCGGGATGGGCCCTGTCCCGGTTCCGGCTCGAGAAGTGGGTCGACGACGTCGTCTTCACCACCCGGGTGGCCGTTCTCCGCGCGGACGGGCACGTGCCCAGCCTCCGCGAGCGGGTCGACGCCGCTCTCGGCGAATCCCGCGACATCTTCCGGAGCGTCTGGATGTGGGTGGTGGTGGGCGTCGGCATCGGTGCGGTTATCCACGGTTGGGTCCCCGAGGACTTCTTCCTCCGCTGGGCGGGCCCGGACAACCCGCTGGCGGTGCTCGTGGCCACCCTCGCGGGGATCCCGCTCTACGTCAACGGCGCCGGGGTCGTTCCGATCGCCGAGGCGTTGTGGACCAAGGGCATGAGCCTGGGCACCGTCATGGCGTTCATCATGAGTTCGATCGCGCTGTCCATCCCGCAGGCGATCATGCTCAGGCGGGTCATGAAGCCACCGCTGCTCGCGCTGTTCTTCGCCGTCGTGACCGTCGGCATCCTCGCCATCGGCCTACTCTTCAACGTCATCGCCTGACCCCCACATCCAGGAGGAACAATGATCGTCAAGGTGCTCGGGCCCGGCTGCCGCAACTGCCACACCCTCGTCACCCGCACGCGGGAGGCCCTGGCCGGACTCGGCGAGGACGCCGAGATCATCGAGGTCACCGACATCGGCGAGATCGCCGGCTACGGGCTCATGAAGACCCCCGGGCTGGTGATCGACGACGAACTCGTCCTGGGCGGGAAGGTGCCGACCGTCCGCCAGCTCACCGAACTACTGCGCGGCCGCTAGACCGACCGCACCCCGAGTTCGGCGAGCAGACCCTCTACGCGGCGCTTGATCTCGTCGCGGATGGGCCGGACGGCCTCGACGCCCTGCCCGGCGGGGTCGTCGAGGCTCCAGTCCAGATAGCGCTTGCCCGGGAAGACCGGGCAGACGTCACCGCAGCCCATGGTGATGCACACGTCGCTGGACTGAACCGCCTCGGTGGTGAGCACCTTCGGTGTGGCCGCCGAGATGTCGATGCCGTCCTCCGCCATCGCGGCGGCGACAGCCGGGTTGATCGAGTCCGCGGGTGCCGAGCCGGCCGAGCGGACCTCCACCGCGCCACCGGACAGGTGGGAGGTGTAGGCCGCGGCCATCTGCGAGCGGCCCGCGTTGTGGACGCAGACGTAGAGGACGGAGGGACGATCGGTCACGGTGACTCCTCGGCAGAATGTATCGACAGCTGTCGATAGTAGCCGCTCGGAGCCGGCCCGCGGTGGGTCACAGCGCCCGGCCGATGACCTCCTTCATGATCTCGTTGGTGCCGCCGTAGATCCGCATGACGCGGGCGGCGGCGAACTTCTGGGCGATGGGGTACTCCATCATGTAGCCGTAGCCGCCGAACAACTGCAGGCACCGGTCCACCACGTCGTCGAGCATGTCGGTGGCCTGCAGTTTGGCCATCGAGGCGGTGACGGCGTCGAGTTCGCCGGCGATCTCCTGCTGGATGCAGTGATCGATGAACGTGCGGGTGGCCATGACGGAGGTCTTGCACGTCGCCAACTCGAAGCGGGTGTTCTGGAATTCGAGGATCGGCTTGCCGAAGGCCTGCCGTTCGCGGACGTACGCGAGCGTCTCCACGACGGCGGCCTCGGCCATCGCCAGGGCGTCCACCGCGATCGCCAGGCGCTCGCGCGGCAACTGGTTCATGAGCTGGTAGAAGCCCTGTCCCTCCTCGCCACCGAGGAGGTTGGCCGCGGGCACGCGCATGTCGTTGAAGAACAGCTCTGCGGTGTCGGCGCCGTGGCGGCCCATCTTCTCCAGGACGCGGCCGCGCTCGAAGCCGGGGGTGTCCGCCTCGACGGCGAACAGCGCCATGCCCCTGTGACCGGCGTCGAGGTCGGTCTTGGCCGCCACCACCACGAAGTCGGCGGATCCGCCGTTGGAGATGAAGGTCTTGGAGCCGTTGATCACGTACACGGCGTCCGGGCCCTCGCCCTCCCTGCGCGCCGTCGTGCGCACTCCCTGCAGGTCGGAGCCGGCGCCGGGCTCGGTCATGGCGATCGCCGAGATCCACTCGCCCGAGCAGAGTTTCGGCAGCCACGCCTGCTTCTGCTCGTCGGTGGCGTAGTTGGCCACGTAGTGCGGGGTGATGGTCGAGCCGACCCCCATCCCGAACGCGGTGTCACCCGAGTAGACGAGCTCCTCGGTCACCAGGTACTCCATGCCCGGGTCGCCGCCCTGTCCGCCGAACTCCTCGGGCACGTCCAGGCAGATCAACCCGGCCTCGCCGGTGCGCTGCCAGGTCTCGCGGTCCACGAACTTCTGCCTGGCCCACTTCTCCTGGTTGGGCGTCATCTCCTTGGCGAAGAACGCGCGGGCGTGATCGCGCAGCAACCGGTGGTCGTCGGTCTCCCAGGAGGGGCGGTAGTCAGGGAAGAGTGCGGACAACGGGGGCCTCCAGGAGGGGACGACGACGAGATCGCGCCAATCCTACGACGCCCGGCGCGGCGGAGGCCCGACGAGCGTGAGCAGAGGAGGCCATACTCGTGCCATGAGCGATTCCCCGGACAGTCCCGAGAACACCGCATCGCCCGAGAACGCAGCACGGCCCGAGCCGTTCCCCACCGACTGGACCCGCTGCCTGGTGCTGGTCGCCCATCCCGACGATCCCGAGTACGGCATGTCCGCGGCGGTGGCCCGCTGGACCACGGAGGGACGGCACGTGGTGTACGTCCTGGCGTCGAGCGGCGAGGCGGGGATCGAGGGGATGCCGCCCTCCATCGCCGGGCCCGTCCGTGAGGAGGAGCAACGCCGGTCCTCGGCCATCGTCGGGGTCGACGAGGTGGAGTTCCTCGGCTTCCCGGACAGCAGGATCGTCAACGACGCGCGGCTCCGCGACGCCGTGGCCGATTCGATCCGGCGCCACCGCCCGGACATCGTGATCTCCCTGTACTCCGGGCCCGAGTGGGCGCCCGGCGCCCCCAACCAGAGCGATCACATCGAGTTCGGTGTCGCGGTGGGCGCGGCCTACGACGACCTGGTGGCCGCCGTCGGCGTCGACGCCGCCGAGGGCCGTCCACAGATGTGGTTCGAGAGCTCGCCGGAGCCCACGCACTACGTGGACGTCGAGGGCTTCGTCGAACCGGCCGTCGACGCGCTGGCCGAGCACAAGGAGTACCTCTCCGTCCTGGACCCCGGGACCCCGGTGCGCGAACAGGCCCGCCAGCAGGTCGAGAGCGTGTGTGCGCCCCGCGAGGACCTGGCCGGGGCCCGACACGTGGTGAGCTTCCGGCGCATGCGTCCCTGAGCCGGGATGGGCGGGGCCGGGCAGGTCAGGCAGGTCAGGCAGGGTCAGGAGGCGTCTACCGGGCGGAACCGCTCGGCGATCTCGTCCGCCCACTCCGCGTGGGGCGAGTCCATGGTGCCGTCGCCCGGCAGACCGATGTAGGTGAGCCAGTAGCGAGAGGCCCCCTCCCCGACGACCACCGAGTACACCAGTGCACCGTCGGGCCCGATCAGATTCTGCTGGACCGCCGGGAGAACCCTGAACGACACCGCCCACCCGTCGCCGACGCGGGTGCTGACCTCCTCCACCCGCTCCTCGACGGGCTGTCCCGGGACGGGGAGCAGGAACTGGCCCATCCCGCTGGCCAGCGTGAACGCCGCGACCTGGTTG
>JBKBUP010000019.1:0-21957 GCA_046289795.1 Dietzia sp. | reverse complement strand
GGGCCGGGGTCGTGGATGTCCGCGGCAGACCCGGTATCGGCCGGGGACTCGGGTCCGGATGCCATTGGCGCAACCTTCCGGGCGCGGTGGGGACCGGCGCCGTGTCGGGTGGGGGACCCCAGTATCCCAGACCGCCGGGGTCGACCGGATACCCTGGTGAGAAGTGCCGCGGGCGCCGGCCCGCGCCGAGGTCGTCCACCCCGACACCTCCGCCAACCGACTCACCAAAGGGAGAACCCCCGACGTGGCATCCTCAGCGTCCGTCATCGACTCAGTCGTCAACCTCTGCAAGCGCCGGGGACTGGTGTACCAGTGTGGCGAGATCTACGGCGGAACCCGTTCGGCGTGGGACTACGGTCCGCTGGGCGTGGAGCTCAAGGACAACATCAAGAAGCAGTGGTGGCGGACCTTCGTCACCGGCCGCGAGGACGTCGTGGGCCTGGATTCGTCGATCATCCTGCCCCGCAAGGTGTGGGAGGCCTCCGGCCACGTCGAGACCTTCACCGACCCGCTGGTCGAGTGCCAGTCCTGCCACACGCGCCTCCGCCAGGACCACCTGCAGGAGGCCCATGCGGCCAAGAAGAAGCTGGACACCCCGGCCGACGTGCCCATGGCCGAGATCGCGTGTCCGAACTGTGGCACCAGGGGCCGGTGGACCGAACCGCAGCTGTTCTCGGGTCTGATGAAGACCTTCCTCGGCCCCGTGGACAACGAGACGGGCCTGCACTACCTGCGCCCCGAGACCGCGCAGGGCATCTTCGTCAACTACAAGAACGTCATGACCACGGCCCGGCGCAAGCCGCCGTTCGGCATCGGCCAGATCGGCAAGGCGTTCCGCAACGAGATCACCCCCGGCAACTTCATCTTCCGCACCCGCGAGTTCGAGCAGATGGAGATCGAGTTCTTCACCAAGCCCGACGAGGCCGACGAGTGGTTCAAGCGTTGGGTCGAGGACTGCTGGGACTGGTTCGTCGACCTGGGCATCGACCCGGAGAACATGCGCCGCTTCGACGTCCCGGACGACGATCGCGCCCACTACTCGGCCGGCACGATCGACTTCGAGTACAACTTCGGCTTCTCCGGCAGCGGCTGGGGCGAGCTCATGGGCATCGCCAACCGCACGGACTACGACCTCACGCAGCACCAGACCCACTCCGGTGAGGACCTGCAGTACTTCGACCAGGCCTCGGGCGAGAAGTACGTGCCCTACGTCATCGAGCCGAGCTTCGGCCTGACCCGGTCGCTGATGGCGTTCCTCATCGACGCCTACACCGAGGACGAGGCGCCCAACGCCAAGGGCGGCGTGGACACCCGCACCGTCCTCAAGCTCGACCGGCGCCTGTCGCCGTTCAAGGCTGCGGTGCTCCCGCTCTCCCGCAACGCCGACCTGTCGCCCAAGGCACGGGATCTGGCCGCGCAGTTGCGCAAGAGCTGGAACGTGGACTTCGACGACGCGCAGGCGATCGGCCGACGCTACCGCCGCCATGACGAGATCGGCACCCCGTTCTGTATCACCGTGGACTTCGACACGCTCGAGGACCAGGCCGTCACCATCCGTGAGCGGGACACGATGTCGCAGGAGCGGGTGGCTATCGACCAGGTCGAGGGCTACCTCGCGCAGCGGCTCATCGGCTGCTGACCCGGCGCTGGCACACTGGTCGGGTGAACAGATCCCGGTCCCCGTTGAGGGCGGTGTCCAGGGCCATCGGATGGCTCCTGGTCATCGCACTGCTGCTGTGTCTCGTCGTCCCCGGTTTCATCGCGTTCCGTGTGTGGCACGTGGCGCGGGTGGACGACCGCACGACGGCGGACGCGATCGTCGTCCTGGGCGCGGCCCAGTACGACGGTGTCCCCACCCCGGTGTTCCAGTCCCGGCTCGATCACGCAGCCACCCTGTACGAGGAGGGTGTCGCACCCCAGATCATCACGGTCGGCGGGAACCAACCGGGGGACCGCTTCACCGAGGCCGGGGCGGGTCGCGCCTACCTGGCGACCCTCGGGGTGCCGGCCACCGCGATCCTGGCGGTCGAGACCGGCTCCAACACGGTCGGCAGTCTGGACGCCGTGGCGCTGACGGTCCGTGACCAGGGAGGCGGTTCCGTGGTGCTGGTCAGCGATCCCTCCCATTCGTACCGGTCGAGAATGATGGCCCGGGACGCCGGCCTGGACGCCTGGACCTCGCCGACCAGGCAGGGGCCCGCGGTGTGGACCCGGGAGAACCAGATCCTGAGCATCATCCGGGAGACCGGCGCGGTGCTCTGGTACCAGTACCACCGGATCGCCGGCACCGACGTGGACTTCCCGGGCTGATCCTCCGGTACCACCGGACGGGCCTGACCGACGACGACGACGACGGGGCGCACTCGCCCGGAGGGGACGCGCATGACGGGGTACGCGTACGACACTGCAGACGCCGAGCGCCGGGTGGGTGAGGGGCCCGGCCGGGCGCAGGGCACGGTGAGTGAGCGCAGCCCGTTCGAGAGGGATCGCGCCCGGGTCCTGCACTCGGCGGCCCTGCGACGGCTCGCCGACAAGACACAGGTGGTGGGGCCCGGGGACGGGGACACCCCCCGGACCCGCCTCACACACTCGCTCGAGGTCGCGCAGATCTCCCGCAGCATCGCCGCCGGACTGGGCTGCGACCCCGACCTCGCCGACCTGGCGGGTCTGAGCCACGACATCGGGCACCCGCCCTACGGCCACAACGGTGAGCGCGCCCTGGACGAGGTCGCCAGGGGATTCGGGGGTTACGAGGGCAACGCCCAGACGGTGCGGATCCTCACGCGGCTGGAACCCAAGGTCGTCGACGCAGACGGGCGCGGGGTCGGCCTCAACCTCACTCGTGCCGCGCTGGACGCCGCCACCAAGTACCCGTGGCTGCCGCGGGAGGGCACGAACAAGTTCGGCGCCTACCCGGATGACGCGGTCACACTCGCCTGGATCCGCGAGGGCGCGCCCGGGGACACACGGTGCCTGGAGGCGCAGATCATGGACTTCTCCGACGACGTGGCCTATTCGGTCCACGACGTGGAGGACGCGATCGTGGCCGGCAGGCTGGACCTGCGGTCGTTGACCGACCCGTCGGAGATCTCGGCGCTGGCCGAACTGGGCGCGCGGGAGTTCCGCGGGCCCGACGCCGACCAACTGCGCGAGGCGGGCGGTCGGCTCGGCGCGCTCGACGCGGTCCGCGCCGTGCAGCCCTTCGAGGACACCTTCGCCGGAGCGGTCGCCCTCAAGGCCCTCACCAGCCAGTTGGTCGGGCGGTTCGTCATGCCGGCCATCCACTCCACCCGCGAGGTTCACGGCGAGGTGTCACACGGGCGGTACAGCGCCGACCTCGAGGTGCCGCTGCACGTGGAGGCCGAGGTGGTGATGCTCAAGACCATGGCAGTGCGGTACGTGATGAGCGACCCGGGGCACCGGGCCCGTCAGGACCGTCAACGTGACCGCATCCACCGGGTGGCCGAGTACCTGGCGCATTCGGCGCCGGCCGGACTCGACGCGGTCCTACGTCCGCTGTGGGACGCGGCCCCGGACGACGCGGCACGGATGCGCGTGATCGTGGACCAGGTGGCCCTGTACACCGAGAGCCGGCTCGAGCGGATCGACCGGGCGAGCGCGGGCATCCAGGCGGCCTGGGGCTGAGTAGCCCGTAGGGTCAGCCCACGGCCCGGGTGAGGTCACCGACCAGGTCCTCGATGCCGAGCGCGCCGATGGACCCACCGGGGGAGAACCCGTTTCGCACCACCACGAGGTCGGCGGACGGGACCACCACGATGTACTGCCCGTCGTGGCCCGACGCCCAGTAGGCGTCCGCGGGCATACCGGGCAGGCGCAGCGGGGAGCCGTCGCCGGCGTCGTTGAGCCACCACTGCGCCCCGTAGGGCTCGGGCTCGCCGCCGGCCGGGTCGACGCTCGTCGCGTACTCCATCCATCCCGCCGGAAGGAGCCGGCGACCGTCCACCTCGCCGTCATCCAGCGTGAACTGTCCGAACCGAGCCCAGTCCCGCGGCGTGGCCCACAGGTACGAACTACACACCGACCGGCCGGAGGCGTCGGCCTCGAGGACCGCGCTGCGCATGCCGAGCGGGCCGAACAGCAGTTGGTCGGCCATCTCGGGTCCGAGGCCGGTGCGCTCGTGCAGCAGGTCGCACACGATGTTGGTCGTGCCGGACGAGTACTGGCGGAAGGTCCCGGGTTCGTGGGCGAGCGGTTGGGCAGCGGCGAACGCGGCCATGTCGGGCTCGGCGAAGAGCATCTCGGTGATGGGGGTCCCGAGATCGTAGTCCTCGTCCCAGTCCAACCCGGAGGTCATGCGGAGCAGGTCGTCGAGGGAGATCTGGGCTCGCTCGTCGGTCCACTCGGGGCGCAGGTTCGTGCTCGCGGGATCGAGGTCGGCATCCGGGAACTCGACCTGCGCCCGACCGACCAGCGTGGCCGCCACGCTCTTGGCCATGGACCACCCGAGCTGCCGGGTGTCCGGCCCGAAGCCGTCGGCGTACCACTCGCCCAGTACCTCGCCCCGGTGGACCGCGACGAGGCCGCGCGTGCCCTCCTGCCCGGCGGCCCGGTCGAGTGCCGCAGCGACCCCGGCCGGGACGTCGGTCGCCTGCGGCAGGCGGACGCCCTCGGGGCCGTCCTCCGGGGAACCGACGAGGGAGGTGTACTCGGAGCCCTCGGCGCGCCCGTCGCCCACCGCGCAGCCGTACTCGGAGGCCCAGGCCTGCTGGGCGAAGGCGACCCCCAGGACGGAGGAGCGCGCCCATCCCTCGGAGTCGTCGATCTCGGTCCGCAGCAGCGGCACCAGCGGGTTGGGCGGCAGGTCCGACTCCGGATCGTCGCGGCCGGTGAGGAAGTGGATCGCGCAGGCGTTGTGCGCGGCGTACCCGGTCCCGGTGAGCAGCATCGGCCGGTACCAGGTGCCCACGGCCGCCAGCGCCGCGGCCAGGAGGGCCAGGACGATCAGGACGGCCACGACGAGCTTTCGGCGACGTGTCATGGCGCTCAGAACCTTCCGCCCGCGCCGCCGCCGCCGAAGCCGCCGCCACCGAACCCGCCGCCGAAGCCGCCCCCGCCGCCACCGAAGCCGCCACCTCCGAAACCGCGGGAGGACCCGAAGCCGGAACTGCCGCCGCGGAGCATCCCCTGGATCAACGCGCCGGCGACCATGCCGCCGACCATCGCACCGGTGTTGGAGCCGCCCCGCCCACGACCGCCGTAACCGCCCCGGCCCCCGTACCCGCCGGTGTACTGCGGCCGCGAGGCGTCGTTCTGTGCGTGCCTCAGCGCCTCCCGGGCCAGCTTCAGGGCGCGGTCGGCGGCGGGGAACGCCGCCGGCCCGGCGGTGCCCTCGGCCGTGGCCAGCGACTCCTTGGCCGCGGCGAGGCGCGTCCGTGCGGCCTGTCCGATCACGTAGGAGCGGCTGCCGATGTAGTCGTCGGCCTCCCGCACCGCGCCGCGGGCCCGGGTGATGGCGGCCTGACGCGCGGCCCGGGCGCGGTGGGCCGTCTCGGCCTCGTGCCCTGCGGCGGCCAGCGCCTCGTCGAGATCACGGTCCACGTCCACCAGTTCGGAGAATGTCCCCAGCGGGTCGGTCTCCCCGTCGCGGCGGGCCCGGTCGAGGGCGTCGCGTGCGGCGGAGGCCGCATCGGTGAGGTTCCGGCCGCTCCGGCCGAGGTCCGGGGACCGCAGCAGTCGGGCGGCCATGGTCAGTTCCTCGTCCACCTCTGAGATCAGTGCGTCGAGGTCGCGCCGGGCGGCGGCGATGTCGTCGGCGGCGTGGTCCACGCCGTCGACCAGCTTCTCGGCGCGCGACAGTTCTTCCTCGGCCGAGCTGATGGCGTCCACGGCCTCGGCCTGTTCGCCCACCGGTCGGGCGAGGGCGGTGCGGGCACGCGAGGTCTCGGACTCGGCCGCGTCCAGCAGCTGGCCGGCGATCGTCAGATTGTCCTCGATCGAGGCGAGCACGGCGGCGGGGAAGCGCGATCGCAGGTCCGCCATCGACTCCTCGGCGGCAGGGATGCGGGCGCGCAGGGAGACCGCGCGGCGGGTCAGGGCGTCGACCGAGGCGGCGCCGTTGATCAGCAGGTCCCGCATCTCGGCGAACGCCGTGGACTGGCCCTCGAGCACGCGTTCGGCGCGCTCGGCCCTCGCGGCCACCTCGAGCAACATCGCCCGGCGTTGGTCCGGGGTCTCCGGGATGTCGTCGTCGAGCCGTTGGATCAGTGAGTGCGCGGCGGCCACCTCGACCCGCGCGGCGTCGAGGGCGGCTCGGAACGGCCGTGTCCGCATTTCGCCGAACTCCCCGGCCGCGGTCTCGAGCGCCGTCGTGGAGGTGTCCACGGCCTGGTCGGCCTCGACCAGGCCGGCCCTGGCGCGGGCGTCGAGAACGTCCACCGACAACGCGGACAACCGGGCCGTGTCATCGCCCGGGATCTCGCGGGCGGACTCGGCCTGCCGGGCCGTACGGGTGGACCGTCGCCGACGGCTGACCAGCAGGATCACGGCGACCACCGCCGCGATCGCCGCGATGATCGCCAACAGCGCCCCGGCTGAGAACCCGGAGCCCGAGCCCTGTCGTTCGAGCCCGTCGGCGGCACCGATCACCGCGCCGGCCCAGTCACCATCAGCCAACCGCGGCTCGATGTCGCGGTCGGCGATGCGCTGGTCGGACCGCTGGTCACTCGACTCGAACCAGTACGCCCGGTCCTGGACGGCCACCGCGAGCAGCACGTCGGAGGCCCCCAGGTCCGACAGGCGTGCGGTCTCCTCCGCCCACTGCTGGACGGGCACGCCGTCGAAGCTGTCAACGAACGTCACCCAGAGCTGGATGTTGTCGGTCGAACGGAGTTCCGCGAGCCTGCCCTCCACCTCACCGGTGTCGGCGCCCAGGACCCCCGCGGTATCCGTGACCTGCTGTTGGAGCCGGGACGGCGGCTCGGCGGACGCGGACGGGGTCGCCCACCCGGCGACGCTGACGAGGAATGCGAGAAGGAGCGCGACGGCCGCAGCCGCGTTGGACCGTGGGCGCCGGGCGACGTCGGGGCGGAGTGGGGCTGCGATCATGCGGTCAGCGTATCGGCTGGCCACAGGGGGCACGCCGGTCTGGCGTGCGGACGGTTACTCTGGGCTGCATGGCAGGGCGGATTCCGGAGCAGGACATCGCCGCGATCCGCGAACGCACCCGTATCGAGGAGATCGTCGGCGAGTACGTCGCGCTCAAACCAGGCGGCGCGGACTCCATGAAGGGGCTGTCCCCGTTCAAGGACGAGAAGACCCCCTCCTTCCACGTGCGGCCCCAGCACGGCTACTTCCACTGCTTCTCCACGGGCGAGGGCGGTGACGTCTTCGCCTTCCTCATGAAGATGGAACACATCAGCTTCGTCGAGGCGGTGGAGCAACTCGCCGACAGGATCGGGTACCGCATCTCCTACGAGGGCGGCGGGCAGGTGATCCAGCGCGATCGCGGCACCCGATCGAGACTGGTCCAGGCCAATGCCGCCGCCCAGAAGTTCTACGCCGAGCGCCTCCACCAGGACGCGGAGGCCGAGACCGCCCGGACGTTCCTCACCGACCGCGGCTTCGACCTGTCCCACGCCGAGCGCTTCGGGTGCGGTTACGCGCCCACTGGTTGGGACACGATGAGCAAACACCTCATGCGGCAGGGTTTCGAGCCCAAGGAGTTGGAATCGGCGGGGCTGTCCAAGACCAGCTCACGGGGGACGTTGATCGACCGGTTCCACCGCCGCCTGCTGTGGCCGATCCGCAACCTCGCCGGTGAGGTGATCGGCTTCGGTGCGCGCAAGCTCTTCGAGGACGACACCCTGGGCAAGTACATGAACACGCCGGAGACGATGCTCTACAAGAAGTCGCAGGTGCTGTTCGGTCTGGACCTGGCCAAGCGGGACGTCGCCTCCCAGCGCCGCGCGGTGGTGGTCGAGGGCTATACGGATGTCATGGCCATGCACGCCGCCGGCGTGACCACCGCGGTGGCGGCGTGTGGCACCGCGTTCGGCGAGGACCACCTGTCCACGCTCCGGCGGCTGATGTTGGACGACAACTACTTCCGCGGCGAGATCATCTACACCTTCGACGGCGACGACGCCGGCAAGAAGGCCGCGCTCCGGGCGTTCTCCGGGGACCAGCAGTTCTCCGGTCGCACGTTCGTGGCGGTGGCTCCCGCCGGTCAGGACCCCTGCGATATCCGGCAGAACAAGGGCGACGCGGCCGTCCGAGACCTGATCTCGGCCCGGGTCCCGATGTTCGAGTTCGCCATCCGGTCCATGCTCGAGGAGTACGACCTCGACCACGCGGAGGGCCGGGTCGAGGCGCTTCGCCAGACCGTGCCCGTGGTGGCGGACATCCGCGACTCGGCACTTCGGGACGAGTACGCCCGCCAGCTGGCCGGATGGGTGGGGTGGGACGATCCCGGCACGGTGCTACGCCGCGTCCGGGAGGAGGCCCGTAAGAGGGGACGCGCCCGGTCGGCGGGGCCCGGCCCCCGCGGGCGCGGCCCGGGCGGGTCCGGGGGAGGGCCCCGCCCCCAGTGGGACCGTGCCGAGCGTGGCGGTAGGAGGAACGACGACGAGGCTGGCGACCGCGGCGGGCAACAGGCTCCCGCTGTACCGACCGGGCTCCCGCTGCCCTCGGCCGCCGACCCGGTGCTCTGGCCGCAGCGCGAGGCGCTCAAGGCCGCACTGCAGTACCCGGGCCTGGCGGGTCCGCTCTTCGACTCGCTCCCGGGCGAGTGCTACACCCATCCCGCCTACGCGCGGATCGCGGACGCACTGTCCGCGGCCGGGGGGTGCGCCTCCGGAAAGAGTGGCGCGAACTGGGTGTCCGAGGTGTCCAGGGGCCTCGAGGACGACGGAATGCAGCGGCTGGTGGGCCTCATGGCGGTCGAGACCCTCCGGGTGGCCGAGGACGCGCTGCCCCGGTACGTCTCCGGTGTGCTCGCCCGGCTGCAGGAGGTGTGGGTGTCCGGCCAGATCGCCGACCTCAAGTCCAAGGTGCAACGGATGAGTCCGGCGGAGGACCCGGAGGGGTACTCGGCGCTGTTCGGCGACCTCGTGGCGCTGGAGGAATACCGGCGCGGATTGCTCGAGCAGGCCGTGGGCGCCACGCCCGATATCGCCTGACCTGGAAACATGACGGTCGGGATCCGGTCTGCACGGCTGTCAGCTCCCGAACAGGCACGTGTGACAATAAGCTTATTATTCGGGTATAGTCGCCCCCGGCCCGCCGTCGATCGGTAGTACCAGTCCAGGCGCGCGGGACACCGACGACTACAGATTGGTTCTCCGTGCGCACATCATCACGTCGATTCGTACTCCCCGCGGTGCTCGCTGCTTCCGGCATCTCCCTAGGGGTGGCCCCGGTGGCTTCCGCAGAGGGGTGGGATCAGGGTCCGGTGCGATTCAGCGCCTCCGGCAATGATCAGTGTCAGGTCGAGTTCACGATCGTCAACGAGACGAACGGATTCTATGTTGTCGACTTCGCGGTTGACGGGGAGGATCCGACGTCGCTGGTGGGCGTGCCGGGGGTGTGGAGCCTGACCGGGGTGCCAGTCAGGGCCCGCTTCTCATTCGACAGCGTGGCATATGACATCACCCGGATAGTGGGACGTCAGGGGGTGCAGAACTCGGCCCCGACGCCGCCCGTCTTCGCCCCGGGGACGGCCCCCTACGTCACCGACCGGGAGCCGATCACCACCACCAGAACGGTGGATCTGCTCGATCAGCCCCGTCTGCCGAACCGGTCCTCCGACACCCACACAGTCACCTACCAGGTCGTCGCCGGTCCCCAGTCCGAGGACAAGGGCTTTGATCCCACCACTGGTCAATTCGCCCTGCTGGAGACCGAGGTGTCCGGATGCCAGACCGAGACCGTCTCGACGCTCACCGCGCCGCCGAGCGCGGTCGCGGGAACACTGGTCGATCTCACCGTGCAGGTCGCCCCCGCGGCGGCAGCAGGCACGGTCCAGTTCTTCGCCGACGGAGAACCGATCGGCGACCCGGTGGACGTCACCGACGGGTCCGCGACCTTGCCGCATGTGTTCTCCGAGATCGGCGACCACGTCATCACCGCGACGTTCACTCCGGCGCCCGTCGCAGACGACTCCACGGACACCCCGTACGCATCGTCGACGGCAGGACCGGTGACGATCTCCGTCCAGAATGAGCAACCGGGCACCGGATCGCTCAGCGCGGGTTCGCTCGGCGTCCTGTGTGGCGAGGACTCGAACGGTTCTCTTCGCGCAGGGTCGGTCGGCTCGACGGGATCGGCCTCAACCGGTTCTCTCGGTTCGATCTGTGATGCTCCGGGGAGTGCAGGATCAGCCGGTGGGATGGGTTCGCTGCTCCTGCCGGGGTCCGCGGGTTAGCCAGCGCTGAAGCCCCTGACCTGCCGATTTGGCTCGGCGGCTGCCCTCGCACTAAGGTGAGTTCTCGGTGTCCGACGTCCTCGTCGATCGCCGGCAGTAATCCCCCATAGCTCAATTGGCAGAGCATTCGACTGTTAATCGAAGGGTTTCTGGTTCGAGTCCAGATGGGGGAGCACCAGGACCAGGCCAGAGGAGTAACTCCTCTGGCCTGGTCCGCATTTCGGGGTCAGCCGGGCTGGAGGGTCCGAAATTCGCCGCGGTCGAAGTCGATGCGGAACCTCCTGGAGTCGATCCGCCAGCCCTCCGGCGTTCTGGTCCACAGGTCCGAGTACTCCCCGAAGCACTCGTAGGTCAGCCCGGACTGGTCGCCCGTCCCGATGTGGAGCACCCGCGCGTACGTCAGAGTCCCCGCCCGATCCTCGTCTCCGTCGAGCGCGAGGTGCACCCGGTGGTTGCCCAGCAGGTGTTGGGACGGTCCGCAGCCACCGAGGTGCTGCCTGACAATCGCGATGATCGCCTCTCGGCCGGAGGCCCCGTACCCGGTCGCGGAGTCGGTGAACAGTGCGCCGAGCCCGTCCCAGTCGCGCGAGTCCAGTGCCGTGGCGACGTCGGCCAGGCGTTCGAGGATCTGATCCCTGTCTCTTGTCATCCTCTCTTGGTAGCAGGGATCGCCGGGAGATCTCAGCTGTCGTCGCTAACCTGGCGGGATGACTCGCCCCGAGGTCACCCTGTCCACCGGCCGCGTCCGCGGAACCGACCTGGGTGACGTCGTCCGCTTCTACGGGATCCCCTATGCCGGGGACCCGGTCGGCGACCTGCGCTTCGCCGCTCCGACCCGCCGGGAGCCGTGGCAGGGGGTCCGTGATGCGACCAGGCCGGCCGCCACGGCCCAGCGACTGAGGTTCGACCCGGACCCGGCGATCCCCGAGCCGATCGTCGCGGGGAGCGACATCCTGCACGTGGACGTGTGGGCGCCGTCGGAGGGTGGCGACCACCCGGTGATGGTGTGGATCCACGGGGGTGGGTGGGAATCGGGCTCGTCCCATCAACCATGGTTCGACGGGTCGACCTTCGCCCGCCGTGGGGTCGTCGTCGTCTCGGTGGGCTACCGGCTCGGGGTCGAGGGCTTCACGCCGTTCCCCGACGCCCCGGACAACCGCGGACTGCTCGACTGGATCGCCGCGCTCGAGTGGGTTCGGGACGAGATCGCCGCGTTCGGCGGCGACCCCGGTCGGGTCACGGTCTCGGGGCAGTCGGCCGGCGGGGGAGCTGTGCTGTGCCTGCTCGGCTCGCCCCCGGCGGCCGGGCTGTTCCACGGGGCCATCGCGGCGTCGCCCGCGGTCCTGCGTGCCCCGGCGACCCATCCACCCAAAGGGGTCACCGCCGAGGGGTTGGCGGCCGGGGGGCGCGGCGCGGTCGACGAGTTCCACCGGCGCCTGCGGCGCGAGAACCAGTTCACGCTCCCGTTCCGGCCGGTGGTCGGTGGCGAGACTGTCCCGGTCCCTCCCCTGGAGGCGGTCGCCGCAGGTCCTGCCACCGGCGTCCCACTGCTCATCGGCTCCACCGCGACGGAGTTCGAGGCCGTCTCGGACAAACTCCCGGGACCCGCGCTGGTGCCGGGGGCCGCGTTCATGGCGTTGTCCCAGCAACTCCCGAGGCAGGGACTCAGGGCGCTGGCCCGGCAGTCGAACGGTAGGTCCCTCCGACGCAGCGTGGGCGCGGTGATCGACGCGGCCGCGATCCACTCCACGGTGGCCAGGGCCGCCGAGACGAGGGTGGCCTCCGGCGACCCGACGTGGGTGTACGACTTCTGTTGGACCGGAGGCAACGGGCCCCGGCACTGCGCCGACCTGCCCTTCTTCTGGGCGGTGCCGGGCGGGGAGAACGTGGAACGCTATCTCGGAGCCCCGGCGCCGTCCGACCTGGTCGAGGCGATGCACGGCTCATGGGTCGACTTCGTCACCACCGGCGACCCGGGTCATCCCGCCTACGAGTCGCCTGATCGGCTGGTCGCGGCATGGGACGACCCGCCGGCGGTGGTCGAGGACGGCCTCTCGGCGGTGCGTGCGGTCTGGTGGCCGGAGGACCGCTGAGCGGTCTTGCTACGATTGCGCCGCGCGTGCCGGTGACGTTCCCGGCGCGTGCGGGGGGCTATAGCTCAGTTGGTTAGAGCCGCGGACTCATAATCCGCTGGTCGCGGGTTCGAGCCCCGCTGGCCCCACCACGACGAGGGAGCGGCACCGGCCCCCAGGTCAGTACGCCAGACCCATCCGCAGCGCGCCCACGGCCTCCGACAGCGCGGCGCGGGCGAGCGGGGTGGCGCCGACGGCGTTGACGAACGGGTGGACCATCGTGGAGTGCCGACGAATCGAGACCTTGACGCCGGCGTCGGCCATCTTCCGCGCGTACGCCTCGCCCTCGTCGCGCAGCGGATCGAAACCGCCGGTGGCGACGTGAGCCGGAGGCAGGCCTGAGAAATCCTCGGCCAGCAGCGGGGAGGCGCGCGGGTCGAGACGGTCGTCGTCGGAGCGCAGGTAGGTGTTCTCGTAGAAGTCCATGTTCTTGCCGGTGAGGAAGAACCCCTCGCCGAACAACTCGAACGAGCGGGTCCGCGCCGACATGTTGGTGGCGGGGACGAACAGCAGCTGGAAGTCGGGGGTTTTCTCTCCGGCATCGCGGGTCTGCTGACACACGACCGCCGCCAGGTTCCCGCCGGCGCTGTCCCCGCCCACCGCGATCCGGGTCGGGTCCACCCCGAGCGACTCGGCGTTGTCCCGCACGTACCGGAACGAGGCCAGGGCGTCCTCGGCCGCGGTGGGAAAGAGGAACTCGGGGGCCAGGCGGTAGTCCACGCTGAGGACCTTGAGGCCGCCCATCCGGGCGATGTACCGGCAGGTCGCATCATGCGAGTCGATGCTCCCGAGCACCCACCCTCCGCCGTGGAAGAAGATGAGCATCGGCAGCGTCTCGTCGCCGTGGACGGGCGAGTACAGGCGGGCGGGCAGGTCGGCGCGGGCGGGGTCGTCACCGTATTTCTCGATACCGGCGAGCGGGAGGACCAGGTCCTTGACGACGGCGAGCTCGATCCGGTTGCCCGAGACGGTGTACGCCGACCGCTCCACGGTCTGGCGTGCCTGTTCGACCGGCATGTCCTCGTACTCGCCTTCCGACAGCAGGGACATCACCTTCACCCCGGCCTGGAAGTGCGGGTCCAGCACCTGGCCGTCGATCCGTCGGGGTGCGCCGCCGGCCAGTTGGATCACCCGGCCGGGCAGTGAGCCCGAGGCGGTCATCGCCGCCTTGGTCAGGCGGTCCTTGATCGAGGGGCGAAAGGTCCTGTGTCCGGACATCGGAGAGCGCATTGCCACATTGTGCCGAGGATCGGGAGGATGATCGGTGGGAATCGACGAAGGGACTGGTCATGCGTTCAGATTCGGACCTGGTGGTACACATCGAGGGTCTGGTCAAGACATTCGGCGCCACCCGGGCGCTCGACGGCCTGGACCTGGACGTCCGCCGGGGCGAGGTGCACGGCTTCCTGGGTCCCAATGGCTCGGGTAAGTCCACCACCATCAGGATCCTCCTGGGGCTGATGCGGTCCGATTCGGGACGGGTCACCCTGTTCGGGCGCGACCCGTGGCGGGACGCGGTCGACCTCCACACCAGGTTGGCGTACGTGCCGGGGGAGGTGACGCTGTGGCCACGTCTGACCGGGGGACAGTGCATCGACATCCTGGGGCGCGCTCTGGGCGGACTGGACCCGGCACGCCGTGACGAGCTGATCGACCGCTTCCGGCTCGACCCCACCAAACGCACGCGTGACTACTCCAAGGGCAACCGGCAGAAGGTCTCGCTCGTCGCGGCCATGGCGTCCGGGGCCGAACTGCTCGTCCTGGACGAGCCCACCTCCGGGCTGGATCCGCTCATGGAGCAGGTGTTCCAGGAGTGCGTCCGGGAGGCCGTCGACGGCGGTTCCACCGTGCTGCTCTCCAGCCACATCATGGGTGAGGTCGAGGCACTGGCCGACCGGGTGAGCATCATCCGCGACGGCCGCACGATCAGCTCGGGCACCCTGGGCGACCTGCGCCGCCACACCACCACCGAGGTCCACGCCGTCACCGACACCGATCCCCGCGCCCTGGCGTCGGTCGGCGGAGTCGACGGTCTGAGGATGGAGCGCTCCGGGGACGTGCGGTTCGACGTCCGCTGCCATGTGCCCGCCGAACGGCTCGCCGAGGTGACGGGGATCCTGCACGCGGCCGGGATACACACCCTCACCGCCACCCCGCCCAGTCTGGACGACCTCTTCCTCACCGCCTACTCGGGCGCGGGGGCCGCAGGGGGGCCTGGAGAGTCGGGTTCGACCGCCGGCGGGTCGCGGTGAACTCCGCGTTCGCCGGCACGGGCCTGCTGATCCGGATCGCCCTGCGCACGGGGTGGCGATCCGCCGCCGCCTGGGTCCTCGGCCTGGTCTCCCTCTATCTGCTCACCGGCGTCTCGATCGCGGCGCTGTACGACACCCCGGAGAAACTCGCCACCTACTCCGCGTCCCTCGGCGAAGCCATGGTGATGCTCAACGGCCGGGTGGCCGGACTCGACACCCTGGGCGGGGTCATGATGAACGAGTACGCGTTCATCGCCTCGTTCGCGATCCCGATCATGGCGATCGCGCTGACCGCCCGCTCCACCCGCAGGGAGGAGGAGACCGGCAGAATAGAACTCCTGCTGTCCGCCCGGACGGGTCGGCTCGCCCCGGTCACGGCAGCTCTCGTCGTCGTCGCGGGCGTCTTCCTGCTCCTCGGCGCCGGAATCTGGGCGTCGACCCTCGCCATCCCGGTCGACCGGACCGGGGCCGCGTTCTACGCGGCCTCGATCGTCGCCACCGGGTGGGTGTATGCCGCGGCCACGGCGGTGCTCGCACAGGTGGTGGCCCACAACCGCACCGTGTGGGCGGCCGGCATGGCCATGGCCGGTCTCACATTGGTCCTGCGGGGGATCGGGGACACCAACGAGAGCTGGGTGAGCTGGACGTCGCCCCTGGGATGGCACGGGTTGGTCCGTCCGTTCGGTGACGCCTCCGCCCTTCCGCTCGTCGTGGCCGTGGTGGCGGCGGGAGTTCTGGCTGCGGCCGCCCTGTGGCTCTCCGGACGCCGGGACGTCGGGGCGGGGCTGGTACCGGCCCGCACCGGGTCGGCCACGGCGTCGAGGTGGCGGGCGTCCGCTCTCGGGGTGGCGGTGCACCAGCACCTCGGCGCGCTCATCGGGTGGACGATCGGCGTCGTGGCGCTCATGACCATGTACGGCGCCCTGATGAACGTCGTCGTCGAGGCCATCATGTCCAACCCCGCCCTCGCGGCCTTCCTGGTCGAGTCCCCGGCACTCGTCGATTCGCTCGTCCAGATGCTCGTGGTGTTCGTCGGGATCCTCGGCGCGGGCTTCGCCCTGCAGACGCTCGGGGGATTGCGCGGGGAGGAGACCTCGGGACGGCTGGAGCTCGAACTCGCGGCCGGGCGGTCCAGGTGGGAGTGGCTGGCCCTGCACACCGCGGTGGTGACCGTGGGAGCCACGGTCGTCGTGGTGGCCGGTTCGGCAGCCTTCGCGCTGTCCACCTCCGTCGCGCTCGACGACCCGGACTCGATGGGACGGATCGTCGCGGCCGGGTCCTGGCAGGTGCCGGCGGTGCTCGTGGTCGTCGGACTGTCTGTGGCCCTGTTCGGGCTGGTACCCCGCATGCAGGCACTGGCCTGGGCGCTGTTCGCGGTCTCCGCCGTCGTCACGTTCATGGGCCCCACCCTCAGACTCACCGAGTCCCAGATGCGTCTGTCACCGTTCGGCGCGGTCGGTCGGGCGCCCGTCGGGCCGGTCGACACGGTCGGGGTGGCGGTGCTGCTGGTCTTGGCGGTCGCCCTGGTGGGCGCCGGGCTCGTCGGGTTCCGTCGACGCGACGTGCCGAGGACGTGACCTCGGAGCTGACGCGCTCCGTAGCTGAGACACTGGCGACACAGCTGTAGACGATCCGGCCGGGGGTGACCCGATCGGACATCACCCGGGAGGAACGCATGTCGGACGAGTTCGATCGAGACAGGCTGGACGCCGCGCTGGCGGCCGTCGACGACTGGCCGGTGGACCACGTCTCGGTGGCGGTTGTCGGCCCGGAGGGCGTCCTGGCCGTGCGTGGCGATGACGCCCGTGTGTACCGGCTCGCCTCGGTGACCAAACCGATAGTGGCCGTGGCCGCGCTCCTCGCGGTCGAGGAGGAGGCGATCTCCCTCGACGACGCGGCGGGGCCCGAGGGTTCGACCGTCCGTCACCTGTTGGCCCACGCGTCCGGCCTCGACTTCAGCGATCGCGGGAAGGTGCGCGCGGGGCCGGGGGAGCGCCGCATCTACTCCTCGGCCGGCTTCGAGGTGCTCGCCGACCACATCGCGGACGCCACGGGGATAGCCTTCCCCGACTACCTCACCGAGGCCGTGTGCCAGCCGCTCGGGATGGAGTCGACGGTGCTCGAGGGTTCGGCCGGGCACGGAGCCTCCGCCAGCCTCGCCGACCTGATCGCCTTCGCGACCGAACTCGTGGCCCCGCGGCTCCTGGCGCCCGAGACACTGGAGGAGGCGGTGACCGAGCAGTTCCGCGGCCTCGACGGCGTCGTGCCCGGCTACGGCATGCACAAGCCGTGCCCGTGGGGCCTGGGGTTCGAACTCCGTGAGGCCAAGTATCCCCACTGGACCGGCCAGCACAACTCGCCGTCGACCTTCGGGCACTTCGGGCAGTCCGGAACGATGCTGTGGGTGCAGCCGGAGATCGCCACGGCCCTGGTCGTACTGACCGACCGCGACTTCGGGGACTGGGCCAAGCCGCTCTGGCCGGAGCTGTCGGACAGGGTGGTGGACGCGGCCACCCGCCGCAGCCGTCCGGAGGACTCCCTCGGAGGCTGATCCTCCGTCCTCACCGACACGCCGCCGGGGACTCACACCGGCGGGATTACGGTGCTGTAACTTTGCTGAGAATGCAGAAGTGTCGCTGGTGTAATTCATTCACTTGAGGCACAGTTGTGTACTACAACCACATACGAATCATCGTTCACACGATATCGCGAGGTCGTTGGGGAAGACGTCCCTCAGTGAGTCGGGAGTGAAGCGATGTCTGATCTAAATCATTTCGCGGATACGACGACCGGCGTGGTGTTCATCCATGCCGCGCCTACCGCGTTGTGCCCTCACGTCGAGTGGGCTCTGGCGAGCACGCTCGACGCGTCCTCCGCCATGCGCTGGGAGGACCAGCCGGCCCAGCCGGGCGCCCGCAAGGCGATCGTCGACTGGATCGGCCCGGTCGGCACCGGTGCACGCCTGGCCGATTCTCTGGCCAAGTGGTCCATGCTGGCCTTCGAGGTCACCGAGGACCCGAGTGACCTCGTCGACGGCGAACGCTTCTCCCACACCCCCGAACTCGGGATGTGGCGCGGCCAGACCGGCGCAAGCGGCGACGTGGTGATCGGGGAGAACAGGCTCCGGCATCTCATGGCCGCCGGCCCCGCCGCATTCCACACCGCGGTGGACACCGAGCTCGGTACCGCCTGGGACCGCGCGCTGGAGCCGCTCCGTGGCCACCCCGCGGCGGCCGAGGTCACCTGGCTCTCCCGCGTCGGCTGACGAGCACCGGCTGACCGTGACCTGCTGACGGACGCCGCCTCCCGACGACCCGACCGCGAACGCCCGCACCCTCTCGGGGTGCGGGCGTTAGTGCGTCCGGGTGCGGGCAGGGTGCGGGCAGGGCGAGTGCGTCCGCTCCTGCTCCTGACAGGCGCCACCGGGCATGCACTCCGGCCTGCACCGCGGCGCAGGCGGGAGTGCATGCCAGGGAGCGGCTGTGGCCGGCCGGCCGGAGAGGCGTGCCGCCGCGGCCGGCAGACAGAACGCCCGCCCCCGGCTTCCCGGGAGCGGGCGTCTGACGTCGTTTGCGGGCCCTGCTGAAGGCCGTCAGGTCACAGCGGGATGTTCTTGTGCTGTCCCCGGACGTGGGAGGCCTCGTCCAGCGCCTCGGCGAGGCGGCGGCGCGTGTCGGTGGGCTCGATGACCTCGTCGACCACGCCGATGGTCACCGCACGGCCGACGCCGCCCGCGATCGCGGCGTGCTCGTCGGCCAGCCGCTCGTGCAGTGCTTCGCGCTCGTCCTCCGGCGCCGCTGCGAGCGCGCGCTTGTGGAGGACACCCACCGCGGCCTTGGCGCCCATGACGGCCACCTCGGCGTCGGGCCACGCGAACACGGCGGACGCGCCGAGCGCGCGCGAGTTCATGGCGATGTAGGCCCCGCCGTAGATCTTGCGGGTGACGAGCGTGACACGGGCGACGGACGCCTCAGCGAAGGCGTGCAGCAGTTTGGCGCCGCGCCGGACGACGCCCTCCCACTCCTGGGAGACCCCGGGGAGGTAGCCGGGAACGTCGACGACGACGAGGAGCGGCACGCCGAACGCGTTGCACAGGCGGACGAATCGGGACGCCTTCTCCGCCGACTCGGAGTTGAGGCAACCGCCCAGACGCAGCGGGTTGTTGGCGATCACGCCGACCGTGCGACCCGACATCCTGCCGAAGCCCACCACGATGCTGGGTGCCCACTTGGCCTGGAGTTCCTCGAAGGTCGTGCTGCCGTCCAGCTCGGACGAGTCGAGGATGCCGTGGACGAGCGGACGGACGTCATAGGCCCGCTTGGGTGACTCCGGGAGCAGCCCCGCGAGATCCGTGTGGTCGCCCTCGAGCGCGCGCAGGTCGAACTCGCCCTGCGCGGACAGCAGGTTCACGAGACGCCGCGCGCGGTGCAGTGCGTCCCGCTCGTCCGTGGCGGCGATGTGACACACCCCCGACTTGCGGTGGTGCACGTCCTGGCCGCCGAGGCCCTCCATGTCCACCTGCTCACCGGTGACGGAGCGGACCACGTCGGGTCCGGTGACGAAGATCTTGCCCGCCGGCGCCATGATGACGACGTCCGTGAGCGCGGGACCGTACGCGGCGCCGCCGGCGGCGGGGCCGAGCACCACAGAGATCTGCGGCACGTGGCCCGACGCGCGGACCATGGCCTCGAAGACGAGACCGACCGCGTGGAGCGCCTCGACGCCTTCGGCGAGTCGGGCTCCACCGGAGTGCCACACGCCCACCACGGGCAGGTGTTCGTCGATGGCGACGTCGATCGCGTGGACGATGTGGCGGCACCCGTCCAGGCCCATCGCCCCGCCCATGACGGTGGCGTCGGTGGCGTAGGCGATGGTGGGTTCGCCGTCGATCAGGCCGCGTGCGGCGAGTGCGCCCGACGCGTCGGGTTCCGTGAGGAACTCCAGCGACGCCGGATCGAAGAGGTTCGCGAGCCGGGCGACGGGGTCGCGCGGGTCGATCTGGGTGTTCTGGTCCACGGTGCTCGTGATTGTCATCGAATGCAGTCCTTTCCGCGGCGCACGTCCCGAAAGGGAGAGTGCGCTCTTTATGGACCCCCGGACTGGCTGGTGTGGGGGAGGCGATCGATCAGGGACCCCCGTCCCTGATCGGGCCTTCCGCCCGTCACCCCGCGTGACGCGGGGTGCTCTCGTGTGTCGGGTCCCGTGTACGGGGAGGGGACGCGGGCTCGCGTGGTGCACCGACCGCACCTTCGGCCCTGATCGCGCCCCCGCCCCGTGCAACGGGACGTGGTGTCAGCTCTGGTCGATCTTCTGGATGTAGTCGACCGCATCCTGCACAGTACGCAACTTGGCGAGGTCCTCGTCCGGGATCTCCACCCCGTAGCGGTCCTCCGTCTGCACCGCGATCTCCACCATGGAGAGCGAATCGATGTCCAGATCGTCCACGAAGGACTTCTCCGGGGTCACCTCGGAAGGCTCGATCCCGGTGACCTCCTCGACGATTTCCGCAAGTCCGGCGATGATCTCGGCCTCGGTGCGTGCCATGTGTTGTCCTCTCTGGTGGTGTCGTCGCGCCCGGTCGGGCACGGCGTGGTCGTCATGACGCGATCGCCGGACGAGGCCGGCGACCGCGGGTATGTGGGGGTGGTCTACGCGCCGCTGAGCGCGGGGACGGCGTCGAGCGCGTCCTCGAGGTCCTCGGGTGTGGTGACGCCGTGCCGGGGCACCTCGCGCATCATGCGCTTGGCCAGGCCGACGAGCGCTCCGGACGGTGGGAGTTCGACGAACGCGTCGACGCCGAGCTTGAGCATCGTCTGGGTGCACAGGTCCCAACGGACGGGGTGGGTGATCTGCGAGACCACGCGGTCCACGGCGTCCCTGCCCGAAGTGACGACCATGCCGTCGGCGTTCGAGAGCAGTGTCAGCTCGGGGTCGCGGACCTCGATCGTGTCCGCGAGGGCGCGGAACCTCTCGACGGCCGAACCCATGTGCTGGGTGTGGAACGCCCCGGCCACGTCGAGGCGGCGCAGACGGGCGCGGCTCGGCGGGTTCTGTTCGAGCGCGTCGCAGGCCTCCAGTGGGCCGGCGGCCACGATCTGCCCGGCTCCGTTCCGGTTGGCCGGTTCCAGCCCGGCGTTCTCCAGCGCGAGCAGGACATCTGCCTCCACTCCGCCGAGGACCGCGATCATCCCGGTCGGGCGGTCAGCGCATGCCCGCGACATCGCGGCGCCGCGGACCGAGGCGAGACGGAGCGCGTCCGCCTCGGAGACCACGCCGGCGATCGCGAGTGCCGCGACCTCACCGATGGAGTGCCCGGCGACGATCGTGTCGGCAGGGACCTGTCCCCGTCGACGGAGCTCTGCGGTTCCGAGCAACGCGGAGGCCACCACCAGCGGTTGGGTGACCGCGGTGTCGGTGATCTCCTGCAGGGTCGCGGTGGTCCCCAGGCGCTCGAGATCGAGTCCGCTCGAGTCGGACCACTCGTCGAGGCGGCCCGAGGCGCCGGGTCGCTCGAGCCAAGGCGCGAGCATTCCGGCTTTCTGGGACCCTTGTCCAGGGGCGGTGAGGCAGAGCACGAGTATCAGACAACACGTGTTCACCTACTTCGGATGATGTTCTCGTAGCCAGAAACAACGGCCGGATTTTGTGGACTTCCCACAAATGCCGTGCTGAGCGGGTCGGCATCTGTGTGAACAGAGTTTTCGTTACAAGGTGTGACGAGAGTGATTGTTTAGGTGTCCTGAGGACCTCGTTCGGTGAACTTTCCGAGGACCAGGGCTATCCGGAGGACAAATGCCTCCCTCGCGTCAAGCGGGTCGAACTCGGTTATCTGACTCACCCGTTTGAGCCGATACCTCACGGTGTTGGGATGGACGTACAACCCGCGCGCGCACGCCTCGACGTGTCCGCCCGAGTCCAGATAGGCCCGCAGGGTCTCCTCCAGGGACGGGTCCGCACCGCGGAGTGGGGTGACGATCCGCTCCACCAGCATCCCCGCCGCCCCGCGGTCGCCGCCCAGAACCCGTTCCGGCAGTAGGTCGATGGCCGCCACCGGACGCGGGGCGCCGGGCCACCCGGTCGCCGCCGCCGCGCCGGCGAGGGCCTCGGCCGCACTGTCCGGCGCCTCGGCGAGGGACCCCACGGTGTGTCCGACGACGACTGGTGCGTCGGGGGAGAAGGCGTCGAGCACCGC
>JBKBUP010000198.1:0-4737 GCA_046289795.1 Dietzia sp. | reverse complement strand
CCACGTCGAGGGGAAGGAACGTCACGAGACCCGGCCACTGGACTTCCGTCAGGGCGAGGCGGTCTCGGCCCGGATCCTGGAGAAGCCCGCGTCGTTCCAGATCGACGGCGAGGAGTGCGGAACGGTCACCGAGTTCTCGGCGTGGATCAAGCGGCGGGGACTCACGGTGCGGGTGGCACACTGACCTCGGTCGACCGGTTCTCAGGAGTCACGTCGCACCAGTAGCGCCAGGACGTCGTGGATCTCGGCGACCGACGGCACCGGCAGCGCCGACCGACCGTAGACGAACCCGATCCCCGCGTACACGAGGACGCCCGCGCGGATGCGGGCGTCCCGTTCGGAGAACCCGAGTTCGACGAACGCGTCGTGGACCACCCTCAGGATCCGTTGGTCGAGCTCTCCCACGGTGGCGGCCACGGTCTCGTCGGCGCGGGCCCACTCCCGGATGGCGGCCTCGCTCTCCCAGGCCCGGGACTCGACCAGCAAGGCGCTCATCGACTCGAGCCGCTGTTCGGGCGGCATCTCCTCCATGGTGACCAGACCGCGGGCGGCGTCCATCTCCTGGGAGAAGTACAGTCGCGCGATCGCGGCCATGAGGGCGTCGAAGTCGGCGAAATGCCAGTAGAAACTGCCTTTCGTCACCCCGAAGTGAGCGCAGAGTCGGCTGATCTTGACGGCGCCGCGCCCCTCGGTCATGAGCAGGTCCAGCCCCGCCCTCGCCCAGTCCTCTGCCGCCAGTCGCCCGGTCCGGGGGGTGGCCGGACGGGCCGACCACGCGGATCCCTGGGTCATGCGTCTGCGCCGCCGCGTCGTGTCGTCATCGTCAGCCACCCTACGTCGGGTCGGACTCCCGTCCCGCGGTCGACCATCAACCGGCTGGTCGTGGTGGCCGTCGTGCGCCCGGGATACTTCCGGTTCCGCTCAGATGTCGATCTCACGCTGACCATCGACGGGCGGGAGGAGAATTGCACCGGCCAGACCCTTCACGACATGCCGGCGGTCTCGTGACCCGGTGACGACGCTTCAGGGGGATCGCGCTGCTCAGGCTGGGTACCGTGTGGGCCGTGGAGTACTTCGACAGACAGCTGGCAGACAGCACGGCGGGTAGCGCGACCGACCGCGCGACGGAACGGCAGGCCGGGACCGGGCCGCTGGCGGGCATGCTCGTGCTGGAGCTCGGCACCCTCATCGCCGGACCGTTCGCCGGCCGGCTCCTCGGGGACATGGGCGCCCGGGTCGTCAAGATCGAGGACCCCGGGCGGCCGGACCCGCTGCGGACGTGGGGGCAGGGAGAGCGGAACGGCCGCCGCCACTTCTGGACGGTCCACGCTCGCAATAAGGAGTCCGTGACGCTCGACCTGCGCTCGGAGGAGGGCGCCGGGATCTTCCGTGACCTGGTCGCCCGCGCGGACGTGGTGGTGGAGAACTTCCGCCCCGGCACCCTGGAGAAGTGGGGGTTGGGCCCGGACCGGCTCCACGAGATCAACCCCGCCCTGGTGATCGGCCGCGTCTCCGGGTACGGCCAGACCGGACCCCAGGCCACGCGCGCCGGGTACGCCTCCGTGGCCGAGGGGGTGTCCGGGCTGCGACACCTCAACGGGTTCCCCGACCGTCCCCCGCCGCGCATGGCGCTGTCGATCGGCGACACCCTCGGCGGGATGTTCGCAGTCCAGGGCATTCTGGCGGCCCTGCTCGCCCGCACGACCACCGGACGCGGCCAGGTGGTCGACGTGGCGCTCACCGAGTCCTGCCTGGCCGTCCAGGAGTCGGTGATCCCGGACTACGACGCGGCGGGCGTGGTGCGCGGTCCGTCCGGGACCCGGCTGGAGGGGATCGCGCCGTCGAACCTCTACCAGGCCTCGGACGGCGTGTGGGTGATCATCGCAGCCAACCAGGACACCGTGTTCCGCCGGTTGTGCGCGGCGATGGGCCGCCCCGAACTCGCCGAGGACCGGCGGTTCGCAGACCACTCCGCGCGCGGGATCCACCAGGATGAGATCGATCAGATCATCGCGGACTGGGCCGCCGAGCGGACGGCCGAGGAGATCGCCACGGTCCTCGAGGCCGCCGGTGTGGTGGTGGGTCCCGTCAACACCGTCGCGGACGTGGTGCGGGACGAGCAGTTCCTCGCACGCGGGATGCTCGTGCCACACACCGTGCCAGGTGTGGACGACACGGTGCTCGGCCCCGGGGTCGTGCCCGTCCTGGACGACACACCCGGATCGGTGCGTCGAGGCGGGGCCCCCGAGCCGGGTTGGGACAACCGGGTGGTCTACTCCGAATTGCTCGGGCTGGACAACGAGCGACTCGCCGGCCTGTCCGCACGTGGGGTCATCTAGGCGCAGAGGCGGCGGAGCTGTCGGCGCGCCACGACGCCGGAACCGATCGCGAGCGCCATGACGAGGCGCACCCCAGCCCGGAGGTGCTCGTCTCCGGGGTCGAGCATGACGCGACCCCGCGCGGGATCCTCGACAGCGGGGTCGAACCCGCGGAGGCCCGCCTGCCGATGGCCGGGCGAGCGGACCCGGCGCCGGTGGCCCGGGGCCGAGATCGAGGGAGACCGCGCTCTGGTGGCCTCGGCGGAAGGCGCAGTGTGAGCGCGAGTGGTCGATCCCGTTCACGTTTGCCCAGGGTGAATTCCATTGGTCGGTGCAACACGGATCGGTATTTCCCCTGTAGTTGTGACCACTCGACGAGTGGCGGAGGCACGCCAACCGATCAAGCCGCCGGCAGGGTCCAGCCGAATTGGCGACCGTTGCCGTGCGCTCCCCCCGAGGCCCGCGAGAGCGATCGCTCACCCAATTCAGCCAGCATCCGGTCGCTGGCCCTGACCAGGTCGTGGAAGTTCCCCGGCGTCAACCAGTCCGGACGCAGGGCGAACAACACGTCCTCGGTGGCGGTATTGCCGGACGCCCCGGGAGCGAAGGGGCAGCCGCCGAGCCCGCCCAGCGCCGAATCGACCATCCCTGCGCCCGCCGCCACCGCGGCCAGGGAGTTGGCCACCCCCATCCCCCACGTGTCGTGCCCGTGGAAGACGATGCGGCGACCGTCCGCAGGGCCGACCGCGGACGAGACCAGCTCGCCGACCTGCCGCGGATGTGCCTGACCGAGCGTGTCGGCCAGGACCACGTCCACCGTGCCCGCCCCCCGCGGATCGGCGATCAACCCCAGGACCCGGTCGGGGTCGACGGGCCCGGTGAGCGGGCAGGTGAAGGTGGTGGCCAGGCAGAGCTGGACGGTGCCGCCCACCGCCGCCGCGGCTTCCACGGCCTCGGGAAGTGCGGCCATGCTCGTCTCGGCGTCCCGACCGATGTTGGCGCGGTTGTGCTCATCCGTCACGGACAGGCAGTACTGGAAGCGCCGCACCCCGGCATCGGCGGCGCGGCGCACGTGACCCGGGGTGGCGACCCATACCCAGCAGCGGTCCCGCTCTGCCTCGTCCAGGGCGCCGATCACCTCGAGCGTGTCTGCCAGCGCCGGAACCAGGTCTGGTCTGGCCATCGACCCCACCTCGAGCTCGGGCACGCCCGACCGGAGCAGCGTGCGGACGAGCTCGACCTTGCTACCGGGGTCCAGCCGCCCGTCGGTCAGCTGGAGTCCGTCTCGCAGGGCGACGTCGCGCACTGCCACTTCTCCGGTGGACCGCGTGGTCATGGGTCGTCCTTCCGCCTGCCGGGCCGCCCCGCGGGGCGGTGTCGTGAACTCCCGGAGTGTTCGGGGAGTGCCTTTCCGTCGACGGTACCCGCGGGGCCCGGACGATCGGGACCTGCTGCGCACGCCACTGCTCCGGCGGCGGGCGGAGACGGGGCGGCGAGCGGTGTGCCACACAGAGAAGGGCCCCGCGCCGGAAACCGGTCGCGGGGCCCTTGTCTGAGGGGATCAACTCACTCGGAGTCGGTGCCCGCCTCGAGGAGCTTGGAGATCGCCGAGGTGTCGACCGGGATGCCGGGTCCGGTCGTGGTGGAGATGGTGATCTTCTGCAGGTAGCGGCCCTTGGACGAGGACGGCTTGAGGCGCATGATCTCGTCGATCGCGGCCTGGTAGTTCTCCGTGAGCTGCTCGGTGGAGAACGACGCCTTGCCCACGATGAAGTGCAGGTTGTTGGCCTTGTCGGTGCGGAAGGTGACCTTGCCGCCCTTGATGTCGTTGACGGCCTTGGTCACGTCCATGGTGACGGTGCCCGTCTTTGGGTTGGGCATGAGGCCACGCGGGCCGAGCACACGGGCCACACGGCCGACCTTGGCCATCTGGTCCGGGGTGGCGATCGCGGCGTCGAAGTCGAGCCAGCCGCCCTGGATCTTCTCGATGAGATCCTCGGAGCCCACGACGTCGGCACCGGCGGCCTCGGCCTCGGTGGCCTTCTCGCCCGCGGCGAAGACGATGACGCGGGCGGTCTTGCCGGTACCGTTCGGAAGATTCACGGTGCCGCGGACCATCTGGTCGGCCTTGCGGGAGTCGACGCCAAGTCGCATGGCGACCTCGACGGTGGCATCCATCTTCGTCGAGGAGGTGTCCTTGGCCAGGGCCAGGGCATCCAGAGGCGAGTACAGCTTGTTGCGGTCGACCTTTTCAGCTGCGGCCTTGTGGGCCTTGCTGTTCTTGCTCATGTGAGTTCCATTCCTGCCGCGTGGCTACGCGACGGTCGGGTGTGGTGCGGGCCTGAGCTGCCCTCCCACAGATGCGTGTGGTGGTGGAGGTCAGGCCTCGACGGTGATGCCCATGGAGCGGGCGGTGCCG
>JBKBUP010000197.1:0-4769 GCA_046289795.1 Dietzia sp. | reverse complement strand
CGAGCCCGCCCAGGTAGACGACCATCTGCGTGCCGTAGCGGTGCCGGGCGGGGACGAACGCCTCCACCAGCACGCTGGCGATCCCCGCCCCGAACACCACGAGCAGCGGCGCGAGCGATCCGTACGCGATGTCCGGGGTCATCGGGCTCCTCCCACCAGTGCGACGGTGTGGGCGACCGCCGGTTCGATCACGTCCAACGCGGGCTGCGGATAGAGGCCCAGCACGATCAGCGCCACCACCAGCGGGATCACCACCACGAGTTCCCGGGCGTCGAGGTCCGGCGTCCGTGCCAACCCGGGCGCCGCAGGCCCGCCCATCACCCGCTGGTAGGTCCAGAGGATGTAGATCGCCGCGAGGACGAAGGTGCTCGTGGCGAGCACCGCGGCCACGGGGTACGGGCCGAAGGTGCCGACGAAGACCAGGAACTCGCTGACGAACGGGGCCAGCCCGGGCAGCGAGAGGGTGGCCAGGCCGGCGATGAGGAACACCCCGGCCAGCATGGGCGCGACCTGCTGCACGCCGCCGTAGTACCCGATCTCTCGTATGTGGTGCCGGCGCACGAGGAACCCGGCCACCAGGAACAGCGCGGCCGTGGCGATGCCGTGGTTGACCATGTAGAGCGCCGAGCCGGCGGTGGACTGTTCTGTCCTCGCGAAGATCCCCAGGACGATGAACCCGAAGTGGGAGATGGAGGCGTAGGCGATCAACCGGAGCAGGTCGGTCTGGGCGATCGCCATGACACCGCCGTAGACGATGCTGATCACCGCCAGGGTGACGAGCACCGGCGCCGCCGTGGCGGCCGCGTCCGGGAACAGGGGCAGGCTGTAGCGCAGCATCGCGAACGTGCCGACCTTGTCCACGACCGCCATCATCAGCACCGCGGAGGCGGGCGTGGCGGCCACGGCGGCGCCGGGCAGCCACGTGTGGAACGGCCACAGCGGCGCCTTGATGGCGAACGCCAGCGTGAAGGCGGCGAACATCAGCAGCGCCACACCGGGCGTGATCTCGAGCCGGCCGTCCGCCACGGCCCCGGTGATGAGCCGATAGTCGAACGTCCCTGCTCCGATCGAACCCGTCCCGGCCGATCCGCCCTCCGTCCCGGCAGCCCCGAGGCCCGCCCGGGCGGTGAGTACGTACAGCCCGATCACCGCGGCCAGCATGACCAACCCGCCGAGCAGGTTGTAGATGAGGAACCGCACAGCCGCCGCGGCCCGGTCGGCTCCGCTGGAATCGTTGCGGCCAAAGCCGCCGATGAGGAAGTAGAGCGGGATCAGCATGGCCTCGAACGCCACGTAGAACAGCAGCACGTCCAGGCTGGTGAACGCCACCAGCGCCAACCCCTGCGTGGCCAGCATCAGCGCCGGGTAGGCCTGCGCGCGGCGACTGTGAGGACTGCGACCGTCGGCGCCCGTCCCGCCCGCATCCCGCACGCCCGCATCCCGCGCGCGATCCTCGCTCGCGCCGTCGGACGCGGGGACGTCGTGCCACCCGGCCAGCAGGAGCAGAGGCATGAGGGCGGCCGTGAGCAGGACCAACACCAGCGCGATGCCGTCGAGCCCGAGCGAGTAAGAGGCACCGAAGGCGGGGATCCACGGGCGGGATTCGACGAACTGGTGGGTGTCGCCGCCGGGGTCGAAGCCGACCGCCAGCGCGACCGCCACAGCCAACACGACGAGGGAGGTGGCCAGGGCGAGGGGCCTCGCCGCGCGGCGCGCGCCGGAGGGCAGGACGACGACGACGAGGGCGCCGATCAGGGGCGTGAGCCACAGCGCGGAGAGCAGACCGAGCCCGTTCACAGCACACCTCCGGCCGACATGGCGGCGATGATCAGGGCCGCGCCGATGAGCATGTACAGCGCGTAGGAGCGGGTGAGTCCGGATTGCAAGAGTCTGCCCCGGGCGGACAGGAACCCGATCGCCGCCGCGACCCCGCCGGTCGCTCCGTCCACGACCCTGCGGTCGACCACGGCGGTGCCGGCGACCAGGGCCTGTCCCGGCCGCATGAGCGCACCTTCGTTGACGGCGTCGGCGTACAGGTCGCGGCGGGCGGCGCGGGTGAGCGCGGAGACCTCCGAGGGGGCCTGTTCCGGGATGTCGGCGCGGCCGTACAGTCGCACCGCGATCGCGATCCCGGCGGCAACGACCACCAGTGAGGCCGAGGTGACCAGCCACACCGGCACCACGTGCTCGGCGCTGTGCTCGCCGACGACCGGGGAGAGCCAGTCCTCCAGGCGCCCGCCGATCGCGAGGAATGCTCCGGAGAGCACCGATCCCACCGCGACGAGGATCATCGGCGCCGTCATGGACACCGGCGACTCGTGGGGGTGGGCTCCCTCGTGCCACCGTCGCCGGCCGAAGAAGGTCAGGATCATGACGCGGGTCATGTAGAACGCGGTCAGGCCGGCTCCGAGCAGCGCCACCGCGCCCAGCAGGTATCCCGCCGCTCCGCCGCCGCCCACGTCGAACGCCGCGGAGATGATGCCCTCCTTGGAGTAGAAGCCGGAGAACGGCGGTACGCCGATGATCGCGAGGTACCCGAGTCCGAAGGTCACGAACGTGATGGGCATGACCGCCCGCAGGGCGCCATAGCGGCGCATGTCGACCTCGTCGTCCATCCCGTGCATCACCGAACCCGCTCCGAGGAACAGCCCGGCCTTGAAGAAGCCGTGGGTGAGCAGGTGCATGATCGCCAGCGCGTACCCGGCGGGGCCGAACCCGGCGGCCATGACCATGTACCCCACCTGGCTCATGGTGGAGGCGGCGAGCACCTTCTTGATGTCGTCCTTCGCACAGCCGATCACCGCGCCGAACAGCAGCGTCACGGCGCCCACGGCGATCACGGCAGTCCGCGCCGCCGGTGCCGCGTCGAAGATCGGGTTGGCCCGGGTGATGAGGTAGACGCCCGCGGTGACCATGGTGGCCGCGTGGATCAGCGCCGAGACCGGGGTGGGGCCCTCCATGGCGTCGCCGAGCCACGACTGCAGCGGGACCTGCGCGGACTTGGCGCAGGCGCCCAGCAGCAACAGCAGACCGAGCGCGGTGACCAGGCCGGCGCTGACCCCGGGCGCGGCACCGTCGTCACCGCCGCTGATGGCGGCGAACACGCCGTCGAAGGACAGGGTGCCCAGCTGCGTGACCATCACCATCAGGGCCACGGCGAGCCCGATGTCCCCGACGCGGTTGACCAGGAACGCCTTCTTGGCCGCGGTGGCCGCGGACGGCTTGTGCTGCCAGAACCCGATGAGCAGGTAGGAGACCAGGCCCACGCCCTCCCACCCCAGGTAGAGGACCAGGAAGTCGTCCGCCATCACCAGGAGCAACATCGCGGCCAGGAACAGGTTGAGGTAGGCGAAGAACTTCCGTCTCGCGGGGTCGGCGGCCATGTACCCGGTCGAGTACACGTGGATGAGCAGGCCGACGCCGGTCACCAACAGCACGAACACCATGGAGAGCTGGTCCAGGCGCAGGCCCAGGTCCACGTGGAGGTCGCCCACCGAGATCCAGGTGAACAGCGTCTGTTGCAGGGTGCGGTCGGAGGCCTCGCGGCCGGCCATGGCGGCGAACTGCCAGGCGGCCACGCAGAACGCGGCGAAGGCGGTGGCGCAGCCCAACAGGTGACCCCACGGGTCGCTGCGGCGGCCCAGAACCAGCAGGAGGGCGGCGCCGAGCAGCGGCAGGCCGGGGATCAGCCAGAGCGTCACATCAGGAGTCATCCGCGCGTCCTCAATACCTGAGCAGACTGGCGTCGTCGATCGAGGCCGACCGACGGGAACGGTAGATGGTCATGATGATCGCGAGGCCGATCACGACCTCGGCCGCCGCCACGACCATGACGAAGAACGCGAACACGTGCCCGCCCACGTCGCCGTGCATCCGTGCGAACGTCACAAGGGCCAGGTTGGTGGCGTTGAGCATGAGCTCGATGCACATGAACACCACGATCGCGTTGCGCCGCAGCAGGAACCCGGCCGCACCGATGGTGAACAGCACGGCCGAGAGGTAGAGGTAGTACTCGGGGTTCACGAGCGTCCCCCCTCGCCGGACCCCGTCGCGCCGCCGGACCCCGTCTTGTCGCCGGACTCGAGCTCCCCACCGCTACCGTGACGGCGCAGCACCTCGCTCACCGAGTCGGTGGAATCCGAGCCGTCGGGTAGTCGGGCGGGCATGTCCGCGGAGTTGCGACGCGCGTAGACGCCGGGGCTGGGCAGCGGCGTCACACGGGCGTCACCGTCGTGCTGCCAGTCCAGGAAGCGCTGCTCGGACATCTCGCGCTGGGTCCGGCGCCCGGAGAACCGTTCGCGGTGGGCCAGCACCATGGCACCGAGGGTGGCGATGATCAGCAGCACCCCGGTGAGCTCGAACGCCCACACGTGGCGGGTGAACAGCAGGTCGGCCAGGGCGGGCACGTCGTTGTGGTCGGGGCCGAAGCCCGTGAACGGGGGCAGCTCCGCCCGGGCCAGGCCGGTCGCCAGGAGGACCCCGAAGCCGAGTCCGGCGACGATCGCGGCCACCCGGTGACCACGGATCCGCTCCACCAGGGACTCCGAGGACTCCACCCCGATGAGCATCACCACGAACAGGAACAGCATCATCACCGCGCCGGTGTAGACGACGATCTGGCCGACGCCCAGGAACACCGCACCCTGCGCGATGTACAGCACGGCCAGGGCGACCATCGTCATGGCCAGACACAGGGCCGAGTAGACCGCCTTCTTGGCGGAGACCACCCCGAGCGCGCCGACGACGACGATGGTGGCCACCACCCAGAA
>JBKBUP010000196.1:0-4781 GCA_046289795.1 Dietzia sp. | reverse complement strand
CCACCGGCTGATAGTGCCGATAGCCCCTGTCGATCCGGTAGAAGCTCGACCGGGCCACCCCGGTCAGAGCGCAGGCCCGCGTGAGGTGCATGTTCGCCTGCTCCGCCAGGTCCCGGAGCAGCTCGCAGATCACAACTTCTTGCGCTCGAGCCACGCCCGGTACTCGGCCGCGCTCATCAACGCCGGTGGGATCTGGGCATCCGGTCCCGTCGAGCTCTTGGTGATCCCGTCCAAGAGCTCGAAGGCTTTTCCCATGATCTCCTGCGCAGTCTCGGCGTCCTTGACCTTCTGCTCCAGCTGCTCCACCTGCCGGCGAAGCCGGACCACCTCGGAGCGATCCTCACTGTGCTGACGTTTCCTACCCAACTTGACCTCCGCAGCCTGCAACGACCGATCGAACTCGCCCCGAGCCCTGGCCTGCAGCCACCGCTTGACCGTCCCTTGGGCCAGTCCGTGTTCGCGCAGAAGCCGGGCCTTGTCACCGTGAACGACACACTCGTCCCAGGCCTGCAAGAACTCAAGACGGAACGCGACCGAGAACGTCCGCCTCCCCGTCGCCGTCGTCCCAATCGGCGTAGTAATCATCGTCCAAACTCCGATCCCCGCGCACTGCACCAACCTGTCTCACGATCAGGCTGGCAGAGAACGCGAAGCGCACGCGCGAGTACATGGCCGGGAGCAGATGGCGTCAGAAGCTCAGGCGCTGCCGGCCATGACCGCCGCCCGGGCCTCGCGCGCGGTGTCGCAGTCCAGTGCCAGCGCCGCCAGCTCGCGGCACTGCTCGAGCGTCACCTCACCCAGGGCGGCGCCGACGAACGGCAGCGCCGCCGTGGCCACCGAGAGGGAGCTGACGCCCAGCCCCAGCAGGACGCAGGCCAGGTGCGGGTCGGCGGCGGCCTCACCGCACACGCCGACCGGCACCGTCCGCCCGCCGGGTGCCCGGGCCGCCGCCTCTGCCACGGACCGGATCAGCCGGAGCACCGCCGGCTGCCACGGATCGGTGAGCGCCGCCAGATCGGAGGACATCCGGTCGGCGGCCATGACGTACTGGGTGAGGTCGTTGGTGCCGATCGACAGGAAGTCCACGTGGGGCAGGAATCGGTCCACCGTCACGGCTACCGAGGGCACCTCCACCATGATCCCGGGGGTCAGGCCGCGTTCCCGGCACCGGCCGCCGAAGTCGCGGGCCTCGTCGACGGTGGAGATCATGGGCGCCATCACCCACGGTGAGGAGTGTGCGCCGCCCACCCGTCGGCCGGCCTCCGCCAGGGCGTCGAGTTGCCGGTCGAGCAACCCGCGGTCGATCAGGTCCACCCTGATGCCACGCACGCCGAGCGCGGGGTTGTCCTCCTCCGCCATCCCGGCGAAGGCCAGGGGCTTGTCCGACCCGGCGTCCAGGGTCCGGGTGACCACCTTGGCGTCGGGGAACGAGGCGAGCACCCGCGCGTAGAGCTCCGCCTGCTCGTCGACGGTGGGTTCGGTGGGGCGGTCGAGGAACGCCAGTTCGGTGCGGAACAAGCCGATCCCACCGGCCGGCCCGGTCGCTGCGAGCTCGGCACCTGCCGCGTCCTGCACGTTGGCCAACAGGCTCACCTCGTGGCCGTCGGCCAGGACGGCGGGACCGGTCCACCCGGCGGCCAGGTCGCGCAACCGCCTGTCCGCGGCGGCGGCCTCGAGTGCCCACCCCTCGTCGGGATCGACGGTCACCGTCCCGGCACCTGCGTCGACGAGCACGCGCGCCCCGTCGGCGACCGAGGTGAGCCCCGCCGCCGCCACGACGCAGGGGATCCCCAACTGTCGGGCGATGATCGCGGTGTGTGAGGTGGGGCCTCCGCGCTCGATCACGATCCCCAGGACCATGGCCGGGTCGAGGCCGGCGGTGTCGGCGGGTGCGAGGTCGTCGGCCAGCAGCACGCCCGGCTCGTCGAACTCGGGGATCCCGGGTTCGGGTAGCCCACGAAGCTCGGCCACCACGCGGGCGCAGATGTCGCGGAGGTCGGTGATGCGCTCGGCCTGGCGGCCGCCGACCCTGGTGAACATCACGACGAACGTCTCCGTTGCCGCAATCGTGGCCGCCTCGACGCCCAGGCCCTTCTTCAACTCCTTGACCACGGCCTTGGCCCAGCCGCGGTCGCGCGCGAGCACCGCGTTTGCGGCCAACACCTCGGCGCTCACCCCGGTGGCCAGCGACGCCCGCTGGTCCAGCCGCCCCGCCACGGTCGCGGCGGCAGCGACGAAGCGCTCCCGGTCCCGGTCGACCTGCTCCTGGCCCGGCGGCGGGCCCTCCGGGGCACCGTCGGTCGTGTCCACAGTCGGGTGCACTGTCGAGCGCTCCGTGTCCGGGACGCCGGCGGGGTCGACGCCCCCGGCGGTGGCCTGTTCGGCTCGACCCACCCACCGTGCGACCCCGTAGGCGAGCCCGGCCACCACGCCGGTTCCTCGGATGGTCGGCCCGGTCTGCGATTCCTGCGACATGGGAGCTCCTTAGCGGATCGGGCTCGTCGGCCCGGTAGTGCATCGTGAATTGTGACGAGAATAACTAAATTGTCTTGACTTTCCAACCGTATCGGGCAGAATCCAACATATTCGGTCACTTGGAGAAAGGTCGGGCCCCCGATGTACGGCAGCGAACGGCGACGACACATCACGGAGGTACTGGCCGCGTCCGGCCGCGTCACCGTGGCCGATCTCGCCTCCGGTCTGGACGTCAGCGCGGAGACCATCCGCCGGGACCTGTCCCTGCTCGAGACCGAGGGGTTCCTCGAGCGCACCCACGGCGGGGCCGTCCCCGCCGTCCCGGGTGGACGTGTCGAGCGGACCCTGGCCTCCCGCCGCGCCGAGAACGTGACCGCCAAGTCCGCGATCGCCCGCGCCGCGCTCGGCCTACTCCCGGCGCCGGGCGGCAGCGTGCTGCTGGACGCGGGGTCCACGACCGCCTGCCTGGCCGAGGCGCTGGCGGAACCGCTCGCCGATGGCCACGGGCTGTCGCTGATCACCAACTCGGTCCCCGTCGCGGACACCCTCCACCGCTCCGGCGCGACCCGGCTCCACCTCCTCGGCGGCGCCGTCCGCGGACTGACCGGGGCCTGCGTGGGCGCACCGGTGCTGCGGGCGCTGGACACGATCCGGGTGGACATCGCCTTCCTCGGCACCAACGGCCTGAACGCCGAGCGGGGCCTGACCACCCAGGACCCCGACGAGGCCGCCGTCAAGAGCGCCATGTGCCGCGCGGCCCGGCGGGTGGCCGTACTCGCCGACTCCAGCAAGTTCGGCCACGAGTTCCTGGTCTCCTTCGCCGGACTGGACCGGGTCGACGTCCTGGTCACCGACTCCCCGCCCACCGGCGCCCTCGCCGCCGCCCTCCGAGACCGGGGAATCGAGGTCGTCCTGCCATGATCGTCACGCTCACCATGAACCCGTCCGTGGACCGGTCGGCGGTGCTGGCCGCGCCGATGACGCTCGGCGGGGTCAACCGCATCGCCGAGTCCCACGACTCCCCCGGCGGCAAGGGCGTCAACGTGGCCCGGGTCCTGGCCGCGGGCGGGATCGAGGCGAGGGCGGTGTTCCCCGCCCCGCTGCACGACCCGTTCGTCGCGATGTGCGCCGAGTCGGGAGTGCCCGCCACGGTGGTCCCCGCCGAGGGGCCGGTCCGGGTCAACCTCACCCTGGCCGACCCCGACGGCACCACCACCAAGATCAACGCCCCGGGGCCCGTCGCCACCGCCGAGATGCTCGACCGGGTGCGCGCGGACGTGGCCGGACTCGCGCGGGAGGCCACGTGGGTGGTGCTGAGCGGCTCGCTGCCGCGGGGCGTGCCCGCCGAGTTCTACGCGGACCTGGTCGCGGAACTGCGCGCGACGGGGGCCCGCCTCGCCGTCGACACCTCCGACGCGCCGCTGGCCGCGCTCGCCGCCCGGTTCCCCTCCGCCGCCCCGGACCTGGTCAAACCCAACGGCGAGGAGCTCGGCCAGCTCGCCGGGGTCGACGGCGTGGAGTTGGAGCGCCGCGCCGCGGACGGGGACCTGGCACCGGTCGTGGAGACCGCCCGCACGCTGCGCGCCACGGGCGTGGGGACGGTGCTGGTCACCCTGGGCGGTGCCGGGGCGGTCCTGGTCGACGACGACGAGGCCTGGTTCGCGACCACCCCGCCGGTCCGTGTCCGCTCCACGGTCGGGGCCGGCGACTCCGCACTCGCCGGATACCTGTTGGCCGAGGCCCGGGGAGCGCCACCTGAGGAGCGACTCGCGTGGGCCGTCTCCCACGGCAGCGTGGCTGCCTCTCTCGCCGGCACCGGACTACCGCTGGGGCTCGATCCGGGCACGTTCCGGGCCACCGTCCGCCGACTCGACTGATACCGACCAGCGCGCCTCACACCATCTGTCCCGAACCATCTGTCCCGAACCACCTGTCCCGACCCGCACGTTCCGACCCTTGAGTTCAGACCCTTGAGAAAACACGGAGGAAGGCCATGAGCCAACCGATCATCGAGACCGCCACGGTGCGGCTCGACGCCGATCTCGGCAGCAGCAAGGACGAGGTGATCCGGACACTGGCCGGGGCGCTCGTCGACGCAGGCCGCGCCGACGACCTCGACACCCTGGTGACCGACCTGATGGCCCGCGAGGGCAAGGCGGCCACCGGGATGAAGGGCGGGATCGCCATCCCGCACTGCAAGTCCGAGGCGATCTCCGAGCCCAGCCTCGGCTTCGCCCGGCTCGACCCGCCGGTGGACTTCGGCGCCAAGGACGGGCCCGCGGACCTGGTGCTGATGATCGGCGCCC
>JBKBUP010000195.1:0-4835 GCA_046289795.1 Dietzia sp. | reverse complement strand
CGAGATCATCGACGGCACCCGAGCCCATCTCGCGCCGTTCAAGGTGCCGAAGCGGGTCGTGTTCGTGGACGAACTGCCCCGCAACCAGTCGGGCAAGCTCCTCAAGCGGGAACTCCGCCAGAACTGACGCCGGGGCCTCGGCAACCCGCCGCGGTCGCCGACGTCAGCCGATCCGGGCCAGGACCTCCGCGGCCACCACCTCGGGGGCCTGTTCCGGGAGCCAGTGACCCATTCCGGGCAGCGGGACGAACCGGTAGTCCCCCGTCACCCGGGAGGCGGTGGCCTCGGCGCCTGCACGCGCGATCGCGGGATCGTCCTCACCCCACAGATAGGTCGTCGGAACCGACACGTCCGGCAGGTCGTACCGGCGCATCGCGCGGTACCAGTTGAGCGCGCCCGTCAGTCCCGCCCGCTCGCCGATCAGCTCGAGATGCTTGGCCACCAGGTCGTCTGACACCTCCCCGTCGAACATGGACCGCAACCGGTGGGCCCCGTCCTCGAGCAGGACGTCCTCGGCCTTTCCCTGCTGGCGGAACAGCGTGAAGTAGGCCGATCGGGCCTGCTGGTCCGGGTCCGACTCCAGAGCCTCGGCGAACGCCGAGAGGTGAGGGACGGATACCACCGTCAGGGTCGCCACCCGCCCGGGGTGATGGGCGGCGAGCCACCACGCGACCGATGCCCCCCAGTCGTGACCGAGTACGTGCACACTCTCCAGACCGAGATGGTCGACGATCGCGAGCGCGTCCGCGCTGAGGTGCTCGATCGCGTAGTCCCCGACGTCGTCCGGGCGAGCACCGGCCGAGTACCCACGCTGCGCCGGAGCGACGACCCGGAACCCCTGCTGCGTCAGCAGCTCGGCGACCGACTCCCACTCCCACGGTGACTCCGGGAATCCGTGCAACGCCAACACGGTCCCCCGCTCGGGGCCGCCCGGACGCCATTGCAGTACATCGAGGCTGCCGACCGGGACGTTGACGGTCATACTCTGCGGTTCCATGGAGCGGACCCTAGCCTCTCCGGTCGATCACCGCGGGTGACTTCCGGGTGGGCTCTCCGCGGACGACCCTGACGGCGCGACCGCCGAGCGCCGGTCATGCCAGTCGCGCACGAGCCACATCTCGACGACGAGCGGGTCGACCGCCGCCTCGTCCGCCCACGCGGAGATCACGTCCAGATACCGCTGATACCGGCGCGGCGTCATCCGTCCGAGCGACTCGATCTCCGTCCATCCCGCGTGGACCAATGTGCCGATTCCGGCCGAGTCGACGGGAACGATGTTCTGCTCCGACCACGCCATGCCCAGCGACGACAGATAGAGCGACGCGAGCGGGAACCCGAGGTCGGGGACACCCCTGCCGGCCCTGCCGTACGGCGCGCCGTTACGCAGCAGGTTCATGGCCTCCGCCGGAGCGTCGAGCCAGTCCGCCACCTCGTGCAGGACCAGCGGATAACCGTGGGAGGACACCGAGCGCCACGCCGGGCGATCGCGCTCCGCCACCCGGAAATCCGGGAGGCCCCTGCGCACTCCCGACCGCTGCGGGTGCCCGGCGAGCCAGGCCGCACACATGTAGAGCGCAACCACCGACTCCTCGATGCTGCCCCGAGCCCGGCGGCCCGCCGCCCACAGATCGCTCCTGCGGAGATACCCGGAACCGGACTCGACCCGGCCGCCGTCCGGCCCGCCGGCGACCAGCCGGAGGTCGACACGCCGCTCCGCCAGCCTGAGGTTCCACAGGTCTAGGTCGATCTCCACGTACTCGTCCGCCACCAGCAGTGCCGGGGGCTGGGCGCGACACCACGTGAGACAGGACGCGGGTAGATCTGGAACGGGACGGGAACCGGTCGTCGTCATGCCCCGCACGGTGTCACGTGGGTACGACAACGCCGGCCCACCGCCGGCCCACCGCCGGCTCAGTCCTCGGCGAACGCCTCCAACGGCGGGCAGGAGCACACCAGGTTCCGGTCGCCGTACGCGCCGTCGATGCGTCGCACCGCGGGCCAGACCTTGGGGCGCCAGGCCGATCCCAGCGGGTATCCCGCCAGGCTGCGCGGGTAGGCGTGGTCCCACTCGTCGGCGGTGACACTCTCGGCGGTGTGCGGCGCCCCGCGGAGCGGGTTGTCCTCGACGGTCCACTCCCCTGCAGCGACCCGGTCGATCTCGGCGCGGATCGCGGCCATCGCGTCGCAGAACGCGTCCAGCTCGGCGAGGTCCTCGCTCTCGGTGGGCTCCACCATGAGGGTGTTGGGCACCGGGAAGCTCATCGTGGGCGCGTGGAACCCGTAGTCCGCCAGCCGCTTGGCCACGTCGTCGATGGAGATCCCCACCGAGTCGATGAGCGGCCGGAAGTCCAGGATGCACTCATGGGCCACCCACCCGCCGTCGCCGGAGTAGAGCACCGGGAAGTCCTGCCCGATCCGCCGGGCCAGGTAGTTGGCGCTCGCTATGGCCGTGAGGGTGGCGCGACGCAGCCCGTCCGCACCCATCATGCGGACGTAGGCCCACGTGATGGGGAGGATCGAGGCGGACCCGAACGCCGCCGCCGAGACCACCGCGCCCGATCCGAGACCCTCCTCGTACGGGTGGCCGGGCAGGAACTCGCGCAGGTGCTCGGCCACCGCGACCGGGCCGACACCGGGTCCGCCGCCGCCGTGCGGGATACAGAAGGTCTTGTGCAGGTTGAGGTGACTGACGTCGCCACCGAACCGGCCGGGGCGGGCGACCCCCACGAGCGCGTTGAGGTTGGCCCCGTCGATGTAGACCTGGCCGCCGGCATCGTGGACGATCGCGCAGATCTCCTCGATGTCGTGCTCGTACACCCCGTGCGTCGACGGGTAGGTGATCATGATCGCCGACAGCTCGGCGGCGTGCCGGGCGACCTTCTCGCGGAGGTCGTCGACGTCCACGTCACCGTTGGGTCGACATCCGACGACGACGACCTTCATCCCCGCCATCACCGCGGACGCGGCGTTGGTCCCGTGCGCCGACGACGGGATCAGGCACACCCTGCGGCCCTCGTCGCCGCGGGAACGGTGGTACTGCCGGATCGCCAGCAGGCCCGCGTACTCCCCCTGACTGCCCGCGTTGGGCTGCAGGCTCACCGCGGCGTAGCCGGTGATGTCGATGAGCCACTGCTCGACGTCGGCCACGAGCCGGCGGATCCCGCGGGTCTGCTCGACCGGCGCGAAGGGGTGGAGTCCGGCGAACTCCGGCCACGTGATGGGCTCCATCTCCGTGGTGGCGTTGAGCTTCATCGTGCAGGACCCCAGCGGGATCATCGTGCGGTCCAGCGCCAGGTCCTTGTCCGCCAGGGCGCGCAGGTAGCGGAGCATCGCGGTCTCGGTCCGGTACCTCACGAACGCCTCGTGCTGGAGATAGCCCGAGGTCCGGTCGCCGTAGGCGGGATCCACGAGGATCTCCAGTTGTCCGGCGTCCGCGATGTCGGCGACGTTGCCGCCGAACGCCTCGAGGACGAGCGCGAGGTGGTCCCCGGTGGTGGCCTCGTCACAGGAGACGGACACGTGGTCGTCGTCGACCTTCCACAGGTTCACCCCCCGCTCGGCGGCTGCGGCGAGCACCTCGGAGGCGCGGCCCGGCACCCTGGCCAGGACGGTGTCGAAGAAGTCGGCGTGGACAACCTGGACACCCGCGGCCACGAGGCCGTCCGCCAGGACGGCGGCGTGGGCGTGCACGCGTCGGGCGATCGCCGCCAGGCCCTCCGCACCGTGGTACGAGGCGTACATTGCTGCGACCACCGCGAGCAGGACCTGGGCGGTACAGATGTTGGACGTGGCCTTGTCGCGGCGGATGTGCTGCTCTCGCGTCTGGAGGGCCAATCTGTAGGCCGTCCGGCCGTCAGCGTCCGTGGACACGCCCACGAGTCGGCCCGGGAGGTTGCGGGCGTGTGCGGTACGGCAGGCGAGGAAGCCGGCGTGGGGGCCGCCGAAGCCCATCGGGACGCCGAAGCGCTGGGACGAGCCGAAGCAGGCGTCCGCGCCATTCTCGCCGGCCGGGGTGAGAACGGTCGCGGCGAGCAGGTCGACGCCCGCCGCCACGAGCACCCCCCGACCGTGGCACTGGTCGATCAGCCCGGCGACGTCGGCGACCCGGCCCGAGGCGCCGGGCGTCTGCACGAGTGCGCCGAAGAAGTCACCCTCCGGCAACCCGTCGTCGATCAGGTTCGCGGTGACGATCTCGATGCCGAGCGGCTCGGCGCGGGTGGCCAGGATGGCGGCGGTCTGGCCGAAGACGTCCGCGTCGACGACGAAGCGAGGGCTCTTCGAGGACCGGTTGGCCCGGCGGAGCATAGTCATGGCCTCGGCGGCCGCGGTCCCCTCGTCGAGCATGGAGGCGTTGGCCATGTCCATGCCGGTGAGGTCGGCGACCATGGTCTGGAAGTTGAGCAGCGCCTCGAGGCGGCCCTGGCTGATCTCCGGCTGGTAGGGCGTGTAGCCCGTGTACCAGGCGGGGCTCTCGACGACGTTGCGGCGGATGACGGCCGGGGTGAGCGTGTCGTAGTACCCCTGTCCGATCATCGAGACCGCGACCTCGTTCCGGTCGGCGAGTACGCGCAGCGCCGCGAGCGTGTCGGCCTCCGACAGGGGCTCGGGGAGCGCGTCGATACCGGCGGCCCGTCCGTCGGGACCCACCTCGTCGAGGATGACCGACGGGAAGGCACGTTCGGCGAGCTCGTCGAGGGAGGTCACGCCGATGGTCCCCAGGATGTGGGAGAGTCCGTCGGCGTCGGGTCCCAGATGGCGGGCGACGAACTCGCCTCCGGTCCGGGCGGTGTGCGGGGTCGTCGTCACAGGTGCTCCTCGAAGGGCGGGGCCACCCC
>JBKBUP010000194.1:0-4873 GCA_046289795.1 Dietzia sp. | reverse complement strand
ACCTTCCTCACCTGGGAGGGCCGCGAGCGTCCCTTCGCCGCCGCGCTGACCCGCAGCGAGGCGCTCCCCGACCACCGTGTCCTGAACGCCCTCGCCGAGGAGATGGGGGTCTGGTTCGGCCTCACCGACGTCGAGTCCGTGCGCCGTGAGCTCGCGCTCGTGGCCGAGGCCCTCGGGTCGCTGCCACGAGCCGGTGCGCAACCGCTCCCGTCGATGGACACCCCCCCCCCCCCCACCCCCCCCGCCCGGGGGGGGGGGCCGCGGTCCGGGCTGCGGGGCCCTCGGGTCAGGCGCGGGCACTCTTCAGGTTCTCGTCAAGTGCCGTCAGGAAGTCCTCGGTGGTGAGGTAGTCCTGGCCCTCGCCGACCAGGTGCGCGAGATCCTTGGTCATCTGGCCGCCCTCGACGGTCTTGATGACGACGTCCTCGAGCTGGTGCGCGAACTCGATGACCTCGGGCGTGTTGTCCAACGTGCCCCGGTGCTCGAGCCCACGGGTCCAGGCGAAGATCGAGGCGATCGGGTTGGTGGAGGTGGGCTTGCCTGCCTGATGCTGCCGGAAGTGGCGGGTGACGGTGCCGTGCGCGGCCTCGGCCTCGCAGGTCTTCCCGTCCGGGGTGAGCAGGACGGAGGTCATCAGGCCCAGCGAGCCGAAGCCCTGGGCCACCGTGTCGGACTGCACGTCGCCGTCGTAGTTCTTACAGGCCCAGACGTACCCGCCCTCCCACTTGAGCGCGGAGGCGACCATGTCGTCGATGAGGCGGTGCTCGTAGGTCAGATCGGCGGCGTCGAACTCGGCCTTGAACTCGCGGTCGAAGACGTCCTGGAAGATGTCCTTGAAGGCGCCGTCGTAGGCCTTGAGGATCGTGTTCTTGGTGGACAGGTACACCGGGTAGTTGTGCTGCAGGCCGTAGTTGAACGAGGCGCGTGCGAAGTCCTCGATCGACTTGTTGAAGTTGTACATGCCCATGACCACGCCGCCGCCTTCCGGGAGGTCGACGATCTCGTGCTCGATCGGCTCGGAACCGTCGGCCGGCGTGTAGGTGATGGTGACCTTGCCGGCCCCGGGAACCTTGAAGTCGGTGGCGCGGTACTGGTCGCCGAAGGCGTGGCGGCCGACGATGATCGGCTTGGTCCAGCCCGGCACCAGGCGGGGGACGTTGGAGATGATGATCGGTGCACGGAAGATCGTCCCGCCGAGGATGTTGCGGATGGTGCCGTTCGGCGACCGGTACATCCGCTTCAGTCCGAACTCCTCCATGCGGGCCTCGTCGGGAGTGATGGTGGCGCACTTGACGCCCACGCCGTGCTTCTTGATGGCGTTGGCCGAGTCGACGGTGATCTGGTCGTCCGTGGCGTCACGGCTCTCGATGCCGAGGTCGTAGTACTCGAGATCCACATCAAGGTAGGGATGGATCAACTCGTCCTTGATGAACTTCCAGATGATGCGGGTCATCTCGTCGCCGTCGAGTTCGACGACCGTCCCCTCGACCTTGATCTTGGACATCGGACCCTCTTTCTCCGCTCGCCCTTATGGGGCCTGCGTTGTCGGCGAAAATCGTGACGTACGCCTCATCTTACGGACCCGACGGGTCCGCGAGAGGCCGCTCGATCCCGTTACCCCTCGTTGCCGCCGCCGAGCGGCTTAGGCTAACCTCTCCCCAGGTCATGAGTTCCAGCGACAAGCCCCGGCTCGCTGGACGGCAACCCTCCACCGCGGTGGGGTGCCCCGGGAGACGACCTGGCCACCACCCACCCGGGTGACAGGCAAGCGCGGGTCCGCTGTCGTCAAGAGCGGCCGGACCCTTCTGACGAGAGGAGGGGCTCCGCCCCTATGACGTACGACAACAGCAACCCCGACTGGGCCTTCGAGACCCGCCAGATCCACGCCGGGCAGCCCGTCGATTCCGACACCGGTGCCCGTAACCTCCCGATCTACCAGACCACCTCATACGTCTTCGCGGACGCCAAGCAGGCCGCGGACCGTTTCGCGCTCGCCGAGATGGGTCCGATCTACACCCGGATCACCAACCCCACGGTCGCCGCGGCCGAGGATCGCATCGCCTCTCTCGAAGGTGGTGTCGCCGGCCTGCTGTTCGCGTCCGGCCAGGCCGCCGAGACCGCGGCCATCCAGGCGATCGCCCAGTCCGGCGGCCACGTGGTGGCCTCCCCCCGCCTCTACGGCGGTACCGACACCCTGCTCAGGCACACGCTGCCCAAGTACGGCATCGAGACCACGTTCGTGGAGAACCCGGACGACCCCGCCTCCTGGCAGGCGGCGGTCCGGCCGGACACCAAGCTGTTCTACGGCGAGTCCATCTCGAACCCGCTGAACGACGTCCTCGACATCCCGGCCATCGCCGAGGTCGCGCACAACAACCAGGTCCCGCTCGTCATCGACAACACGGTGGCCACCCCTTACCTCATCCGCCCGCTGGAGCTGGGTGCGGACGTCGTGGTCTCCTCCGCCACCAAGTACCTCGGCGGCCACGGAGCCTCCCTCGGTGGCGTCCTGGTCGACGGCGGCAAGTTCGACTGGCGCGTGCAGCGCGACGGCAAGGACGTGTTCCCGTCCTTCACCACCCCGGATCCCGCGTACCACGGTCTCGTCTACGCCGATCTCGGAGCGCCGGCACTCGCGCTCAAGGCCCGGGTGACGCTCCTTCGCGACACCGGCGCGGCGGCCTCCCCGTTCAACGCCTGGACCCTGGTCCAGGGCATCGACACGCTGAGCCTGCGGATCGAGCGCCACGTGTCCAACGCGCAGCGGGTCGCCGAGTGGCTCGAGGCACGTGAGGACGTGGCAGGCGTCCAGTACGCAGGCCTGGCCTCCTCGCCCTACAACGAGCTGCAGAAGAAGTTGTCCCCCAAGGGGGCCGGCGCGATCGTCACGTTCGACCTCGCGGTGCCGGAGGGCGCGTCCGAGGATGACGTCAAGGCGCAGTCCTGGAAGTTCATCGACGCGCTCAAGCTGCACTCGTGCCTGGTCAACATCGGTGATGTCCGCTCGCTGGTGTGCCACCCGGCCACCACCACCCACTCGCAGGGCACCCCCGAGGCCAACGCGATCGCGGGGGTCACCACTGCGACCGTTCGCCTGTCGGTGGGCATCGAGGCCGTCGATGACATCATCGGCGACCTCGAGCTCGGTTTCGCAGCGCTCTCCTGACGACCGCCCGCATGATCCGCCCCACCGATCCACTCGCGCAGTTGCCCCCGGGCGACGGCACCCTCGGCCGTGTCGCCATCGGCGACCTCACGCTGGTCACGGGTGTCGTCATCCCGGGGGTGACTCTCGCGGTGCAGCGGTGGGGACGGATCGCGGAGGATATGTCCAACATCGTCCTGGTCGAACACGCGCTGACCGGTGACTCGCATGTGGTCGGCTCCGTCGACTCACTGCACCCGACGCCCGGATGGTGGAACGGACTCGTCGGGCCCGGGCTGTCGCTGGACACCGACCGCTACTGCGTCCTGTCCGTCAACGTGCTCGGTGGGTGTCGCGGTTCGACGGGCCCCAGTTCACTACATCCCGACGGCCACTACTGGGGAGCCCGCTTCCCGGCGGTGTCCGTCCGCGACATGGTCGAGGCCGAGCGGGTCCTGGCCGACCTGCTGGGGATCGAACGCTGGGCCGCCGTGATCGGCGGCTCCATGGGCGGGGCCAGGACACTCGAGTGGATGGTCACCCACCCGGACCGGGTCCGGGCGGGGTGTGTCCTGGCGGTCGGTGCACGCGCCTCCGCCGACCAGATCGGTGTGCAGACGGCGCAGATCATGGCCGTCACCTCCGACCCGCACTGGCAGCAGGGCGGGTACCACGGCACCGGCCGCACCCCCGTCGCCGGCCTCGGCATCGCCCGGCGCATCGCGCACCTGTCCTACCGGGGTGAGCTGGAACTGGACGAGCGGTTCGCCAACCGTCCGCAGCCGGGTGAGGACCCCCGGGGCGAGGACCTGTCGATGTCCGGGCGGTTCGCCGTGCAGTCCTACCTCGACCACCAGGCCGGCAAGCTCGTCTCACGCTTCGACGCCTGCACCTACGTCCTGCTCACCGACGCGCTCAACCGCCACGACGTGGGCCTGGACCGCGGCGGGGTCGAGCAGGCCCTGCGCTCGTGTCCCGTGCCCTGCGTGATCGGCGGTGTGACCACCGACCGCCTCTACCCCCTTCGCCAGCAGGAGGAGCTCGCCGAGCTGCTGCCCGGAGCCGATCCACTCGTGGTGATCGACAGCCCGGCCGGTCACGATGGTTTCCTCACCGAGTCCGACGTGGTGGGCCCGATGCTCACCAGGACCATGGAACTCGCCGCGCAGGGATCCCCTGACCGAACCCGAGGACACGCATGACCGACCACGACCGTTCCCCCCGGCCCGCCGCCCTCGGCCTGACGGGCCTGAGCGTGGGACTCGGCATCATCGGCGGGGCCATCGGCTTCGCCACGTTGCTGGGGATCACCGCCACCGCCAGCGGCGGCTACGACACAGCCGAGTACGGCCCGATGGTGGTGACCGCGGCGTCTTCCCTGGTGATGAGTGTGCTGCTTATCACCGGCGCGGTGTTGCTCTGGCGCGCCCACCGCGCGGCCCGGGTCGTCATCGGGGTCGCGGTGTCACTGCTGGTCGTGAGCACGCTCGCGAGGATGGTGCTGGACAGCGTCACGTTCATCTCGGTGCTGGGTAGCGTGCTCTCACTGTGCGCACTCGTGGCGATGGGAGCGCTGCTCGCATCGAACGGCGTCCGCGAGCACGTTCGCGAGGGCGTCCCCCTGCGACTGAACTAGTCGGGCGTGTGACGGGCCGCGGTCAACCCGTCCCGAGCGAGTCGATCGACGTCGCGAGCCAGAGGACCACCGCTCCGATCGCCACATAGAAC
>JBKBUP010000193.1:0-4884 GCA_046289795.1 Dietzia sp. | reverse complement strand
GATCGGCTCGTCGTACTGCGAGATCTGGTAGTTCTTCGGCTGATCCGGGTAGAAGTAGTTCTTCCGCGCGAAACGGCTGTACGGCGCGATCGAACACCCCAGGGCCAGGCCGATCTTGATCGCCCATTCGACCGCCTGCCCGTTGACCACAGGCAACGCCCCCGGTAGTCCGATGCACACCGGACAGACCTGGGTGTTGGGGTCCGCTCCGAACGCAGTCGGGCACCCGCAGAACATCTTGGTGGCGGTGTGCAGCTCGACGTGCACCTCCATGCCCATGACGGGATCGAAACGTGACACGACCTCGGTGAACTCCATGCGGAACAATCTAGCCGAAGAGGCAGGCGGCCTCGCGGTAGCGGTCCTCCGGAACGGTCTTGAGCACGGCCACGGCCTCCTCGACCGGCACCATCTCGATGGACTCCCCCCGCAGGGCGACCACCTGGCCGAAATCCCCGCGGTGCACCGCATGCGCGGCGTGGACACCGAAGCGGGTGGCCAGCACCCGGTCGTAGGCGGTGGGTGTGCCACCACGCTGGATGTGCCCCAGCACGGTGGTGCGGACATCGCGGTTCATGCGTGAGGCGATCGCCGTCGCCATCTGGTCTGCGACACCCGTGAACACCTCGTGGCCGAACTGGTCGGTCCCGCCCGCACGCAACGTCATCCCCGAGCCCTCGACGGGTGTCGCGCCCTCTGCCACCACGCAGATCCCGTACGCCTCACCCATCTGGAAGCGGCGCTTCATCACCTTGCACACGTAGTCGATGTCGAACGGAACCTCGGGGATGACGATCATGTGAGCCCCGGACGCGAGTCCGGCGTGGAGGGCGATCCAGCCCGCGTGCCGCCCCATGACCTCGACGAGCATGACCCGCTCGTGGGATTCCGCGGTGGTGTGCAGCCGGTCGATGGCGTCGGAGGCGATCGAGACGGCGGTGTCGAAGCCGAAGGTGTAGTCGGTTCCGCCCACGTCGTTGTCGATGGTCTTGGGGACGCCGACCACCGGGATGCCGTTCTCGGTCAGCCACCGCGCCGCCTTGAGGGTCCCGTCGCCGCCGATCGCCACCAATGCGTCGAGGGAGTGACGCTCGATGGTCTCCCGGATCTCCGGCAGGCTCCCCCTGAGGATGTCCGGATTGAGCCTGCCCGTTCCGAGGATCGTGCCCCCGCGGAGCAGGATTCGGTCGATCCCCTCGTCGTCGAACAGCGGAACCGCACGGTCGTGGACCAACCCGGACCACCCGTCCTGGAACCCCAGGACCGGTGAGTCGTACTCGGAATTGGCGGTCCGCACCAACGCGCGGATGACCGCGTTGAGTCCGGGGCAGTCTCCGCCTGCGGTGAGAACGCCAATACGCACGTCGAACTCCTCTCGTGTCCCCAGCAGTCTAGGGCCGGGACCTGTCCACCACGCCGGGCTCCGGCGACTGTTCACCGGTACGAAATGCCATCGTGGCGAGACCACCGAGCAGGACGACCACGGCGGGCAGGTACATGGCGTCCGCCACGGCCTGCCCGACGTCGCCGTGGACGACCAGCCGTGCTTGCATCAACGCGCCGATCGCCGCGGACCCCAGGACCGCGCCCACCTGACGGGTGGTGTTGTAGACCCCCGAGCCGGCGCCCGCGGAGGCGAGTTCGAGACGTCGCATCGCGGTGGACGAGGTGGGCGCCCAGACACACCCGTTGGCCACCCCCATCAGTGCGATGGGTCCGAGCAGCACGGGGATCGAGGTCTGTGAGTCCATGACCAGCGCCAGCCAGAACAGGGAGATGGCGTAGGAGAAGTAGCCGATCCCCGTGAACAGTCGCGGGTCGATCCTGTCGGCCCAGCGCCCGACCACCGGGGCGAGGACGCCCGCGATCAGCGCCATCGGCAACAGCATCAGACCCGCGCGCGTGGGGCTGAGGTCCTTGACCCCCTGGAGGTAGAACATGAGCGGGACCATGGTGCCGGCGGTGACGAAGCCGATGGTGGAGACGCCGAAGGTGCCGATCGAGAAGTTGCGGTCTCGGAACAGCCGTAGAGGCACCAGCGGCTCCGTGCGCACGCGCGACTGCCACCAGACGAACGCCGCCAGACCCGCGGTTCCCGCGATGATCAGCGCGAGTGTGGTGCCTCCCCAGCCGTGGGACTCGCCCTGTTGGATGCCGAACACCAGGAGGAACATGCCGAGGGCCGACAGGGCGATGCCCGGGACGTCGTAGGAGTGCGACCGGGTCTCGAGTGTCGGGACCCAACGCCAGACCAGGACGACGGCCAGGATGCCGAAGGGGATGTTGACGAAGAAGATCGCACGCCAGTCGAACGCGTCGATGAGGACACCGCCCAACACGGGTCCGACGACCGAGGCGATGCCCGCGACCGCCCCCCACATCCCCATGGCCGCCCCGCGACGCCCCGGCGCGAAGACCCTGGTGATCACGCTCAGCGACTGCGGGGTGAGCAGCGCGGCACCGAGTCCCTGGAAGACCCTCGCGACGATGAGTGTCTCGATACTGCCCGCGAGCCCACACCACAGGGAGGCGCCCGTGAACAGCACCAGTCCGGCGATCGAGACCGTGCGGGGCCCGATCTGGTCACCCAGGCGACCGGTGAACAAGAGCGGTACGACGTAGGCCAGCAGATAGGCGCTGGTCACCCAGATGACCTGGTTGGTCGTCGCACCGAGCTGGGTGGTGAAGGCCTCGGTGGCGACCGCGACGATCGTCTGATCCACCAGGATCATGAAGAACCCGATGACCAGCGCCGTCAGTGCCTTCCACGCGTCCCTCTCGGGGACCTGTGTCACGCGATCGGGCCTCTCGCGGCCTCGAAGGCGGCACCCACCCGGTACAGGCGGTCGTCGGCCAGCGCCGGCGCCATGATCTGCAGACCCGCAGGGAGTCCGTCGACCAGGCCGGACGGCACGGACATTCCGCAGTGCCCGGCGAGGTTCAGGGGCAGCGTGCACAGGTCGAACTGGTACATCGCCACCGGGTCCTCGACCTTCTCGCCCAGCGGGAACGCGGTGGTCGGGGTGGTCGGCGAGACCAACACGTCCACCTTCTCGTAGGCGGCGTCGAAGTCGCGCGCGATGAGCGTGCGGACCTTCTGCGCCTGGCCGTAGAAGGCGTCGTAGTACCCGGCCGACAGAGCGTAGGTGCCGAGCATGATGCGGCGCTTGACCTCGTCACCGAAGCCGGCCTCGCGGCTGGCCGCCATGACCTGGTCCGCGGAGCCGTCGCCGACCCGCAGGCCGTACCGCATGGCGTCGAAGCGAGCCAGGTTGCTGGAGACCTCCGACGGGAGGATCAGGTAGTACGCCGGAAGCGCGTAGCGGAAGTTCGGGCACGAGACCTCGACCACCTCCGCCCCCAGTCCGCGGAGGGTCTCCACGGCGGCCTGGAAGGACGCCTCTACACCCGGCTGGTATCCCTCACCGGCGAGCTCGGAGACCACGCCCACGCGGACACCCGACAGGTCCGCCTTCGCGCCCTCGCGGGCCGCCGCGACCATGTCGGGAATCGACACGTCGAGGCTGGTGGAGTCGCGCGGGTCGTGCCCGGCGATCACCTGGTGCAGGAGCGCCGTGTCCTCGACGGTCCGACCGCACGGTCCACCCTGGTCCAGCGAGGACGCACAGGCCACGAGACCGTACCGGGACACGGTCCCGTAGGTGGGCTTCACGCCGACCGTCGCGGTGAGCGCGGCGGGCTGGCGGATCGACCCACCCGTGTCGGTGCCGATGGCGATCGGCGCCTGGTGGGAGGCCAACGCCGCAGCCGAACCGCCGCCGGACCCGCCGGGGGTGCGGCTCGGATCCCACGGGTTGCGGGTCGGGCCGTACGCCGAGTTCTCGGTCGAGGACCCCATGGCGAACTCGTCCATGTTGGTCTTCCCGAGGATCGGGATGCCCGCCGCTCGGAGCCTGGCGGTGACCGTCGCGTCGTACGGGGAGCGATAGCCCTCGAGCATCCGGGAACCGCAGGTCGTGGGGGCGTCGGTGGTGGTGAAGACGTCCTTGAGCGCGATGGGCACGCCGGCCAGCGGGCCGAGTTCCTCCCCGGCGGCCAGTCGGGCGTCGACAGCGCGGGCGGCGTCGAGAGCCTCGTCCGCGCCCACGTGGAGGAACGCGTTGATCTCTCCGTCGACCTCGGAGATCCGGTCCAGGTGCGCACGGGTGACCTCCTCCGAGGACACCTCCCGCGCGGCGATCCGGCCGGCCAGTTCCGCGGCGGTGGAGTTGGTGAGCGAGCTCATGCCTCCTCCCCCAGGATCTGCGGGACCTCGAAGCGCTGCTGGTCCGCGGCCGGCGCCTGGTCCAGCGCCTGCTCCGGGGTCAGACCCGGGGTGACGACGTCGGCGCGGTACACGTTGGAGATCGCGGTGGGATGGCTCATCGCCGGGACGTCGTCCGCTGCGACCTCGGACACGGCCTGCACGTGGTCGAGGATGTCGGTGAGCTGTCGCGCGAACGAATCCAGCTCGGAGTCGCTCAGTTCCAGGCGGGAGAGCCTGGCCAGATGCGCGACGTCCCCGCGTGAGATCGAGGTCACGTGTCTGTCCCTTTCCGTGGCGTGTCGGTACCGGCCCAGCCTAGTCAGGCCATCGGAGTGCGGCACAATGGGCGCCATGTCTTATCTGCTCCGCGTCTTGCTGCCCGATCGACCGGGCAGCCTCGGCTCCCTGGCGGTCGCCCTGGGAACCGCCGGCGCGGACATCATCAGCCTCGATGTGGTGGACCGGTTCGACGGTGTGGCCGTGGACGACATCGTCGTGAACGTCCCCCACGGGACCTTCCCCGACACCTTGATCACCGCGGCCGAACAACTCGACGGGGTCATGGTGGATTCGTTGCGCCCGTTCGGCGGGATCCTCGACGCCCACCGCGAGCTCTA
>JBKBUP010000192.1:0-5000 GCA_046289795.1 Dietzia sp. | reverse complement strand
CGAGATGAACACCCGACTCCTCGATCTCGCCAGCGCGGCGCTCCTCGAGGGGGATGAGGTCGCGGCCACCGAGGTGATCGACGGTGCGGCCGAGGTGGTGGATCTGCGCGAGGCCAGCGAGCAGCACGCGTTCGACCTCCTGTTGCTCGAGGCCCCTGTGGCCCGCGACCTGCGTCAGGTGGTGTCCGGCATCTACATCGTCGAGCACTTCACCCGGATGGCCGCCCTCACCGGCCACATCGCACGCGTGGCCCGCCGCCGGCACCCGAACCCCGTCATCCCCGAGCCCGTCGTCCCGGTGATCCGCGAGTTCGCGGAGAAGGACTCGGCCATGGCCAGGAACCTCGGGCTCCTGCTCCCCACCCAGGACGTCCGCCTCGCGCTCTCGCTCGACTCGGAGGACGACGCCGTCGACTCCCTCCACTCCGACCTCATGAGGCAGATCTCCGCCCAGGACTGGCCACACGGTTCGGTCGCGGCGGTGGACCTTGCGCTGCTCGCCCGCTACTACGAGCGATTCGCCGATCACACGGTCAGCATCGCCAACCGCATCGTCTACCTCGCCACCGGGGAGAGGCCCGAGGGCGGTTCGCTCTCCCACCTCGACGACGGCAGCGTCCTCGACTGAACCTGCCCCTGGGTCGGCGGAGCTCCCGGGGGCCGCGATAGCCCGGCGGGGACCCGCCTGACGGGGATATCCTCGTACGATCAGTTCTCCGACGTCAGGAGCCCGCCGTGTCCCGTCCGATCCACTTCGAGATCCACGCCTCCGACCCGGCCCGGGCCTGTGAGTTCTACGCGGCCGTCTTCGGGTGGACCTATCAGGACTGGAGCGACTTCGCCGGCTCACCGTACTTCGGAGTCACGTCCGGTCCCGAGGACGAACCGGGCATCAACGGCGCGATCATGCAGCGCCACGGTGACACCCCTGCGTCGGGTTCGCCCGTCAGCGGCGCGGTGCTCACGATGGGTTGCGGGGACTTCGACGCCACCGCCCGCACGATCCTGGACGCCGGCGGAGCCGTGGCCCAGGACAAGCACGCCCTGCCCGGTATGGCGTGGCAGGGCTACTTCCTCGACACCGAGGGCAACGTGTTCGGCATCCACCAGCCCGACCCCGACGCGAAGTAGGCCACACACATGTCCCGGAGCGCGATCATCACCGGCGGAGCCGGAGGGATGGGGCTGGCCACCGCCGAGATCCTGGGACGCGACCACAACGTCCTGCTGGCCGATCTGGACCGGGGCCGACTCGATGAGGCGGCCGCCCGACTCTCGGGGCAGGGGATCGAGGTGGCCACCTCGGTCTGCGACATCACTGAACGCGCCTCGGTGCAGTCGATGTTCGCGCAGGCCCAGACCCTCGGAGACCTACGTGCGGTCGTGCACACCGCCGGGGTGAGCCCTCGGATGGGTGACGCCGAGACGATCGTCCGGATCAACGCGCTGGGAACCGTGTACGTGACGGAGGCGGCACTGGCCGTGGTGAGTCCGGGCTCCGCGCTCGTGAACGTGTCCTCCATCGCGGGTCACCTGCTGCCGTCGGCTCTGCGGCCCGTCCGCGCGTTCCGCTCCGCCCTCTCCGGCGATCCGGACCGCATGGCGGCCGCCCTGACCCGGTTGTCCGAGTTGACACCGGGCTCGGGTGGTCCGGGAACCGCGTACTCGCTGAGCAAGGCGTTCGTCATCTGGTACTCCGAGCGCATGGCCGCCGCGTTCGGGCGGAAGTCCGCACGCATCCTCTCGGTCTCCCCCGGCAGCTTCGACACGGAGATGGGGCGCCTGGAGAAGAAGAGCGGTTCGGAGCGGATGGTCGCGCTGGCCGCCCTCAAGCGGTTCGGCACCCCGGAGGAGATCGCCGAGCTCCTCGCCTTCTGCGTGAGCGAGAAGCCCGGCTACCTCACCGGTACGGACATCCTGTGCGACGGCGGCAACAAGGCCGGGCTCACCCTGTCCGGCATGGTCTCCATGGCCCGGGGGCGCTGAGCGCCCCCGGGTCTCACCGGCAGATCGCGCCCGTCGAGGCCGACTGCACGAGCTTGGAGTACTTGGCCAGGACACCTCGGGTGTAGCGGGGTGGGAGCGGCTCCCACCCGGCGCGTCGCGCTTCCAGCTCGGCCTCGTCGACCAGCAGGTCGAGCGTCCCGTCGGAGACGTTCAGGCGGATACGGTCGCCGTCCCGGACCAGCGCGATCGGTCCACCGTCCACCGCCTCGGGGGCGATGTGACCGACGCACAGGCCGGTGGTGCCACCGGAGAACCGCCCGTCCGTCATCAACAGCACGTCCTTGCCGAGGCCGGCGCCCTTGATGGCCCCGGTGATCGCGAGCATCTCCCGCATCCCCGGGCCGCCCTTCGGCCCCTCGTAGCGGATCACCACGACGTCACCGGAGGTGATCGTGCCGTCCTCCAGCGCGTCCATCGCGGAACGCTCCCGCTCGAACACGCGTGCCGTGCCCTCGAAGACGTCGGAGTCGAAGCCGGCGGACTTGACCACGGCGCCCTCCGGCGCGAGCGAACCGTGCAGGATCGTGATGCCGCCGGTCGGGTGGATCGGCTGGTCCATCGCACGCAGCACCAGCCCGTCCGGGTCCGGCGGGGCGATGTCCGCGAGGTTCTCGGCGACGGTGCGTCCGGTGACGGTGAGGCAGTCGCCGTGGAGCAGGCCGGCGTCGAACAGTGCCCTCATGACCACCGGCACCCCGCCGATCCGGTCGACGTCCGTCATCACGTGCGCGCCGAAGGGCTTGACGTCCGCCAGGTGCGGCACCTTGGCCCCGATGCGGGCGAAGTCGTCGAGGGTGAGCTCGACCTCCGCCTCGCTGGCGATCGCGAGCAGGTGCAGGACGGCGTTGGTGGATCCGCCGAAGGCCATGACCACGGCGATGGCGTTCTCGAACGCCTCCTTGGTCATGATGTCCCGGGCGGTGATCCCGCGGCGCAGCAACTCGACCACGGCCTCACCGCTCGCCTTGGCGTAGTCGTCGCGCCGACGATCCGGGGCCGGCGGGGAGGCGCTCCCCGGGAGGGACATCCCCAGGGCCTCGGCCGCGCTCGCCATGGTGTTGGCGGTGTACATGCCACCGCACGCACCCTCGCCGGGACAGATGGCGCGCTCGATGGTGTCGACGTCCTCGCGGCTCATCAGTCCGCGCGAGCACGCCCCGACGGCCTCGAACGCGTCGATGATGGTGACCTGCTTCTCCGTGCCGTCGGAGAGCGTGGCGAAACCGGGCAACGTGGATCCGGCGTAGAGGAAGACGCCCGCCAGGTCGAGGCGCGCGGCGGCCATGAGCATCCCCGGAAGCGACTTGTCACAGCCGGCGAGCAGCACCGAGCCGTCGAGCCGCTCGGCGCTCATCACCGTCTCCACGCTGTCGGCGATCACCTCGCGGGACACGAGCGAGAAGTGCATGCCCTCGTGCCCCATCGAGATGCCGTCGGACACCGAGATCGTGCCGAACTCGAGCGGGTACCCGCCGCCGGAGTGCACGCCTTCCTTGACCGCCTTGGCCAGGCGATCGAGCGAGAGGTTGCACGGGGTGATCTCGTTCCACGAGGACGCGACGCCGATCTGGGGCTTGACCCAGTCGTCGTCCCCCATCCCGACCGCGCGGAGCATGCCCCGCGCGGCGGTCTTCTCCAGTCCGTCGGTGACGTCCCGGCTGCGGGGCTTGATGTCGACACCGTCGCGGGTGCTCGTCTGATCCGTCTGCTGCGTCATACCGCCACACTAGGCGGTGGACGGTGGCGGCCCGTAGGAGAGTCGACGGGTCAGGCCGGGGTCAGCTCGAGCAGGCGGCCACCCGGTCCGTCCTCCAGCACCCAGATCGCCCCGTCGGGGGCCTCGGCGAGCGCCCTGACCCGCTCACCCATGTCCCACTCCTGCACGACGGTCGCGGTCTCGTCCTGCAGTTCCACGCGGACCAGCACCTGCCCGGACAGTCCGCCCACGAGTGCGCTGCCGCTCCAGCCGTCGAAGCGGTCCCCGCCGTAGATCATGAGGCTCCCGGGAGAGATCGCGGGGACCCAGTACGCGGCGGGTGGCACGAACCCGTCGCCGTCCCGGTGTTCCGGGATGTCCCCGCCGTCGTAGTGTCGTCCCATCGAGGCCACGGGCCACCCGTAGTTCCCGCCCTCGGCGAGCAGGTTGAGCTCGTCACCGTGGCGGGGCCCCATCTCGGACACCCAGATCCGCCCCTGCGGGTCCTCGGCGATACCCAGGGGGTTGCGGTGGCCGATGGTCCACAGGTCCGCGGCGGAGCCGCCGTCTCCGGCCCACGGGTTGCCGGGCGCCGGATCCCCGTCCGGGGTCAGGCGCACCACTGCGCCCAGGTTGCTGGAGGTGTCCTGGGCGGGGGTCTGCTCCTGGCGGTCGCCCGAGGTCACGAAGAGATTGTCGTCGCTGACGAGCAGGCGCAGGGCGAAGTGCCCTCCGCCGGCGGTGGGGTCCTGCTCCCAGATCACCTCGAGGTCCGTCAGTCGGGCGCGGTCCACGTCGAGCGTCCCCCGACCCACCACGCCCTGGGCGCCCTCGGGATGGTCGCGCACCCAGCTGAGGTAGACGGTGCCGTCGTCGGCGAAGGTGGCGCCCGGGGCCACGTCGTGCAGACCGCCCTGGCCGGCGTGTTCGACCGGCGGCACCCCGGCGACCTCGGCGACGTCACCGGTGGCCTGGTCGCGCAGCAGGAGCTCGCCCCCGCGCTGTGAGATGAGCAGGTGATCGGATCCGGGCAGGAAGCTCATCGCCCACCCCTCGTCGAAGTCACCGTGCTCCGTCACCCGGAAGTCCTCCGAGGGGGCGGCGGTGGACTGTGCCTGCCCCGCCCGGTCCTCGGGATCGACGGAGGCGGTTCCGCCGGTGCACCCGGTCAGGGCGAGGGCCGCTGCCGCTACCGGGATCAGGAGTCGTCGCATGACCTCACGGTATCGGCTCCGCGGGCGGCCCGGCGCCGAGCCGGGACTCCTCGGGCGACCCGCCGGGTCCGTCAGCCCCCGTC
>JBKBUP010000191.1:0-5011 GCA_046289795.1 Dietzia sp. | reverse complement strand
GCGATCACCGCCAACGTCTCGAGTGCGGCGCGGGTGAGGGTCGACCGGGTGCCGTCGGTGAGGAGCCGCTCCACGTACGGTGCGAGCTCCCGACGGGTGTAGAGCCGCCACCCCTCGTCGGTGCGCCTCAGGTCGATCCCGCTGCCCACCGCCGTGAGGTCATCGCGCCACGCCTGCAGCTCGGCGGTCACCTCTGCGGGTGTGGAGCCCGCCGCCGACGCCAGCGGCCCCTCGGCCGTCGGCTGGTCCACGACCAGCAGGAGTGCCTCGAGTCGGGCACGCAACGGCGGAGCATCGGACTCGTGGACCTCGTCGTCGTCGTCACCCGGTCCCCCGGCGTGCACGCCGTCATCCTCTGTCACGTCCATTCGTCCCTCCCGCGTGTCACCTCGGCGGCCTCCCCACCGGTCCAGCTCACCAACAGGTCACCGAGCGCCTCGTCCTGGGCGAGCGCCACGGCGCGCGCCCGGTACAACTCCAACAGGGCGAGAAACCTGGCGACGACGACGAGGGATTCGCCGCATCCGGAGACCAGCTCGCGGAAGTCCACCCATTCGCCCCGGCCCCGGAACCTCAGCAACTCCAGGACGCGGCCGGCCTGCTCGGGGACGGACACGGCCGCGGTGTGGATGTGCGAGACCCCCACCTCCTCGACCGGCCGGGGCCGGAACGCCACGGCGGCGATGGTGGCGAACTGCTCGGTGTCCACACCCAGCTCCACCTCGGGCAGCAGCTCCAGGAACTCCTCGTCCGGCCCCGCCGTCCGGGGGAAGGAGTGGCGGGCGGTCCGGTCGAGTTCGGCGAACAACTCGGCCACCTGCCGGAACGCCCGGAACTGCAGGAGACGGGCGAAGAGCAGGTCCCGCGCCTGCAGCAGTGCCAGATCCTCGAGGTCCTGTACCTCCCCGGACGGCACGAGCCGCGCGGTCTTGAGGTCGAGCAGCGTGGCCGCCACCACCAGGAACTCGGTGACCTCCTCGAGTCCCGCCTCCCGACCCAGCTCGCGGGCGTGCGCGATGAACTCGTCGGTGACCGAGTGGATGGCCACCTCGGTCACGTCCAGGCGCCGCGAGTCGATGAGCTTGAGGAGCAGATCGAACGGACCGGTGAAGTTGGTCAGGTGGACGGTGAACGCACGCGGGCCCTCGACCTCGGCCGCGTCGACCACGGTGGTAGTGACCTCAGTGGTGCCCTCCCCCGGCGGGAGCCCGACCCCGGTCACCGGTTCGCTCACCTGCCGCGCTGGATGACCTCGCGGGCCAGCGCCCGGTAGGCCTGCGCACCCGCCGATCTGGGCGCCCACGTGGTGATGGGTTCCCCGGCGACGGTGGTCTCCGGGAACCGGACGGTACGGGTGACCAGGGTGTCGAAGACCTGGTCGCCGAACACCTCGACGACCCGGCCGAGAACGTCGCGGGCGTGGACCGTCCGGCGGTCGAACATGGTGATCAGGATCCCGGTCAGGTGGAGACGCGGGTTGATCCGGTCGCGGACCTTCTCGATCGTGTCCGTGAGGAGTGCGAGGCCGCGCAGCGAGAAGTACTCGCACTCCATCGGGATCAGCACCCCGTCCGAGCAGGCCAGGGCGTTGACGGTGAGCAGACCCAGCGACGGCTGGCAGTCGATCAGGACATAGTCGTACCGGTCGAGCACCGGGTAGAGCGCTCGGCCCAGCGCCTGTTCGCGCCCCACCTCGTTGACCAGCTGGATCTCCGCGGCGGACAGGTCGATGTTGGCGGGGATGAGGTCCACGCCCTCCACCCGGGTCCGGACCAGCACCTCCTCCGTCGACACTGTGTTATCCACCAGGAGGTTGTAGACCGTCAGGTCCAGCTGGTGGTGCGGGATGCCCAGTCCCGCCGACAGCGCGCCCTGCGGGTCGAGGTCCACCACCAGCACGCGGCGGCCGTACTCCGCGAGGGCGGCGGCCAGGTTGATGGTGCTGGTGGTCTTGCCGACCCCGCCCTTCTGGTTGCACATCGAGAGCACCATGGCGGGGCCGTGTGAGGTGAGCGGCTGCGGCTCGGGGATCGCGGCGAACCCCTCGCCGGCCGCCGGGTCGTCGGCACCCAGGAGTTCCGCGCGGGAGAACAGTGCGGGATCCATCGTCCCAGAGTCCTGCGCCACCCGCGTCTCCTCTCGCTGCGTCGTCACCTGCGCTCAGGCCGGTCCCCGGTCACGTTACCGTGCTCGAGGGTGGCACTCGGCCCAGACCTCGCGGAGCGTGTCGATGGTGACGAGGGTGTACACCTGCGTCGTGGTGACCGAGGCATGGCCCAACAGCTCCTGGACCACACGGATATCCGCCCCGCCGTCCAGCAGATGGGTGGCGAACGAGTGTCGGAAGGAGTGCGGCGAGACGTCCGTCTCCACCGCCGCGCGCTCGGCGGCCACGGCCACCACGTTCCACAGGGACTGCCTGGTGATGCGCCCGCCACGGGTGTTGAGGAACAACGCGGGTCCGCCTCTGACGGCCAGCGCGGGCCGGGCGCGCACCAGGTAGACGCCGACGGCCTCGCAGGCCGGGCGCCCGACCGGGACCACTCGTTCCTTGCCGCCCTTGCCGCGCAGGATCACCGTTCCCCCGCCGGGGTGATCGAGTCCGTCGAGGTCGTCCACGTCCAGGCCGACCAGCTCGGCCGCGCGCGCCCCGGTGGCGTACAGCAGCTCGAGCATCGCCCTGTCCCGCAGGCGGGCGGGGTCGGTGTCCACCTCGGTCCCGCCGGCGGCCTCGATCACCGCGATGATCCTGTCCACGGGCAGCGCCTTGGGCAGCCGTCGCGGCGGGCGGGGCGGGGTCACGGACGCCGCGGCGTCGACGCGGGTCACCCCGTCGCGGGTGGCGAACCTGTGCAAACCCCGGACCGCGGCCAGGGTGCGGGCGACCGAGCTGGGCGCGAGCGCCCTCCTGCCGGCGTCCGGGTCGGCGGTGGCGAGCCGGGCGCGGAACTCCTCGACATGCCACTCGGTCACCGCCCCGAGGTCCCCGACGCCCGACTCCGCGAGGTACTGCCGGTACTTCTCCAGGTCCCGCCGGTACGCGGCCAGGGTGTGCGCGGAAGCTCCCTGTTCGACGGCGAGGTGGTCGAGATAGCCGCGGATCTGGACCGCGGCTCCGTCCGGCCGGGTCATCGCGATGTGGCCGGTGTCATCGCGGGTGCGCCCCGGTCAGAGCCCGGCGACCGACGCGCGCGCGGCGAGGATCCCCGCCACGGCGATGCCGTTGACTATGCGTCCGTCCAGGACGGCGGCCACGGCCTCGGCGAACGGCATCCGCGCCACCTCCATGTCCGCTTCCTCGTGCTGCGCCTCCGGCCGGGCCACCTCACGGAGTTCCCTGGCCAGGAACACGTGGACGCGTTCGGTACAGAACCCCGGTGACGGCACGATCGAGATCACGGGCTCCCAGGACCGCGCCTCCAACCCGGTCTCCTCGACCAGTTCTCGGCGCGCGGTCTCCACCGGCTGCTCGCCTTCCACGTCGCACAGCCCGGCCGGGAGTTCCCAGAGTCGCTCCCCCACCGCGTGGCGGTACTGCCGGACGAGTGTCACCTGATCCCCCTCGTCGAGCGCGATCACCGCGACCGCGTCGTCGTGGCCGCAGATCTCGCGGTCGGCGGTGCCCCCGCCCGGCATGGTGAGGGTGTCCACGCGCAACCTGACGATCCTGCCGTCGAAGATCTCGCGGCTGGCGACGGTCCGGTAGTCGTGCGACCCGGGGGCACCGGAGTCGGACACCCCGATCAGCTCCCGTCCGAACGGACGTCGGAGGTCAACTCGGGCTCTGCACTGCCCGACCGGGACCCGGTCCCGCCCGCCGCGGCGCCGGCCTGGTCCTCTCGCCACGGCTCGACCGGCAGGCGCATCTCGTTCTCGTATGCCAGCGCCGCCTTGACGAACGCGGCGAACAGCGGATGCGGGCGGGTCGGCCGCGACTTGTACTCCGGATGGGCCTGGGTGGCCACGAAGAACGGGTGCTGCTCCGGTGGGTACTCGACGAACTCCACGAGGTGACCGTCGGGCGAGGTGCCGGAGAAGCGCAGACCGGACTCGGCGACCTTGTCCCGGTAGGAGTTGTTGACCTCGAAGCGGTGTCGATGCCGCTCCGAGACCTCGGTGGTGCCGTAGGCCTCGGCCACCACAGACCCCTTGGTGAGCACGGCCGGGTACGCACCCAGACGCATCGTCCCGCCCAGATCGGCCTGGCCTGCGACGGCGTCGACCTGGTCGGCCATGGTGGAGATGACCGGGTGCTCGGTGTCCGGGTCGAACTCCGTGGACGAGGCGCCCTCGAGTCCCACCGAACGGGCTGCCTCGATCACCGAACACTGCAGACCCAGACACAGACCGAGGAGCGGGATGCCGTTCCTGCGGGACCACGAGATCGCGCCCAACTTGCCCTCGATCCCCCGGATGCCGAAGCCGCCGGGGATCAACATGCCGTCGACGCCGCGCAGCGCCTCACGGGCGCCTGCCTCGGTGGTGCAGAGATCCGACTGCACCCAGCGGATGTTGACCCGGGCCCGGTGCGCGAAACCGCCGGCGCGCAGGGCCTCGGTCACCGACAGATAGGCGTCGGGCAGGTCGATGTACTTGCCGACCAGGGCGATCTCGACCTCTTCGCGCGGCTCGTGCACGCGCTTGAGCAGCTCACCCCACACGGTCCAGTCGACGTCCCGGAACGGCAGGTTGAGCTTGCGGATGACGTGGGTGTCGAGATGCTCGCCGAAGAGGACCTTGGGGATGTCGTAGATGCTCGGCGCGTCGGGGGTGGAGACCACGCCCTCGAGGTCCACGTCGCACATGAGCGCGATCTTGGACTTGAGCCCGTCCGGCACCTCGCGGTCGCACCGCAGGACCAGACCGTCCGGGACGATGCCGATCGACCGCAGCGCCGCCACGGAGTGCTGGGTGGGCTTGGTCTTGAGCTCGCCCGACGGCGCGAGGTACGGCACCAGGGAGACGTGGAGGAAGAAGATGTTCTCGCGTCCGACCTCGTGGCGGACCTGCC
>JBKBUP010000190.1:0-5021 GCA_046289795.1 Dietzia sp. | reverse complement strand
GACCACGCCCACCGGTTCGTGGCGGACGAGCACCTCCCCGCCGAGAACGCCCGGCCGGGTCTCCTCCCACGGGAACTCCCGGGCGATGTTCACGAACGCCTCGATCTGCATCCAGGGGGCGGGCGCCTGGGCCAGCTTGCTGAAGGAGATCGGTGACCCCATCTCGGTGGAGATCAGGGTCGCCATGTCGTCCAGCCGCGCGGCGTACAGGGCGGAGAGACGGGCGACCACCTCGATCCGCTCCTGGGGGCTCATCCGCGGCCACGGGCCGGAGTCGAACGCCTCACGCGCGGCGGCGACGGCGGCGTCCATGTCGGCGACCGACCCCTCCGGGACCCGTGCGACGACCTCCTCGGTGTGCGGACTGATCACCTCGATGACGCTGTCCGTCGCGGGAGAGCGCCACTCGGTGCCGATCAAGAAGGCGTCGCGGTCGAGAGAGGTTGTCATGGGCGGTCTCCTGCAGTCACGGGGTGGGATCCTGCCGCATCGGACATGCGAACAGACACCTGTCTACTGTAGGAGCCCCGAGTCCGTCCTGGCGGGTTTTCGAGAACGAGTTCCACTTCGGGTGTCAGTCTCCCGGGGTCAGAAGACCAGGACCGGTTTGACCACGGCGCCCGCGGCCACATCCCGGACCGCCTCGTTGATCTGGTCGAACCGGTAGGTGGTGATGAGGCTGTCGAGCGGCAGTGTTCCCGCTCGGAGCATCTCCAGCAGCTCCGGGATCATGGTCAGCGGATCGGAGTCCCCCTCGATGCAGCCCCGGACGATCTTGCCGTTCTGCATGAGGTCGACGGCATCCAACTCGAACTCGGGCGCCCCCAGGCCCAGCACGACGAGGGTTCCACGCGGTGCGAGGGCCCGGACGGCCTGCGTGATGACCTGCGGCACGGCCGTGGTGTCGACCCCGGCCGTGGATCCACCGCCGGTGAGCTCCCTGATCCGGTCGACGAACTCGCCATCGGGGAGGTCGGCCGGGTTGACCCCGAGCGCGCCGAAGCCGGCCGCGTGCTCGAGACGGGAGTTCTGCGTGTCGACAGCGATGATCGTCTCGACTCCCCTGGCCCTGGCCGCGGCGATCGCGGCCAGACCCACCGCTCCGGCGCCGTAGACGACGATGCTCGAGGCCGGGCGTGGGTCGATGGTGTTGATGACCGCGCCGGCTCCGGTCTGGAATCCGCAGCCGAACGGCGCGGCGACGGCCAGGTCGACCGTCGGGTCGATCACCACGACGTTGTCCGCGGAGCCTATCGCCAGCTCCGAGAAGCTGGACTGCCCGAAGAAGGACCCGGCCACGTCGGCTCCGTCGCGGTGGAAGGTGGTCGAGCCGTCCATCCGGTAGCCCATGTAGTTGAGCGCCATGGTCTGGTCGCAGTAGCCGACCTCCCCGGACTCACAGCGGGCGCACTCGCGGCAGGATCGGAAGCTCATCACCACGTGGTCCCCGACCTCGACGCCCTCCACATCCGGTCCGACGGCCTCGACCACCCCGGCCCCCTCGTGCCCGAAGACCCGGGGGAACATCTCGGCCGGGAGCATCTCCTTGACCGTGAGGTCGGTGTGGCACAGGCCGACGGCCTTGATGCGGACGAGGATCTCGTCCGCACGGGGGTCGTCGATGTCCAGGTCGACCAGCTGGAACGGCTGTCCCGGCCCCTCGACGACTGCGGCACGGGTCTTCACGGTGGGGCCCTCCGGGATCTGGACGCCCCGCAGGGCGTGGTGTCACCATCGCGCGCACGCCGCGCGCGAGTCGGACACTAGACCAGATCGCTGCCCGCCGGGGATTGTCACACCGACCGCCAGAACGTGAGCGGGACCTGCGAAATGACCTCAGGCCCGGCTCCCTCATCGGGAACCGGGCCTGAGTACGTGGTAGCGGGGACAGGATTTGAACCTGCGACCTCTGGGTTATGAGCCCAGCGAGCTACCGAGCTGCTCCACCCCGCGTCGTTTGCGTCTATGACACTACGTGCCAGTCACCGCGGAAGGCAAATCGGTGGACGCAGAACGAACAGAACATGACCTAACTCACACCAGGAGCGACATATCCCCTGGTCAGGTCAGTTCCCGAGAGCCTGATAGGCATCGACCGCCTCCTGGAGGTCCTCGAGCGCCTGGCCCAGATCCGAGAGGTTTCCTCCCTCACCCTGGGCGGCGCGGACGGCCGCCAGGGCCTGGCTGAGCTCCCGCACCGCGGTGGCGCGTTCGGCGTCGTCCGCACCACCGCCGGTGGCGGGCGTCGCCGGCCTCGGAGCGCTCGCCTCGGAGGCCGGCTCGGACGCGTCCTCCGCCTCGGCCTCCGCCTCACCGCTCTCGTCGATGCGCACGACGTCCGGGTCGGCCTCGATCCCCACCTGCCGGAGCGCCTCGTACAAGGTGGGCGCGTAACCCACCGCGCGGTCGTAGCTGACCATCACTCGCAGCAGCCTCGGGAACGCCGAGTCCTGGTCCTTGCGCTGGGTGTAGATGGGCTCCACGTACAGGACCGAATCGTCCGCCAACGGCAGCGCGAGGAGGTTTCCCTCGGTGATCTCGGCGGTCTCACCCCACAGTCGCCGGTCCTCGGCGATCGCCGGGGACGCGATCATGATGTCCTGAGCCTGGTTCGGGCCCTGGGACAGCGGCTCGGTGGGCCGCTGGACGCGGACCGTGATGTCGCCATAGGTGTCCGGGTCCGAGCTCGCCGACATGTGCGCCGAGAGGAACTCTCGCTCGTACCCGCGGAACGCCGAGATCAGCTGGAACGAGGGCTCGTCCGAGTCCGGGTCGGTCGGATCGGAGACCACCACGTAGTACGGCGGCTGACTCGGCCCGTCCGCCGGCGCCCGGTTGACGGACTGCGCACCCGCCGGCCCGCCGGCCGGCCCGCCCACGGGCGGGGTCGGGTCCTGGATCGACGAGGTCACGGTGGGATCGGAGGGCACCGACCAGAAGGCGTCGTTGGTGAAGAACTGCCCCGGGTCGTCGACCTGGTACTTGGCCAGCAGTTCACGCTGGACCTTGAAGAGGTCCTCCGGGTACCGCAGGTGCTCCTCGAGCTCCTCCGAGATCGCATCCCGCGGCTGCACGATGCCCGGCAGGGCCTTCATCCAGGTCTGCAGGACCGGGTCCGACTCGTCGAACGCGTACAGGTCCACCGTGCCGTCGTAGGCGTCGACGGTGGCCTTGACCGAGTTCCGGATGTACGAGACCTCCTCGTCGGGCAGCACCCGACCGCCGGCCTCGTTGGTCGAGTCAGCCGTCATGGCCTCCAACGAGCTCAGCTCGGCGTACGGATAGGTCTTGAGCGTGGTGTAGCCGTCGACGATCCACTTGATCCGGCCGTCGATCACCGCCGGATACGTGTTCGTGTCGGTGGTCAGCCACGGTGCGATCTTCTGGACACGGTCCCGCGGATCGCGGTCGTAGATGACTTTGGAGTCCTCGCCGATCAGGCTCGACAACAGGATGTTGCGCTCGGCGAACCTGAGCGCGTAGGCCGTGCGGTTGATCCAACCGCCGACCGGCACGCCGCCCTCGCCCGTGTAGGTGTACTGCTCGGTGTCCGTGTCGTACTCACGGGGGCCCTCCCCGTTGTCGCCGACGATCGCGTAGTCGGGGTCCGACTGAGCGATGAGCGGACCGAAGTAGGTGCGCGGCTGGGTCACCGGGATCACCATCTCCTGACCGCTGGAGATGGCCTCGAGGTCCGAGACCTGGAAGTTCGGCAGGCCGCCGCGGTCCGACCCGGCGTCGTCCGCGATCTCGTTGACCCGGTTGGCGGGCGCGGACACGAATCCGTTGCCGTGGGTGTAGACGGTGTGCCGGTTGATCCAGTCACGCTGGTTGGCCTGCAGAGACTCCGGGTTGAGCTCGCGGGCGGCCACGAGGAAGTCCCGCATCTCCCCGTCGATCGTGTACCGGTCGATGCCCAGGGTATCGGGGAAGCCGTAGAAATTGCGCAGCTGGTGCAACTGGGTGAACGTGGGCGACAGCACGTTGGGGTCGAGCACGCGCACGTTGGACAGCGTCGTGACATCCGAGCCGGCCTCCCGCGGGTTCGGGTCGGCCGAGCCCCAGTTCTCTATATAGGTCACCCGGTCGTCACCGATGTCGTACGCGGCCCGCGTGGCCTCGATGTTGCGTGCGATGTACTCCCGTTCCTTCTCGGCGCGGTTGGGGTTGACGGAGAACTGCTCCACCGCGAGCGGCCAGGCCGAGCCCACCACGAGCGCGGAGAACAGCAGTAGAACTGTGGCCAGCGCGGGAATGCGCAGATCTCTGATGACGATCGCGGAGAAGAAGGCGATCGCGCAGACGATGGCCACGGAGAACATGAAGATCTTGGCGGGCATGACCGCGTTGACATCGGTGTAGCCGGCCCCGGTGAACGTGGCGTTCTCACGGAACAGCAGCTCGTAGCGGTCGAGCCAGTACGCGGCGGCCTTGAGCAGGACGAACAGACCGGCGAGGCTGACCAGCTGGATCCGGGCGGCGCGCGTCAGTGCTCCCTCACGCGCACCGGGGCGGAGCCCACCGAACAGGTAGTGCGTGACGAGGTTGGCGAGGAACGCCATGACCACGGCCACCATGAGCCAGGTGACGAGCGAACGCCACAGCGGTAGCTCGAAGGCGTAGAACGAGATGTCGAGCCCGAACTGGGCATCCGTCTGACCGAATGGCGTGGAGTTGAAGAACGCGAGGACCGACTGCCAGCCCGACTGCGCGATCGAACCCGCCAGGAGCCCGATCGCCACAGGCACCCAGAGCACAGTCTTGGCCGGCGAGTCACCTAGGGCCGCCCGGTACCGGGCCAACGCGTCCGGCATCCCCGGCTGCGCGAGGAAGACCGGCCGGTAACGGTAGGCCAGCAGGATGCCCGCGGCGATAGCGAGCCCCACGAGTAGGGCGACCACGACGAACAGACCGATCCGCGTGAGCAGCTCGGTCCGCATGACACTGGTGGCGTCGACTGAGCCGAACCACAGCCAGTTGGTGTAGGTGGAGTTGATCCTCGGTAGTACCTGGATCAGGAC
>JBKBUP010000189.1:0-5148 GCA_046289795.1 Dietzia sp. | reverse complement strand
GCTCCTCGATGCCCAGCACGGTCACGCCCGGCAGGCCCGCGACCGAGGGGTCGACGTCGCGCGGCATCCCCAGGTCGCAGATCACCAGCGGGCGGCCCGGCCCGCGGCGGGCGATCGCGGTGTGCACGTCGCCCAGGGTCACGACCGCACCGACGGCACCGGTACAGGTGAAGAGGATGTCGGCCGCGGCGATCCCGTCGGCCAGGTCCTCCATGGGGAACGCCGAGGCCGGGGTGCCGGAGTCGCGGGCGATCTCCGAGAGGCGATCGGCGCGCTCCGGGGTGCGGTTGGTGACGTCGATATGAGCGATCCCGGCCCGACCCAGGTGCGCGACCGCCAGTCCGCCCATCGCACCCGCTCCGAGTACGACCGCGCGGCGACCGTCGAGACGGCGGGACGGCGGGACGGTGTTCGCGGTGGACGACCCCGTGGGACCACCCTCGGCGAGGATCTCCGCGGCGCGGTCCAGCGCCACCGACACGACAGACGACCCCGCCGAGTCGATCCCGGTCTCGGTGTGGACGCGTTTGCCCACGTGGAGGGCCTGCTGGGCCAGGCGGTGCAGCGTGGTGCCGGCCGCGCCGATGTCGGACGCGGACTGGTAGGCGGTGCGGATCTGCCCGATGATCTGCTGCTCGCCCACGACCATCGAGTCCAGGCCCGAGGCCACCGAGAACAGATGCTCGGCCGCCGACTCGGAATACCGGACGTAGAGGTGGCGGCTGAGCTCATCGGGCGAGAGCCCGGAATGCCGCGAGAGCAGACCCACGACGTCGTCGAGCGCCGGGTGGAACGCCTCGACCGCCGCGTAGACCTCGACGCGGTTACAGGTGGTGACGATCATCGCCTCGTCGACGTTGCTGCCGCTGATCAGGTTCTCGGTGAGGGAGTCGCGATCGGTCTCCGCGACGGCCACCGACTCCAACAGGGCGACCGGGGCGCTGTGGTGGGACAGGCCCACCAGGAGAATGCTCACAGCCGACCCCCGGACGCGAGTGCCGCGGGTGCCCATGCCAGAATGGGCACCGATGCGTCAACTCGGGACACCGGGAACGGCGGGACGACACTGGACGCACACGCGGAACAGTGGTCCACAGTCGGTCGTCTCCTGTCGGTGTGCACGGCTGCGTACAGGGCGAATCCCAGTGGAATCCCCTGCCGGGACGGCCGTGGCCTGAGCCTGCGTTCGACCCGCAACGAACTCCACCGTAACCCGCATGGCACCCCGGGACAAAACCGTCGCCGGGGCGGATGCTATGCCCTGGCGACGCCGTGCGGCCCCCATGAGCAGCGTGGACCCCTGACGACCCGAGCCCGGATCCCGGCGCGCGCGGGCGGCGGGCAGCGGGGCGCGCGTGGTCGACGTACGGTTGCGCCGTGCCACCTCGCCGTAGGTCCTCCTCCACCAGGTCCTCCACCACCAGGTCCTCCACCACCGTGTCCGCGGCGACACGGGCGCGATACGCCAAGCGACGGCAACGACGACTCTCCCGCGTCGACAACGACCTCACCGCCCTGCAGTGGACCGACCTCCTCGGCGCCTGGGGCGGGTGCGCCTACTGCCTGGCGCCCGGCCCGGGCCTGCAGCGCGACTGCGTCATGCCCGTGTCCCGCGGCGGGCGCTACACCCTGGAGAACGTGGTCCCCGCATGCGCCTCCTGCAACGCGAGCAAGCACAACAGCGAGGTCACCGGATGGCTCCGGCGCAAGAAGCTCGACGAGCGCACCTTCCTGCTCCGGCACGCGACGATCCTGCAGGCCCTGCTCGCCGAGGACTAGTCCCAGCCCCGGAACGGCTCGGGGGCGGCGAGGTCTGCGATCAGCTCGTCGTCGTCGACCTCCCAACACGAGTGCTCCGCGCCGTCCACCAGGACCACCGGCAGTCGGTCGCCGTACTCCACCGCGAGCTCCGTGTCGGCGGCGCGGTCCACGTCCACCACCTCGAGCCGCGCGTGCGTCTGCGTGCAGAGCGGGATCAACTGTCCGTGGACGCGGACGCAACTTCCACAGCCCTCGCGGGTAAGCAGGGTCACCGTGTGCACCATGCTCTGATAGTGCCCGACCCCATCTGGGCTCCCCTAGGATGGGGTCCCACCCCCACTAGGAGGTCCACCCGGTGAACGACCACACCGACGCCACCGACGGCTCCGACTCCGACTCCGGGGGCAACCGTCTCCGGCTCCCCGGACGGGCGGACGTCTTCAGTGCGATCGGCCGACTGGTCTGGCGCCGGCGCAACGCCCGCGACCAGCGCGTCGCCGGCGAGGCCTCCGCCAGGAACGCCGTCAAGCTCGAGCCCGGGACCGAGCCCGGCGCTCCGCTGGCAGGCGCCACGGGCGCCGAGGACGACGACGACCACGCCGCCACACGGTTCGTCCCCGACCCGCAGGCGGCGGCGTTCTTCGACGTGGACAACACCCTCATCCAGGGTGCCTCGATCATCCTGCTGGCCCGCGGGCTGGCCAAGCACAAGTTCTTCACAGCGCAGGACGTCGCGAGCATGGCGTGGTCGCAGATCAAGTTCCGGGTCTCCGGGAACGAGAACGCCGACGACGTGGCCGCCGGCCGCGACAAGGCGCTGAGCTTCGTCAAGGGCCACACCGTCGCCGAGCTGACCGCGTTGAGCGAGGAGGTCGTGGACACCTCGATGCTCGACCGCGTCTGGCCCGGCACGCGCTCGCTGGTGCAGATGCACCTCGACGCCGGGCAGCAGGTCTGGCTGGTCACCGCCACGCCGGTCATGCTGGCGCGGGTGATCGCGGCGCGGCTCGGGCTCTCGGGCGCGCTCGGCACCGTGGCCGAGGAGGAGGACGGCGTGTACACCGGCCGGCTGGTGGGCGACATCCTGCACGGGCCCGGCAAGGCGCACGCCATCTCCAAGCTCGCCGAGGCCGAGGGCTTCGACCTGTCCAAGTGCTACGCGTACTCGGACAGCTTCAACGACATGCCCATGCTCACGATGGTCGGCAACCCGGTGGCGATCAACCCGGACGGGCGGCTGCGCAAGTACGCCTCCGAAAACGGCTGGGACATCAAGGACTTCCGCACCGTGCGCAAGGCCGCCAAGAAGGCGATGCCCGGCGTGCTCGCGGTGGGCGGGCTCGCAGGTGCCCGGGCGGCCGTCCGCTCCTCGTACGGCGTGCGGACGATCGGCCAGATCCGCCGCATCTTCTGAGCCGCCGCGGGACCGCCGCGGGGTTGCAACGGGGCCGCCGCGCGCGGCCGACGCGGGGCTGCCGCGCGGCCGGCACCCTGCTCAGCCGAAGAAGACGCTCCCGCGGCGCGCGAGGTTCCGGAACAGTGTGTTCTGGATGGTCTCGCGGACCTGGTCGGTGATCTCGAAGACGATCATCGGGTCGTCGCCGGCGTCCGGACCCAGGTGCGAGGTCTCGATGGGCTCGCCGAACTCGATGGTCCACTTGGTGGGCAGCGGGACCCCGCCGAGCGCGCCGAGCAGCGGGAACATGGGGGTGATGGGCAGGTACGGCACCCCGAGCAGCCTCGCCAGTGGGGGGAACTCGCCGATCTTGGGATAGATCTCCTCCGAGCCCACCACCGAGCACGGGATGATCGGCACGCCGGCGTCCAGCGCCGTGGACACGAACCCACCGCGACCGAAGCGCTGCAGCCGGTACCGGTCAGCGAACGGCTTGCCCAGGCCCTTGTACCCCTCGGGCCACACCGCCACCACGTGGCCGCTCCCCAGCAGGCGTTCGGCATCGGCGGCGCAGGCCAGCGTCGCACCGGCCCGCCGCGCCAGCGGTGCGGAGAAGGGCAGCGTCATCGCCAGGTCGGCGGCCAGGAGCCGTAGGGAGCGTCCGGCGTGGTCGTGGACGGCGACGGCGGTCATCATGGCGTCCAACGGCAGGACGCCGGCATGGTTGGAGACGATCAGCCCGGCACCGTCGGCCGGGATGTTCTCGGCGCCGATCACCTCGACCCGGAACCAGTGCTCGAACAGCGGCCGCCACATCGGCAACCACACGGTGCTGTGGAAGTGCTCGTCGAAGCCGAATTCGTCGACCTCGTAGCCGCCGGTGACGCGCGTGGCGATCAGCTCGCCGACCCCGTTGACGGCGTCGACCAGCCCCGACATCGCGCTGACGTCGCCGGTCGCGAGCATCACGTCGACGTTGCGCGCGACCTCGCGGACGGGACCCAGCATCTCGGCGTCGACGGGTAGCGCCTCCACCATCTGGCCGAGCGAGTCCCGCACGGAGGTGAGGAACCGGTCGACGATCCGGCCGATCTCGGTGGCGGCGGCATCGCTGTGGCTGGTGGCGCCGAGGAAACCCTCGCCCACGATGCGGTCGCTCCGTGAGTCGCGGCGGCCCTCCCCCCAGCGAGGCCCACCGAGTGGCTGGCTCAGGTCGAATTCAGGGCCCTTCACAGCGCCTCCTCCTCGATCGGGTCGGACTCGCGCGCATCGGGCTCGTTCGGATCAGGCTCGTTCGGGTCGGACTCGTGCGGATCGGGCAGGGCGCCGATCGCCTCGAGCTCGCACAGGGTGGTGTCCACTCCCGCGCGCAGCCGGTCGGCCACCGGCCGCGGGAGCATCGCTGCGATCTTGGCGGTCTTCCGCTCGAGCGTGGAGCGGGTGATCAGCGGCTCCGTGCCCGAGTCCACCAGGTAGGCGTGGAGCGCCTCCTCGGTGGTGTACCGGGGCGTGAAGCCGAACTCGTTGTGCATCCGGGTGGTGTCCACGGCGCGGCCGAAGCGCAGGTAACGCAGCTGGGAGGCCCCGATGTCGCGCAGACCCTGACTGGACAGCAGGCGGACGGCGAGCTTGAACGTCTGCGGCGGGACGGGCAGCGGGACGTGTCCGGCTCGCCGGATGGCCTGGGAGAGCGTGAGGATCCCGTCGGCGGCGATGTTGAACGTCCCCGGGGCGGCACCCATCGTGGCGTGCAGGAGGGCGTCGAGTGCGTCCTGCGGGTGCAGCAACTGGATGCGGGGGTCGTATCCGGCCAGGACCGGGGCGATCGACGGCGCCAACAGCTCCCCGAACACCGTGGGCTCGGGCAGGCCGAGGATCGCGGGGATCCGCAGGATGGTCACGTCGATGTCCGAGCGCTTGCGGGACATCCCCCGCACGTATCCCTCGACCGCCAGGTGGTCCAGCGGGATGCCGCCGCTGGGTTGGCGGCG